>JAGAHX010000059.1 GCA_017626845.1 Bacillota bacterium
CATGTACTGTCTGTTCAGGTATTTGATAACGTCGTCCATGGCGTCGATCGCGACCTGCTTGGCGTTGTAGAGCACCTGGGTCGGGGTCATGCCGTGGGTGAAGTAGTTATAGTAGCCGTAGGCGACCAACGCCGTCTGCACGGTGTAGCCGACCTTGGTGTCCGCCTGCTTCAGGGAAATGGGCGGCACGCAGATCTCGCCGTAAGCGATGTCGGAGTAGTCCACGTTGAGGGAGATCTTTCTGGTGATCTCCGCCAGCAGCAGGTTCGGATCCAGCGCGGCGAAGGACTGGCCTACGTGGGCCTCCTTGCCGAACACCACATAGCTGGGCAGGGTCTTGCCGATGCAGCCGTAGTAGATGTAGCGGTTCTCGTCGCCGGGGTTGTAGTTCGTGGAGTAGTCGGCATTGATGCAGGCGATGTACTGCAGCCCCTCCTTCTTCTTGATCTTTACCATTTCGTCCAGGGCCGCGATAATGCCGCCGGACATATCCTCTTCGTCGCATTCGGCAACGTGCATCACGTAGCCGTCCAGTTCGTCCAGATGGTTGGCGAAGTATTCCATGATGGTCATGTGACCCGCCACACCGCTCTTCATGTCCAGCGCGCCGCGGCCGAACATGAATTCGCCGGACTTGATGTCATCGATGACTTCCTGGGGAACCTTCATGGACAGGAACTGCTCGGGCAGCAGGTCGGGACGGAACGCCTTCTCCCAGAAGGTGCCGTAGTCGTCCACGCCAACGGTGTCGATATGGCCGATCATGATGACGCAGCGGTTGGAATTGCCCTTCGTGCCCTTCAGATAGCAGATGTTGTTCTGACGGTCGGGTTCTTCCAGATTGCCGAAGATGTAGTTCTGGTCGGGATGTTCCTGGAAATACGGCATCTTCGCATAGAAATCGTGCACATATTTTGCGACTTTTGCCTCGCCTCCGTCGCCCGCATGGTTGATGGAGGGGATGTTGACCATTTCAGTCGTGAGCTTTTTTACTTTTTCGAAAGAATCAAGATTCATGGGATCTCCTTCCAAATAGGCCCGCCCGCGATGCGGACGGGCCGTCTGATGCCTTAACTGAAGCGTGGATGCAGATTACTCTGCGGAGTAGACTTCGTCTCCTGCCAGATAGGTCTTCAGGACCTTAACGTTCAGGATGTCGTCGTCCGGACCGTTGAGCCAGTCTCTGTCGGTGACGATCATGTCGGCGAACTTACCCGGCTCGATGGTGCCCAAATATCTCTCCATCTGGTTGCCGTAAGCCATGTACTTGGAGTACAGGCAGGCAGCCTGGAACTTGGACAGCTTTTCCTGGGGTCCCCATGCGGGTTCGTCCGGGAACAGAGGATCGGTCCTGTTGACGGCGCCCCAGATGCCGGGCCACGGATTGTAGCTCTCTACCGGGCAGTCGGAACCGCCGGTGCAGATGATGCCGTTCTCCAGGTACTTCTTCCAGGTGTAGGCATCTTCGGATCTGCTTCCGATACGTTCGTCGATCCAGTGCAGGTCGGTGTTCAGGAATACGGGCTGGATATCGAAGATCACGGGAACCTTCTTGAATCTCTCCAGCTGATCGGGGTGAACGAGCTGTGCGTGAATAACACGGAACTTCGGTCCCTTCATGATCTCTGCCATGGTGTAGCCGTCTTCTTCGATGCATCTCTTGACGGTGTATTCGATGGCCTGCAGGCAGGCTTCGGTACCGGCGTCGCCGATGCAGTGGGTCGCGGGCTGCAGACCGTGCTTATATGCCTGATAGATCCTCTCGTTCAGAGCGTCCTGGGAGATGACGAGGATACCCTTGTTGCCGGGATCGTCGTCGTAGTCTTCCAGCAGCGCAGCGGATCTGGCGCCGAAGGAGCCATCGGTGAAGCTCTTGAAGGTGCCGTAGTCGACCTTTCTGTAGGGGTCAGCCTTCTCCTGCTCGGTGAGAATGGGCTTGTCGTACATCTCTTCGAGGCAGACTCTCATACGGACGGGCAGCTTGCCCTTCTTGTCCAGATTTTCGTAGACGTCGGGATCTTCGAAGAAGTTCCAGATCTTGGCGGCATAGGTATCCATCATGGTAACGCCGACGCTGGAAACATGCTTGAAGGTCTTCTCCATGGTCTGCTCGCGGACGGTCTTATCAGTAAGAGGATCGGGTACGATATCGTCGAAGATCTTGGAAGCCTGTTCGCGGATGACACCGTTGGGATAGCCGTTCTCATCCAGTTCTACGAGGCCGCCTTCGCCGAAGACGTAGCCCTTGCCGATGCCGGCGACTTCCAGAGCCTTATGGTTCGCGGAAACTTCGTGCAGGCAGCATCTCTTGATGATGACAGGGTGTTCGGTGGAGACCAGGTCCAGATCGTCTGCGGTGGGCATTCTGTCCACATCCATATCCGTCCACTTGGACTGGTCGTAGTTAGATCCCTTGACCCAGGTGCCGGCAGGAACTTCGGCGCACTTTGCCTTCAACTTGGCCCATGCTTCCGCTCTGGTGGTGATGCCGCCCAGGTCTACGGTGAACAGGGTCTGGTTATAAGCGTAGAAGTGCAGGTGGGAGTCGCCCATGGAGGGTTCCATGGCCTTGCCTTCAAGGTCGATGGTCTCAGCGGGGTCGAACTTCTCCAGAGCGTTCTTGGTAAGACCGGTCCAGATGATGTAGCCCTTGTTGACCGCTACTGCTTCCACCGTATCGTTCTCCTCGATGAAGGTGTAGATCTTGCCGTTGATAAACAGTTTGTCGATTTTCTGTTTCATGTTTCACCTCTTGAATGTTTTAAAATACGTGCCTATTTGGAGATCTCCAGCAGGTTGAGCAACGTGCGGTAGATCAGTTCCGGTGTAACGTTGAAGGAGAATTTCTTCTCGATTCTTTCGGTCCATCTGTGGGCATCCTTGCCGAAGGCGCCGATGTCCAGTACGGGCAGATTGAGCTTCTTGATCGTATCGAAGGGCAGATCGTAGGTGATGCCGTAGCCGGGCATGTTGGACTTGAAGGTCTCTACGACGGTCTCGTCGGGCACTGCCGCATAGGACAGGTCGGAGATGTACGGGAAGAACTTCTTGTAGCCGATCTGATAATCGGTCTTTGCCTCGTTAACGGCCTTTTCGACGGCGGCGATCAGGTTCTTATCCTTCTGGCTGCTGCCTTCGATAAAGACGTGCGGATAATACGGGCTGGAGAAGTAAACGATGAGGACGGGATCGCGGTCGCTCCACATCTCGTGCACGTAAGCGCAGATCGCGGTGCTGCGGTCTCTGGAGTCCATATTGGTCTTCATCAGCTCTTCTGCCTTGGTCTTTACCAGTTCGTCCAGGTTGGGAACTTCCTTGCGGACAGCATCCATCAGCTGGTCGAAGCTCATGGTGCGGGCGACCCAGGGCAGCTTGGTGTAATCTCTGTGAGCCATCTCGCAGAACTTCTTATAGCGTTCGTTCAGCGTGTCGATGACTTCCTGGAAGCATTCCTGACCGGCCTTGATCATCTTGTCCAGAATGATCTCGGGGGTGCTGCAGTGCGTAGCATAGTTGAAATAGATCGTAGCAGCCTTGGCGGTCTGTACGGAGTATTCGGTCTTGAGGTCTCTCTGCTTCAGGGTGATGGGAGGCAGTGCGACTTCGCCGTCCGCTACGTCTGCGAATTCAGGGTTGAGGTTGATCCTGGTCGTGATCGCGGCAGCGATCTGGTTGGGGTCGAGACCCTTGAAGGATTCGCCTACGTGGGTTTCCTTACCTACGATGTAGAAGGTAGGCATGGTCTTGCCGACGGTGCCGATGTAGATGTACTTGTTCGGGTCACCTTCGTATTCTTCGGTGATGTAGTCGGCATCCAGCATGGCCAGATATTCGTAGCCTCTCTCTTCCGCGAGACGGACATAATCCTCGTCGCAGTTGAGAACGCCGCCGGAGTTGCCTTCTTCATCGCATACGCCGGAGAAGATCAGGTTGCCTTCGAACTCGTCCAGATGCTTGGAGATGTCTTCCATGACGGCCATGATCGCTGCATCGCCGGTCTTCATGTCGAACAGACCGCGGCAGAAGATATATTCGCCGGACTCCAGGTCTCTCTTCGCGGAGGGCGGCAGTTCGATCTCCTTGAACTTTTCCATCAGTTCGAAGGGGCTGTTGGAATATTCCTGCAGATTGCCGTAGTCGGAGATGCCGACATGGTCGATGTGGCCGATCATGATGACAGCCTTCTTGGAATTGCCCTTCTTACCTTCCAGAATAGCGGTGCAGCTCTTTCTGCCGAGGGGATCGTTCTTTACGGGAACAAAATACAGGTTTTCGGGGTGCTCTTTCCAATAGTCCATGCGGGAAAAGATCTCATAGACCTTATTGGCGGCATCGAGCTCGCCCGGAGTGTCGACGACGCTTCTGACCTGAGCCAGTTCCAGTGCGATCTCTTCGACTCTCTTGGCAATGTTGGGGTTCTTTGATACTTCGGGTGTCATTATTCTTCCTCCTCAAATAAATAACTGACGCTCGTTCTTTCCAACCATATCCGAACATCCATAATCAGGATTATGTTCACATACATCTTAAGTTTACCCCATTGTGAAATGGTTCGCAATCCAATCGGCGCAACAAAAAAATTTTCAAAAAAGTTTGCGATGAAAACCTTGTAAAGTTGTAAATACTTGTGTAGACTTTATGTAAGTGGCTATCCCCCCGATAGCCATTACAGATCTCTAGTCCCAATACCCCTTTTGAACAAAAGACGCTGCCCCCCTGCAGCGTCTTTTGTTTTCTGCTATAATTCAGATATGTTTAACAGCTATTATTTGAAAGACTTAAATACCACCGTATTCGACATCGAAACGACGGGTCTGTTCCACTCCCGAGACAGCATCATCAATGCTGGATTCTGCAGTTCTCTGGGAGAAGTCTGGCAGAACTTTACGGAAGATCCGGCGGATGAAAAACGGGTCGTGGAAGAGGCGCTGGAGCGGGTCGCCGCGGCCGATGCCGTCGTTACCTACAACGGCGATACCTTCGACCTGCCGTTCCTGCACCGCCGCGCCGTAAAATACGGCCTGATCGAGAAAATGCCCCTGCTCTGGAGCGTGGATCTGTACCGCTGGCTGAAGAAATACTGGCCGGCTGCCCCTTCCATGAAAAGCATGTCCCAGAAATCCGTGGAGGAAGCCATGGGGCTGGCCGTAAAACGCACCGACGAGATCCCGGGCGGCGACTGCATCCCCCTGTACAACTACTATCTGCAGACGAAAGACGCCTCCGCCAAGGAAACGATCCTGCTCCACAACGCGGACGACGTAAAGCAGCTGGCGCGCATCGCCTGGAAATGCACCTTCCTTCCCTACCACGACATCGCCATGCACGAAGGATTCCTCTTCAAAGCCGGGCAGCGAAAGATCCTGACGAAGGGCTGTTCCTTTAAGAAAGGCACGTTCTCCTCCCAGGCCCAGATGGATGCGGGGCTGCTTCCCGTTTCCGCCTACGAAGACCAGTACCACCTGGAATACGATTCCTTCACTGGAAAAGCCGTCCTGGAGCTCTTTACCGGCGAAGAAGGCCCCTTCCGCTATGTGGATACGGAGCACCTCCCCGGCGATACTTCGGAAATAGAAAAACTCTCCGGTTTCCACAGCGGATACCTCGTCCTTGCGGAAAACGGAGAGCCGGACGCAAAGGCCGTCAATGCGGCCGTTCAATGTGTGTTAAGCGCCTATTTCGGCGATTAGCGGTCTCTGAGAGCGCCGGGATAGACCCGGTCGAATTCCCATTCCTGCGCAGCGTTAGCTCTTGCTTCTCTGCGCATTTTTGCTGCCCTGTTTGCCTCCTGCGTCTTGCGGACCGAAACGGCAGCGCACCAGATCAGCAGGACCTTCAGCAGGTTCCACAGCATCTTCTTTCCCTTGCATTTCTCTTCGCGGTTCATAGAAAGTCCCCCTTTCTCTTTCCTTACGCACTTATCATAGCACCGGCAGGCAGCCTGCGCCAAGTCCGAACCGCAAAAATACACAAAGCTGTAACAAACAGTCCGAACAGCAGTTCCGCAGTCCTCTCTCCCAGCAGGCCGTAGCGCAGCATCCCCAGCGGCGCATCGCAGACGGCATGAATCAGTATGGGTGCCGCGAGCCCTTTCTTGTCCCTGCGGCGGAAGGCATCCCAGACCAGGACGGAAAGCGCCGTGTGACCCGCACAGGCCGCCAGCCGCTCGTAGACCACGACGCTGGCCTGCAGCGCGCCGAACACTTCCGGTGCCCGGGAAAGCAGCGGATAGACCGTCAGAATGACGATCTCCGCGCCGAAATGGCCGACTGCATAGCCCACAGGAACGAGTCTCCCTTCGCAGTTCTGCAGACCGTTCTGGTAGATCCAGTACCGTCCCAACTCTTCAAAAAAGCCGGCGCACAGACACGAAAACATCACCAAACGGATGGGGCTGGCGTTCAAGGCTCTGGTAACGGGGCCGGCGGCGCTCAGGAAGAAGAGCACGAACACCGTCTCGATGATGGCGGAAAAGGCAAAAAAGCCGAGCATGCCGAATCCGATGGGACGCATGGCGCCTATTTTTTTGCGCCACAGCAGGCCGCAGACGAACGGAATGAGACATACGCAGACACAGGCTGCGCCGATCCAAAGGCTGCGCATCAGGATCTCCCCGCCCGCGCCAGCCGTTCTCTTCTTCGGAGCACCGCTCTGCGGATAAGAAGAACGATAACGACGATCAGGATCAGTAAGGCGGCCGCAGCGCCGAGGGCTGCCAGGGTCACCGTGCCGGGATTCTCGATCCGGGCAAAGCCCCCTTCTTCGTATTTCACCTTGCGGTTCTGGGGCGCCGAATACATCAGAGGCACCTCAGGAAGCCCGGAATCGCCGGTACGGAACGACGACCAGTAGTCCGCGAGAGCCACCCACTCTTTAATCTCCCTGCCATCTTCATCCAGCAGCGCGCAGGTGTACAGATCTTCGACCGGCGTACCGTCCGCGTTCTTGGGCGTAATGGACAGGATGCCCTTCGTAAGGCTGTTGAGCATCCCCAGCATGTTGGCTGCGTACATGTTGCAGCAGACCTTATACAGCATGTCGTCCTCGATGAGTTCCAGCATGCCGCCGCTGCGGGAAAGGCCTACGCTGGTGACCCGGTCCAGCAGCATCCGCTTCGTGTTGAACCGGTAGTTCAGCCCGGCGTAGCTCATCTTGATGGAAGAGACCGCAGGCCCCAGGGAGGCATCCAGCTCCGTCAGCAGCTTTAATTCTTTACCGGTAACGTAGGCGCACAGCAGCGGATGACCCGCAGAGCCGTCGCTGCCGACGCCAAGCGAGCAGATCTCGAAAGCATCTGCCGCGGTCAGGTCCCCTTCCATGACGGAGCCCCGGATGGTACCGAGGCCCACCAGTGCCACGTCGATATCGGTGATGCCGTGCTGCTTCGCCTCGTAGAGATAGGCGTCGGCGATCATGTTGCCGGTGGTATATTCCTGATGCGTCGCATACATCTCGTCTAGGGAGATCATGTCGAAATTGCTGTGGCAGATGGGCTCGTCGAAGGTATAGCCGGTATCCGCCAGATACCCTTCCGAGATCTCCTCCTGGAACTTGTCCACAAGCATGGCGATATAGGGATCTTCCGGCACGGAGGTATCGCAGGGGATGAGTTTATACTCTTCCAGGGCAACGCTGCCGTCTTCTCCTATGAGAAGATCCATCAGCCCGAGATAATGGTTGTATTCGCCGCAGCTGCCCAGGATGGTGTCGCCGACGAGGACAGGCTGCGCATACGTCGTATGCGTATGACCGCTGATGATCACATCGATGCCCGGGACTTCCTTCGCCAGATCGATATCCTCGCCGGTCTCCCCGTCCCCGTTCGTGCCGCTGTGGGACAGGCAGACGATCACATCCGCATCCGGCTGCAGTTTTTCGACCATCTTTTTGGCAGCCGCTTTGTAATCGACCCAGTCCTGCCCGCTGGTGGGAGCGCACTCCACCGAATCGTAGCCCATGACGCCGAAGACGGCGATCCGCTTTCCTCCGATGCCGTCGAAGATGACAGCATCCTTGATCTGCCCGTTGTCGAACCGTTCGCGGATCATCTCCTGCTGTTCGGTGAGCGTTCCCTCGAACCCCAGAGAAGATGCCACAAGCTCCGGCAGCGCATCGCCGGACGCATGGGCTGCGCTCAGCATGGCGCAGACGCCTTCCGGGCCGAAGTCCCACTCGTGGTTGCCGAAGGTGGTGGCCTGGATGCCCATGGCGCCCATCAGCCTCATTTCGTACGCATCCGTCGCATAGCCGGCGCCCAGCAGCGTCCCCATGGAGAAGTCGCCGGCGTCCAGCACCAGGGTATTTTCATCCGAATACATGTCGATGAGGGTCTTCATCCGGGCAGCGCCGCCCTTGTCCGGCAGATAATAATCGTGCATGTCGCTGGTAAAGAGGATGCGGATGTGCGTCCCTTCCGCTTCGGTGTCCGCAAAGACGGAAACGCCGCTCAGCAGCAGAGCAGCGATCAAAAGAAAACTGAGAATGCGTTGCTTCATAGCGTTTCTCCTATATGCTCCTGGGCGCGGACCAGCCTTGCGTATTCGCCGTCCAGCGCCATGAGTTCCTCGTGGCTGCCGAGCTCCGCGATGCGGCCGCCCTGCAGCACGGCGATGCGGTCGCTGTTTCTGACCGTAGAGAGCCGGTGGGCGATGACGATGCCGGTGCGGCCTTCGCACAGCTTGTCGAAGGCGTCCTGGATATGGGCTTCCGTAACGCTGTCCAGGGCGCTGGTGGCTTCGTCCAGAATGACGATGGGCGGATTCTTCAGGAAGACGCGGGCGATGGAAACGCGCTGTTTCTGACCGCCGGACAACATCACACCCCGTTCGCCCACGTAAGTATCGTACCCGTCGGGCATGTCGCAGATATCCACATGGATCTCCGCGTATTCCGCTGCCGCCATCACTTCTTCGTCCGTGGCGTCCGGCCTGCCGTAGCGGATATTCTCCATGACGGTATCGGCAAACAGGAACACATCCTGCTGCACGATGCCGATCTGGTCGCGCAGCGATTTCTGCGTGACCCGCCGAACGTCCCTGCCGTCCACCAGCACGCGGCCGCCCGTAACGTCGTAAAACCTCGGGATGAGCTGGCACATCGTTGTCTTGCCGCTGCCGGACGTGCCGACAAAGGCGATCTTCTGGCCCGGCAGGATCTCCAGATCCACGTGGGACAGGATCTCCCTGCCGCTGCCGGTATCGTAATGGAAGGATACGTCCTTAAATTCGATATGCCCTTTTGCGTCCGTCAGTTCCTCCGCATCCGGCGCGTCCTGGATGAGGGGCTGCGTGCGCATGAGTTCGAGGAAGCGGGAAAAACCGGCAGTACCGGCCATGTATTGCTCCATAAAGTTGACGAGCTTTTTGATGGGCGTCGTAAACGTGGAGACGTACAGCGTAAACGTCATCAGGCCGATGTAGTCCAGCGTTCCCTTCATGATGAAATAACCGCCTGCCGCGACGACAGCGACGGGCAAGATGGACGTTGCGGTCTCGGAAATGCCGTGGAAGATCGCCAGCTGGCGGAAGGACTCCCCCCTCGCCTTTACGTATTCCACGTTGGCTTTCCCGAATTTGGAGATCTCGGAGTCCTCGTTCGCGAAGGCTTTGGCCGTGCGCATGCCGGAGAGCGACGATTCGATGGAGGCGTTGATCTCCGCCATCTTCGCCTTGACGGCGATCTGGGCGATCTTCATGTGGCGGCGCCGCATCATGACGAGCACAGCCAGCGAAGGCACCAGGATGAGCATGATGAGGGCAAGGCGCGGCTCGATCGTAAACATGATGGCGATGGCGCCGAGGATCGTGAGCAAGGACAGCACCACGTCCTCCGGACCGTGGTGCGCCAGCTCCGCGATCTCGTTCAGATCCGTCGTGACCCTCGACATCAGCTTTCCTGTGCGGTTCACGTCATAATACGAAAACGACAGCGTCTGCATGTGGGAGAAGACGTCCCGGCGCATGTCCGCCTCCACCCTGGCGCCGAACATGTGCCCCCAGCGCGTTACGATGTAATAGAACACACCTTTGAGCAGATACGCCGCAATGCAGATGAACATGACGGTATAGAACGCCCGGAAATTGTTCTCCGGAATAAACCGCTGCATCGAAAGCCGCGACACGTAGGGAAACGCCAAGTCGATAGCCGAAACGCAAAAGGCGCTGGCGATATCGATCAGGAACAGTTTCCAATGAGCCGGGTAGTAAGAGAAGAAGATCTTAAGACCCGATGTATTGTTAAAATCAAGATGCTTATCCATGGCTCTATTATATCAAAAATGAAAAAAGGGACAACGGGGACGGTTCTTTCGTCCCATGTTATCCCAAGCCCGCATGTTCCACTGCCTCTCTTAAAAACAGGGCCCGGCACAGCCGGACCCTGGTCTTTCCCTTATCGTTTACTTTCTCTCGAAGAACTTCTTCAGGATGTCGGAATTCTCCGCGAAATCGGGCGTGCCGACGGCTTCCCAGGACTTGCGGATGATCTCCTTCACCTCGCCCAGCTTCATGTCCAGCGCGGTGCTCTTGAGCTTGGCAGGGCCGATGAGGCAGCCTCTGCGGAAGCGCTCGGGATAGTCTTCCCACTTCTTGCCCTTTTCCTCCAGCATCTTCTTGATCGTCTCGGGATTCTTTCCTTCGACTTCCTTCGCGCCGAATTCCGCAGCGCCGGCCAGCTGTACGCTGTTGGCAGCGGCTTCCTGCTGGCACCACAGGATATAGTTGCGGACTTCCCAGATGTCGGGCAGGCAGAACGCGCGGCTGTCGAAAGCGGCCGTCCACTGCTTCGGACCGTAGATCTTGTCCAGTTCCACATCATGGAGCTTGGAGACTTCCTCGGCGTAGGCCTTGTTGAAGGCCAGGGTCGCCATGGAAGCGGACAGCGCGACCATCTTGTTGACGCAGCCGTCGCACCAGCTCTCGGTCTTGTCGTTTTCCGTTACGTCGTTCAGCACCAGAGAGATCTTATCGGACTGGGTGTAGGCAAAGACGGCGCCGGGGATCTGCTGACACAGTTCCTGTGCGGTCTTCATCATGCAGCGGGAGAAGAGATCGTCGAAGGGCTGTTCGAATCCCTTGCAGAAACTTGCGCCGCCCTTCATGTCCAGGCGGACGACCTTCGGGGTGCGCAGGGTGAGCCAGTTCTTGGTGACGGTCTCGTATTGCTTCATTCTATCGCGAAGAGTCAGTTCTTTGCTCATTGTTGGTCCTCTCTTTCGGGGTTTTTTGGAAAAATAACGTATGTACAGTTTACCATAGAAAACAGTTCCTGTGTTGCTGTTTTACGCTTTTCCGTACTTCTCCTTCAGATAGATCATGGCCTGCCGGTAGCCGTCTATGCCCTGCCCCGCGATGCGCTTTTCGCATGCCATGCCGGCGTAGGAGATCTGACGGAAATCCTCCCGGCTGTCCACGTCGGAGATGTGCACCTCCACCGCAGGGATGGAGACGGCTTTGAGTGCATCCAGAATGGCAATGCTGGTATGGGTGTAGGCGGCAGGATTGATGACGATGCCGTCGATCTTTCCATAGGCTTCCTGGATCCGGTCGACGATGGCACCTTCGTGGTTAGACTGGAAACACGCGGCCTCCAGACCCTCCTCTTCCGCGGTCTCTGCAACCAGATCCAGCAGTGCCTGATAGTTCTGCGTGCCGTAGACGCCCGGTTCCCGGATGCCCAGCATGTTGATGTTCGGTCCGTTGATGATAAGCAGCTTCATAGTATCTTCTCCGCGCATTCGGCAGGCGTTCCGCTGTTAACAACGGCGGTGTCTGCGAACGTTTCATACAGTTCTTTCCGCTCTACATAAATCTGATTTATGTCTTTCGACAGCGAGATGGGTCTGCCCTCTTTCGCCAGAAGCTCCAGATCCCTTTGGATCCAGATGATGCGGCCGTTCTGGTGCAGCAGCGGGTAGTTCTCCGGACGGGTCACGCAGCCGCCTCCGGTGGAAAGAATGACCCCGGACAGTTTCCCCAGGTCCGCCAGCACTTCCGTCTCCAACCTGCGGAAGCCCACTTCCCCGCCTTCGGCGAAGATCTCGGGAATAAGCTTGCCCGTGCGCTTTTCGATCTCCTCGTCCGCGTCGTACAGAGGCCGGTCCGTCCGTTCCGCCAGTACCTTCGCCACGGACGTCTTGCCGCAGCCGGGCATGCCGATGAGGACGATGTTTTCCTGCCGGTCCTTCAGAAGATCGTAGATGCGCTGCACGTCTGCCGCCGACTGCAGCGGATCCATGGCCGGATGGGCCGGGTCATCCGCGGTAAAGATGCGGCCCGCCGCTTCCGCCTGCGCCACCAGCATATACAGACCGCCGAAGGCAGGAACGCCCAGTTCCTCCGCCTGCAGCATCAGGGCCGTTCTGGCCGGGTTATAGACGATGTCGAACAGGGCCTTCAGATGCGGAAACGTCTTCAGATCCAGGGGTTTAACGCCGTTGCCCGGATACATGCCCACAGGCGTCGTGTTGACGATGAGCTCCGCATCTTCGTGTTTCTGCAAATTCTCGTAATTGTCGGCTCCGCTGCGGGAGATAACGACGGTCTCCCCCGCCCCCAGATCCTCCAGCACAGCCTTCACCGTTACCGAAGCGCCGCCGCTGCCCAGGACCAGGCATTTGCAGCCCTTTACGGCAACGCGGCTCTTCTTTACGAGAGAAAGAAAGCCCGCATAGTCCGTATTGTCACCGTAGAGGATGCGGCTGCCGTCTTCCGCGGTGCGCACCGCGATCGTGTTGACGCTGCCCAGTTTCCGGGCCGCCGGGCTCAGATCCGTGCACAGCGCCGCCGCCGTCTTTTTATAGGGGATCGTAACGTTCAGTCCGTCGAATTCCCCATGGCGAAGAAAGACCTCCGCCTCCGCAGGGGTCTTTTCGTACAGTTCGTATTCGTAATCGCCCAGCAGGGCGTGGATCTCGGGAGAATAGCTGTGCCCCAGTTTTTCCCCCAGCAATCCGCATTTTCGCATGGTCTCCTCCTATACGATCTCGCTGTAGCTGCCCAGATAGATGAATTCCTCCGCGATGCTGTCCATATCCGCCATCAGCTGCGTGAACCGGGGCGAATACACGGAATTCTCCAGGTCGAAATAGAACATGAATTCGAAGTTGCGGTCCGGCAGCGGGCGGGATTCCAGCTTGTTCAGGTTGATGCCCAGGGCGTAGAAACGGGAAAGAACCTTGTACAGAGAACCGGGCGTATGAGGCAGCACCATCATCAGGGAGGTGCGGTCCGCGCCGGGATAGATCTCCGGATCCTTCGCAATGCAGACGAAACGGGTGTAGTTGTTGCTGCTGTCCTGGACCGAGGGCTTTAGGCAGGTGAGTCCGTACAGCTCCATGCAGCTGCGGGAAGAGATCGCCGCCACATCGCTGCGCTCTGAAGCCGCCACGATCTTGGCCGCCACCGCCGTGTTCTCCACGGGAACGGCCTTCACGCCGGACAGGCCGGACAGGAAGCCGCGGCACTGGGAGATGGCCTGCTCGTGGGAATACACTTCCCGGATGTCCTGCAGCTTCGTACCGGGCTTGACGAGAAGATTGTGGTCGATCTTGACGCGCACGCTGCGCACGATGTGGAAGTGGTGCTGCAGCATCAGATCGTACACCCGGTTGACGGTGCCCGCCGTGGAGTTTTCCACCGGCAGCACGCCGTAGCGGCACAGGCCATTTTCAATGGCGGAGAAGACCGCATCGAAACTGTCGAAGAAGAAGATGTTCGCGTATTTGAACAGCTTTTCCGCCGCCGTCTGGGAATAGGCGCCCTCCACGCCCTGGCAGGCGACGACCGCCTTTTCCGGAAACAGAGGAGCTGTATTCTGAATGGCCTTTTCGATCTGATCGACGATCTCGCTGCTCTCCCCTGCCACCCGGTGCTGATAGGTCTTCGAAAGGTCCATCAGCAGAGAATACAGGGACAGGCCGTAGTCCTGCAGGTGCTCGGGAAGCTGCTCGTTGACCGCTTTCAGCTTGCTGCGCTCCCGCGCGCCGTCGTAGATCGGAAGACGGTTCTCCTTCTTGTATTTTGCGATCTCAGCGGACACCTCCATCCGCTCTTCGAAGAGACGGACCATCTGTTCGTCGATTCCATTGATCTTATCTCTGTAATCCTTGAGTTCCATGTGCTTCTCCTGTCTTACCCGTTGTATGCCTGATATTTGCCCTGTTCCAGCAGCGCGTCCAGCACCGCGATCGCCACCGCGGATTCCACCGCGGGAACAGCTCTGCGTGCGATGCAGGGGTCGTGCCGCCCCGGAACGGAGATCGTGCAGTTTTCCATGGTCTTTAGATTAACCGTCTCCTGCTCCTTCGCGATGGAAGGCGTGGGTTTAAAGGCGGCCCGCACCACGATGGGACTGCCCGTCGTAATGCCGCCCAGAATGCCGCCGCAATGGTTGGTCTTTAAGCAGACCTTGCCGTCCCGGATCTCGAAGGCGTCGTTGTTTTCGCTTCCCTTCAGCGCCGCTGCGCCGAAGCCTTCGCCGAATTCCACGCCCTTCACGGCGGGAATGCCGAAGACGGCTATTGCGATGCGGTTTTCCATGCCGTCGAACATGGGATCGCCCAGGCCTGCCGGAACGCCTTCCGCGACGCATTCCACGATGCCGCCGACGGAATCTCCGTCCGCCTTTGCCCGGTCTATCGCCTGCAGCATGGCCTCTTCGCTCTCCGTTGCGCCGCCGATGGCGGTGACCCTTCCAGCCACTCCGATCCCCTGCTCTTTCAGGACCTGCATCGCCAGCCATCCCGCGATGCAGAGGGGCGCCGTCAGACGGCCGGAAAAATGACCGCCGCCAGCCTTATCCTGATGACCGCCGTACTTGATCTCCGCCGTATAATCCGCGTGGCCGGGCCGGGGCGTATCTGCGATCGATGCATAATCGGAGGAATGCTGGTCGCTGTTGCGGATGATGGCGGTCACCGGGGTGCCGCAGGTCTTTCCATCCTTGACTCCGCACAGAAACTCCGGCGTATCGCTTTCCTTTCTCGCCGTGGAGAACCGGTCTCTGCCGGGGGCTCTGCGGTCCAAAAAGGCCTGCAGACCTTCCGCATCCACGGACACGCCTGCGGGAAGCCCCTCGATCGTGACGCCGACCGCCGCCGCGTGGGATTCTCCGAATACCGTAACTTTTATATTCTTTCCATAGGTACTGCTCATATGCTCTCTCCGTTCCCTGAGCCTGTCGAAGGGACTTATTCTTCGAAAAGCAATTGTTCGAGATCCTCCCAAAATGCCGGATAGGACTTCGCGACGCAATCCGGCTGTGTGATCGTAACATTTTCTTCGCACAGACAGGCTGCTGCGGCAGCTGCCATGGCGATGCGGTGGTCACCGAAGGAATCGACGGTGCCGCCCTTTAATCGCTTCTGACCCTGGATCGTCATGCCGTCCGCAAACTCTTCCGTTTCCGCGCCCAGCGCGCGGAGCATGGCCGACGTGCTGCGGATGCGGTCGGACTCCTTCAGCCGGAGCCTGGCGGCGTTCACGACCCTTGTCGTCCCGTCGCTGAAAGCGCCAACGGCCGATAAGGCCGGCACCGCATCCGGGATCTGGGAAGCGTCGATCTGTGTGCCCTTCAAAGCGCCTTTCCGGACCAGAATGCCTTCTTTCGTCCGGGATACCCGTGCGCCGAAGCGTTCCAAGACCTCCAAAACCGCCTTGTCTCCCTGGACGGAAGCCGGATCCAGGCCTTTTACCAGGATCCCTTGTTCGCTGAAAGCGCCCATGCAGAGGAAGAACGTAGCAGAGGAATAGTCCCCTTCCGCCTGCAGACTTTCCGGCAGGGCGTACCGCTGTCCGCCGTTTACCGTCCACTGCAGGCCGTTCCGATCAAACGCGATGCCGCTCTGCTGGAGCACCTGTTCCGTCATGTCGATGTACGGCGTGGATTCCGGCGTGCCCACCACCTGCAGTCTGCTTTGCCCCTGTAAGGCGCCAAACGCCATCAGGAGGCCCGAAATATACTGTGAGGATATATTTCCCGGCAGAACATAATCGCCGCTTCTAAGCCGTCCTGAGACCTTCAGGAGCTCGCCGTCCTGCTGCAGGATCATGCCGTGGGAAACGAGCTGTTCGCCGTAATCGGCAAGCGGCCGCTTCGACAGCCTGCCCCGCATCCGGAAGGTGCAGTCTGCACCCAGCATTCCTGCAATGGGAAGCAGAAAACGCAGCGTCGAGCCGCTCTCCCCGCAGTCCAGTTCTGTGCCGGCAGGACTCCCGCTCCGATCCAACGGGCTTACATGCAGAACGCTCTGTCCGCCCTCTTCCGCCGCCTCGATCTTCGCGCCCAGCGCGTTCAGACAGCGTGCCGTCGCCGCAATGTCCTCCGAAAGACCGCGGTATGCGATCTTCACAGGGGTCTCTCCCAGCGCCGCGCAGATCAGCAGCCTGTGCAGCTGCGATTTGCTGGAGGGGACGAAGACGCTGCCGGACCGGCTTCCCGGCTGTACCGTATATACTTTGGAACCCTTTGCGGGATTTGCTACCATGGGCGTCCTGCCTCGATCCATTCCTTAAGATCCTTCGTTTCGATGCGGACGAGTTCGCAGTTCCCGATGCTGCGAGGCACCACCAGATCGATGGCGTACTGCGACGCCTTCTTATCCGTCATGGCTGCCGCTGCCAGCTGCTCTGCCTGGTACTCCGTATCCACGGGCAGACCGTACAGCTGCAGCGTCTCTTCCAGCAGGCGGGCATCCGCCTCGTCCATATATCCTTTGCGTGCGGCCGCTCTCGCGATCATGGCCAGTCCCGCCGCAACGGCGCTGCCGTGGGACTGCCCGTAATTGCTGCAGTGCTCGATCGCATGACCGAACGTGTGACCCAGATTGAGTTTCTTCCGCTCGCCTCGGTCGAATTCGTCCTGTTCCACCACGTCCCTCTTTAGGGAGACACAGGTCTCGATGATCTCTTCCAAATCCTTTGCCATCGCCTGTTTTAAACTCTGTCCGGACGTTCTGTTTTCCGCCAGAGCCTTTAACTTCAGGAAGAACTCCCGGTCGTACAGCACGCCGTATTTGATCACCTCGGCGCAGCCGTCCCGGAACACGCTGTCCGGAAGCGTTTTGAGCGCCAGCGGGTCACATAACACCAGCGACGGCTGGCAGAATGCCCCGGCCAGATTCTTGCCCGCGGGCAGATCGACCGCCGTCTTGCCGCCTACGGAGGAATCCACCATGGCCAGCAGCGTCGTGGGGATCTGAATATAAGGGATGCCCCGCAGATAGGTCGCGGCCGCAAAGCCGGCTATGTCGCCGGTCACGCCGCCGCCCAGCGCTGCGAGACAATCGTCCCGGGTCAGGCGGCTCTCTGCCAGAAACGACAGGAGGTCCGCATACTGTCCGATGTTCTTGTTCTGCTCGCCGGGTTTTAAGATGTACTGCGCGCAGGAAAGGCCCGCGTCCCAGAGATCGCCTTCCACCGGCTCTCCATGGGGGACAAAGGCGTTGGCGTCGCAGACGACGGCAGCCTTGACGGCCTTCGGGCAGACCTTTGCGATCTCTTCGCCCGCATAGGACAGCAGCCCTTCCCGTATGAGGATGTCGTACCCTTTCCCTGCATTCACGTGCACGCAGCGGGTCTTCTGCTTCTTACCTGCCATCCACTTCCGCCTTCTTTCTGCGGCCTTCGTCCAGCAGCCGGATGAGTTCCTCCCGGTCACCCGTTTCCAGGGCCTGCCGGTACTCCTCCATGCTCTGCATAAACCAGTCGATCTCCTTCAGCAGATTGTCCCGGTTCTCCAGGAACAGTTCCGCCCACATGCCGGGATTCAGCCAGGCGACCCGGGTCATGTCCTTGTAGCTGCCGGCAGAGAATCCCTTGTGGGAAGCCGCCGTATCGCTCTTGATGTAGGCGTTGGACACCACGTGAGCCATCTGGGATGTAAAAGCGATCATCTCGTCGTGCTTATCCGCCGTCGTAAAGGAGAACCGTCCGAATTCCGCGGGCTTCAGCAGTTTCTCCGCCCTTCCCAGCAGATTGACGTCGTCCGGATCGCGGGGCACCAGCACCATGGGTGCATTGTGATAGAGATTGGCCCGGGCGTATTTAAAGCCCGAGTACTGGGTGCCGGCCATGGGGTGACCGCCCACAAAGTGAAATCCGTATTCTTCCGCCACGGGGAACAGCGCCTCGCACACGGCCCGCTTCGTGCCGCAGCAGTCGATGACGATGGGCTTGTCTCCGAAATGCGGCGCCATGCTCCGGACCCATTCGATGGCAGCTTCGGGGTAAATGGTGACCAGCACCAGATCGCAGCTGCCGGCGTTCTCTTTGGTGAGTTCGCCGTCCACCGCCCCGCTGATCCTGGCAAAGTCCAAGACGGACGCCGTGCGGTTGCAGGCCAGCACGGTCCAGCCCGCTTCTTTGTATGCCTTGGCAAAGGATCCTCCGATGAGGCCCAGCCCCACGATGCCGCAGATCATTTGACGATCTCCCGGATCTGGCGCACCTTGCCCATCAGCGCATCGAATTCTTCCGGTTTTAAGGACTGGGCGCCGTCGCACAGCGCGTGCATCGGGTCGTTGTGGACCTCGATGATCAGTCCGTCGCAGCCGCTGGCCGTAGCCGCCATGGCCATGGGCGGCACGAGCCTTGCAATGCCGGTCGCATGGCTGGGATCCACGATGATGGGAAGATGAGTGAGTTCCCGCAGCATGGAGACCGCTGCCAGGTCCAGCGTATTTCTCGTGTAGTCGTCGAAGGTGCGGATGCCGCGTTCGCAGAGGATCACCTTCTCGTTGCCCCCTGCCATGATGTATTCGGCGCTCATCAGCAGCTCCTTGAGCGTGTTGGCGAGGCCTCTCTTCAGCAGGATGGGCTTATCCAGCTTACCGACAGCCTTCAACAGCTCGTAATTCTGCATGTTGCGGGCACCGATCTGGATGACGTCCACGTTTTCGAACAGGGGCAGGTCGTCCACGCCCATGCATTCCGTAACCAGAGGCAGTCCCGTCTCCTGCTTTGCGATCTCCAGCAGGCGCAGGCCTTCGCCCCGCAGGCCCTGGAAATCATAGGGGGACGTTCTGGGCTTGAAAGCGCCGCCCCGCAGCATGTCCGCACCGGAAGCCTTGACGGCCTTTGCCACGGTCACGATCTGGTCCTCCGTCTCCACGGAGCAGGGCCCCGCGATGACCACGAAATTGCCCTTGCCGATCTTGACGTCACCGACTTCCACGATGGTGTCGTCGGGATGGAATTTGCGGTTGCTCTTCTTGAACGGGTCCGTGATCCGCTTGACGGAATCCACGATGCCCAGGGATTCGATCAGGTCCATGTCCACCCGGGTGGTATCGCCCACCAGGCCCAGCACAGTCTGATAATCGCCCTGGGAGATATGTACGGTAAGGCCGAGCTGTTTGAGCCATTCCACCAGCTGGTCTCTCTTTTCGTCCTGTACGTTATGTTTCAATACTACGATCATTGGTAAATACTCCTTTAACCTTATAAGTATACCTGAAATCCATAAGAGATGATACTGCAAGGATACAAGAAAAGCGGTCCTGCACGAAGCAGGACCGCTTTTGGACTTGTATCTCTTCCGGCAGTCTATGCTCGTGCAGCGTCTATGGGAAAGGCACCGTAAAAGTAGCCTCCGAAATAGAAGCCGAAGAAAGCATCATAAAAGAAGCCGGAAACTGCGCTATAGAGTGTCTTGCTGTTCTTGTTCATCGTCTCTGACTCCTTTCTGCCGAAATTATGGATATACGATAACACTTTCGTTTTGTGGCGTCAACATATTTTTACAGAAAAATTATTGTTCTTCTTCAACACTCTCTTCCGGTACCGGATCCGCCTGCACCGCCTCCGGAGAAACGCTCTGGGTGTTGGGCTTCATCTCCTGATAATAGCTGGAGATGCTGCTCGGATCTTCGGTGTAGCCCGGGTTCGGCGGGGTCTGGTTGGTGATCTCCTCGCCCTTGTGCTTCTTCCACAGGATCAGGATGACCGCCACCACCAGCAGCGTAACGACGACGGCGATGATCAGCAGGCCCTTCAGGACGGAGGCTGCCACGCCTTTGGCCTTATCCGCCTTATCCTTGAATGCGGAGAGTGGATTGTCGGTCTGCCAGAACGGATCTTCGCCGAGCGCATAATCCCCATCGCCCGCATAGTCTGCGTAGTTTTCATCGAAATAGGTGTAGATGTCGTCTGCCAGATCGCCGATCTCGGACGAGCTGCGGAAATCCATCAGGCCGCAGGTCTCGACCGCTTCCAGATATCCCATGTCGCTGGGCAGTGCGGTCACCTGCATATAGCGGTCCACTGCGCCGTCCCAATCCTGCAGAGACTGGCGCCAGATATCCAGCGCAGTCAGGGCGGAAGTGGCGTAGGACACGTAGTAGCAAGGCATGTCGAAGTTGTGGGATACGTCCACCCATTCGTAGGCTTCGACACCGCTGCCGTCCATGCCGTATTCGTAGGACAGCTGTTCCGCCAGATCGTTGATCTCCTCCAGGGTCATGTCCGGATTTTCGTAGACTTCCCGCTGGAATTCGTCGTACATGCAGCCGGACAGAACGGAATTCAGCATGCGGAACAGGACGTCGATCGTCATGAACGGTGCATCTTCCCCGTACAGTTCGTCCGCGTAGTGCGTGATGAGAAGTTCCAGAGCCTGGGAGTGGATCTCCGCCACGTCCAGGACGGAAGCCATGTAGACGCTGGGCGTCGGATCGTGATAAGCCGCATTAAAGTGGCCATATTCATGGACGATGTCCGAATAGTCCTGATAGGTGTCGTACGGACTGTTGAAAATGAATGCGGATCCAAAGGCCGGCAGATTGTCGGTGTAGCCGGTGGATGCCTTCGTATCGGACCATTCCAGATCGTAGGTCCCGTTGCGGCGCAGATAGCCGAAGGCTTCGGCCAGTTCCGGGTGGATGCGGCCGATAAAAGGTTCGATCTTGTCCAGGATCTCTTCCTCGTCGTAGAAATCCTCCACACCTTCCGGATAATCCAGGTTCCACCAGGCATCGTAGATGTCGTAATAGAGCGGAACGAGCTGGTAATTGGCGATCTTGCAGAGTTCTTCGATATCCGCCGGGTCATAATCCCTGCCGTAGCTGTCGAAGGCATATTCGTAGTAATTGTCGTAGCCGTTGCGGTCGGCGATCGCATCTCTCACCTGCAGCAGATCCAGGAAGATCGGGCCGCAGAGCTCGTTCTCCTTTTCCATCGCTTCTTCGTAATCGTCGATGTTCGCAGCCTCCGCCACAGCGCTGTAGTATTCCTGTACCAGGCGGTTCTCTTCCTTGTAGAGCTCCTCCAGTTCGTCCGTCTCTTCGACATAGGTCTCGATCCAGTCGATCCAGGTGTCCTTCATCTGTGACCGCAGCAGATCCCCTTTCGGACCGTGCAGGATCTTCTGCATCGCCACGTAGAACTCGTCCTGGGCATCCGTCAGCGCATCGTACATCTCGTCGGACGCCTCTGCCGCCCAGGTGCTGTTGACGTCCGCATAATAGGCGGCATCCGCCAGCACGTACTGGGTATAGCATTTGTCCAGTTCGTCCAGGATCCTTCCATAGGTCGCAAGGCACTCCGTATCCGAAAAGTCCTTATCCATTTTCAGGAGCGCCTGCAGCAGCATGTCGAAGGTGCTGTCGTCCCAGCCTTGATACTGCAGGTCCGGCGCATTCAGTTCCTTATGCTCCATGGGTTCGTATCCTTCGAACCCGGAAGCAAAAACGGCTGCGCTGCCGCCTGCCAACAGGCAGGCAGCCAGCAAAACAGCCGTCAGTTTTTGTAAGATCTTTTTCATAATCTGTCCCCTTCTGTTTCTTTTCCAAAGAAATGTCGAGAACAGTATATCATATTTGCTTCCTTATTCGTATCTTTCGTCGATCACGCGCTTTGTCTTCTTTTCGCTTCTGGGCAGCAGGCCGATCTCCACGACTTTGACCAGCGGCGTAAAGCCGATCTTGCCCTTGACCGTGGCCGCGATGCGGTCCGCCAGCTCCAGGAAGTTGACGGAGCCGTTCGTCTCCACGTACAGACGCATGGTATCTTTGCCGTCCAGGTGGGAGATGCGGATCTGGTATTCGCTGGACACCTCCGGGAAGCCGGCCAGGATCTCCTCGATCTGGCTGGGGAACACGTTGACACCCTTGATCTTCATCATGTCGTCGCTGCGGCCCATGATGGTGTCGAGTCTGGGGAATCTGCTGCCGCAGGGGCATTCGCCGGGGATGATCCGGGACAGATCATGGGTCCGGTAGCGGATGAGCGGCGCGCCTTCCTTGACAAGCGTCGTGATGACCACTTCACCCATTTCGCCGTCGGGCACGGGTTTTCCGGTGACAGGATCGATGATCTCGATGTACAGATAATCGTCCCAGTAGTGCATACCGGTCTCATAGGGGCAGTTGATGCCGATGCCGGGGCCGTAGATTTCCGTCAGACCGTAGATGTCGTACAGCTCGATGCCCAGGGAGTCCGCAATGCGTTTTCTCATCTTCTCGCCCCAGCGCTCGGAACCGATGACACCCTTCTTCAGTTTGATCTTATCCTTGATGCCGCGCTTTTCGATCTCTTCGGCAAGAAGCAGCGCGTAGGAAGACGTGGAGCACAGCACGGTGCTTCCCATGTCCATCATCATCTGCAGCTGCTTTTCCGTGTTGCCCGGACCCATGGGGATGACCATGGCACCCAGTTTCTCAGCGCCGTACTGGAAGCCGATGCCGGCGGTCCAGAGGCCGTAGCCCGGGGTGATCTGAATGCGGTCACGGTTCGTAATGCCCGCCATTTCATAGCAGCGCTTGAACATGATGCCCCAGTCGTCCACGTCCTTGGCGGTATAGGGGATGATGACGGGAAGGCCCGTGGTGCCCGAAGAGGAATGGATGCGGACGATCTGGTCCTCGGGTGCGGTCATCAGGCCAAGAGGATAAGCTTCCCGCAGGTCCGCCTTTTCGGAAAAGGGCAGTTTTTCGAAATCTTCCGGCGTTTCGATGGAATCGAAACCCGCTTCCGCCAGTTTTTTGCCGTAGAAGCTGCCGGCGTTCACCAGCGCCCGGATCTGTTTATTGACCTGTTCGATCTGTACTTTTGAGATCTGCATACGATGTCCTTTCTATTTTTGAGATGCCCTCCGGGGTCCTGTCGCAGGGCACTCTTCCCCATCCCTTGCGCTTACGCGCCGGGCGGGGCCCCTTCCCTTGCGCCACCCCTTTGGGCGTCTTTTTAATCAAAATAACAGAATGCTTTTTTGTTGAGGTCCAAAAATTTAGCAGGTACGTTGTCTTCGATCGCAGAAAGCATGCTTTCTTTTTGGAGGCCCAGAGAGTCTGCGTAGAATGCTGCGCCCAACAAAAGCAGGTTTAATACTTTCGCAGAACCAAGCTCCGCAAAGGCTTTTTCCACCTCCACGATCTGAAGATCGGCAACGTTTTTTTGCAGATACTGCTTCATCAGGGCCGGATCGTAGCCGCCGGAAAGGCTGGCCGTTACGGGCATGACAGCGCGGTCCGCCGCGATGACCCTTCCACTCTTTCTCAGATAAGGCAGCTGCCGCACGGTCTCTCCCAGCTCAAAGCCCAGGATGAGATCCGCCTGGCCCAGGCCGATCATAGGGGTATCGGCTCCTTCTCCGATGCGGATGTGGGAGAACACGCTGCCGCCCCGCTGCGCCATGCCGATGGTTTCAGCACTCTGCACGGGAAGGCCCTCCTTCATGGCGGCTGCGGAGATGAGGCGGGATGCCAGGACGGTGCCCTGTCCGCCGACGCCGCACAGGATGATGTTCTTACTCATGGCGCGCCTCCTTTCTGACCGGTGCGATGGCACCTGCCGGACACAGCTGGCTGCACAGTCCGCAGCCGGTGCACTGCCCTTCGTCGATCACAGCCCGGCCGTCCGCAAAGCTCAGAGCCGGACAGCCGATCTCGTCGATGCAGGTGCGGCAGCCGATGCAGGCATCCGGATCCACGCCGCATTTGCCGGCCGGCTTGGAGACCGCAATGCAGGGCGAACGGAAGATGATAGCCTTAACGCCCTTCTGCGCCGCCACAGTCTGCACGCAGGCGACGGCGGCTTCGTGGTCTAATGGGTCCACGGTCTCTACGCAGGTCAGGCCGATGCCCTTCAGCACGCTTTCGATGCTTATGGCCGGCACGTTCTCGCCCATCATGGTCCGGCCGGTGCCGGGATGGGGCTGATGACCCGTCATGGCCGTGGTGGAATTATCCAGAACGACCAGCGTAAAGTCCGCCTGATTGAAGACGCCGTTGATGACGGAGGGGATCGCCGAAGCGAAGAACGTGGAATCGCCGACGAAGGCGAAACAGCTCGTATCCGGCTCCGTGTGGAACACGCCCTGCGCGATGCCTAGGCCTGCGCCCATGCAGAGACAGGTATCCACCATATCCAAAGGCATCGCATTGCCCAGGGTATAGCAGCCGATATCGCCGCAGTAAATGGTCTTTTTGCCCTTCATGGCCTGCTTTACGGCGTAGAACGACGCACGGTGCGGACAGCCCGCACAGAGCACGGGAGGCCGCACGGGAAGCGGCGGAAGTTCCAAAGCTTCCTGCCCGCCGGCGGCAAGGCCCAGGAAAGATGCGGCAGCAGTCTTGACGCTGTCTACGGTATTTTCTCCGGCAGCCTGCACGTCGCCCGTGAGCTTGCCCCGGATCTTTACATTCAGGTGATGCTTGCCGCAGAGATAGATCAGCTCCCGCTCGATGACGGGGTCCAGTTCTTCCAGACAGAGGACTTCGTCCAGACCGTCCAGAAACTGCAGCGCCAGTTCTTCAGGGAACGGGAAAGGCGTACCCACCTTCAGCAGGCGGGTGCTGCCCAGGGCTTTGCGGGCTTCCAGCGCATAGGTATAGCTGATGCCGCCCGCTGCAAGTCCTTTGCGGACATCTGCCATCTCTCCTGATTCCGGCAGAATGCCGTTGAACCCGGATGCGGACAATTCCTGCGTCAGCTGCGCGTTTCTTGCTTCGATGCGCTGATGATTCAGGAAGGACGCTCTGGGGAAGATGACCCACTTCTTTGTATCTTTGATAAAGCCTTCCGCCTTATGCGTTCTGTATTCTTCCGCGTCCTTCACGTCGATGGAAGCGTAGCCGTGGGAGACCCGCGTCGTGGGCCGCACGAAGACCGGGGTGCCGTACTGTTCCGACAGCGCGAAGGCCTCTTCCATCATGTCGTAGGCTTCCTGCGCCGTGGACGGGTCAAAACAGGGAACCTTGGAAAACCGCGCAAAACTGCGGGTATCCTGCTCCGTCTGGGAGCTGATGGGGCCCGGATCGTCCGCTACGAGCACCACCATGCCGCCCTTTACCCCGACGTACTCCACGCACATCAGGGGGTCGGATGCCACGTTCAGTCCCATCTGCTTCATGGTCACGAGAACGCGGCTGCCCGCATAGGCTGCTCCTGCCGCCACTTCCATGGCAGTCTTTTCATTGATGGACCATTCGACGTAGCAATCCGCAGGACGGTGCTTGGCGACCGTCTCCAGGACCTCCGTCGAAGGCGTGCCGGGATAGCCGCAGACCAGGTTGACCCCGGCAGCGACCGCGCCCATGGCGATGGCTTCGTTTCCCATTAAGAATTCTTTATGCAAGATATCACCTCGATCCGTTAATCTTTGTGGATATTCAACAAATGCGAACAGTTTTTCCGCTGGTATTTAACAAATAGTATAACACAACAAAAAACCCCGGACAAGCCGGGGTCTTGCTGGTGCGCCACGCGGGATTCGAACCCACAACCTACTGATTCGTAGTCAGGCACTCTATCCGTTGAGCTAGTGGCGCATATGCGTTTTTCAGAACGCAACAAAGATTATACCGCAGGTTTCGCGGATTGTAAAGCGGCAATTTTTGCTTTCAGTGCGGAAAATGCTTCTTCCGGATCGGAGATCTCCAGAACGGTCTGTTCCATGGGGCACATGCCGGTGCCCTGCCGGTTGATGATCTTCTCCGTGTAGTCCCCGGCTTCATAGGCGATGCCGGACTGTTCCAGTTCCGCGGCGCCTCCCCGGCTCATGACCCGTCCATAGACGAAGCCAGCGCCCGCCAGCCGGTACATCAGAGCGGCTGCCCGGCCCACGATCGTGTCGAATACCGCTGCCCCCTGCAGATCCGCACCCTCCTCGATCCAGCCGAGTATGGGCTTTACGCCCCGCACGCGGGAAATGAGAGGGTCATTGCCCTCCTTTAACACGATGCAGGTGATTCCGTCGGTTCCCAAAAGTGCCTTTGCTTCTTCGAATGTCATGGAACTTCCCCTTTCTGTTTGGATGAAACCCATTTTATCACCTTGAGAAAGCAGGCTCAACGGGGTAAAATAAATTGTTATTGTCAAATCGAAGGATCACAAGGAGAAAATCAATGAAAGCCTATTCTGACTATACGCACGAAGAACTACAGCAGGAAAAGGAACTGCTGCTGAAGAAATATAAGGAGTATCAGGATCTGAACCTCAGCCTGAACATGGCCAGAGGCAAGCCCGGCGCAGACCAGCTGGCGCTGTCCATGCCCATGCTGGATGTACTGAACTCCGGCAGCGACTGCCGCGACAAGTACGGCACCGATGCCCGCAACTACGGCGAGCTGCTGGGACTGAAGGAAGCGAGAGAACTGTTCGGCGAACTGATGGGCATTCAGCCCGAGGAGACCATCGTCGTAGGATCCTCCTCCCTCACCTTCATGTTCGACTGCGTGGCGAGAGCCATGCTGCTGGGTGTGCTGGGATCCGAAAGGCCCTGGTGCAAGTACGATAAGATCAAGTTTATCTGCCCCGTTCCGGGTTACGACAGACATTTTACGATCTGCGAGACCCTGGGCATCGAAATGATCCCCGTGCCCCTCACGGAATGGGGACCGGACATGGAACAGATCCGCGAACTGGTGAAAGACGAGACCGTCAAGGGCATCTGGTGCGTTCCCAAGTACACGAATCCCCTGGGCGGCTGCTATTCGGATGAAGCCGTTAAGGCGCTGGCGTCCATGGAGACCGCGGCCAAGGACTTCCGCATCTTCTGGGACAACGCCTACTGCGTCCACTATGTCTACGAGGACGTCCCCGTGCTCAACATGCTGGAGGAATGCAAAAAGGCAGGCAATCCGGACCGGGTCTATATGTTCGGCTCCACGTCGAAGATCACCTTCCCCGGTGCCGGCGTCGGCTTCTTCGGCGCATCCGCTGCCAACGTGGAATTCATCAAGAAGCAGATCAACGCGGAAGCCATCAGCTGGGACAAGATGAACATGCTGCGCCACGTGCGCTTCTTCGGTTCCGCCCAGGGCATCCTGGACCTGATGGACAAGCATGCCGCCCTGCTGCGTCCCAAATTCGACGCCGTGCTCAACGCCCTGGAAGAAGAGATCGGCCCCAGAGGCTGCGGCAGCTGGGTACGCCCCTCCGGCGGCTATTTCGTCACGTTCATGGCGCCTAAGGGCTGCGCTGCCCGGGTCAACGCCCTCTGCAAGGAAGCCGGCGTGACCATGACAGGCCCCGGCGCCACCCACCCCTACCACAAAGATCCGGACGACAGCGTGCTGCGCATCGCGCCTTCCTTCCCGCCTGCCGAAGAGCTGCAGAAGGCCATGGAAGTGTTCTGCGTGGCGGTCCGTCTGGCAGCCGTCGAAAAACTGCTGGCATAATTGCGAAAAGAATTTGAAATTTTTTCTGTACAGGCGTACAATTAGACATTATTTTTTATTTCTGCATATCGGAAAAAGGAAGGCAAGATCATGAGCAAAGTCATCATTCCCGAAAACTACAAAGCAGCGCTCAACCCCTACGACACGCAAAGAGCGATCATGCTCATCCACAGCATCTTCGAAAAGGAGCTGTGCAGCGAACTGGACCTGAGCAGAGTTTCGGCGCCCCTGCTGGTGCCCACCGCTTCGGGTCTGAATGACAATCTGAACGGCGTGGAGCGTCCCGTCGGCTTCGATATCAAGGAGACCGGCGAAGACTGCCAGGTCGTGCAGTCCCTGGCCAAGTGGAAGCGCAAGGCGTTAAAGGACTACGATTTCCATGTGGGAAAAGGTCTCTACACCGACATGAATGCGATCCGCAGAGACGAAGATATGGACAACCTCCACTCCGTCTACGTGGACCAGTGGGACTGGGAGAAGGTCATCCGCGAATCCGACCGCACCCTCAACTACCTGAAGAAGGTGGTCCAGAAGATCGTCAACGCCATCGTGGATACCGAAGACATCATCCGGGAAGTCTATCCCGAGCTGAACGTCTACACCCCGAAGAAGCGTCAGATCAAATACTTCACCACCCAGGAGCTGGAGGACATGTATCCGGATAAGACCGCGAAGGAAAGAGAAGACGCGGTGACGGAGAAATACAAGACAGTCTGCCTGATGAAGATCGGCGGCGCCCTGAAGAGCGGCAAGCCCCACGACGGCAGAGCGCCGGACTACGACGATTGGGAACTCAACTGCGACATCCTGTTCTGGAACGAGATCCTGAAGCACACCATCGAGATCTCCAGCATGGGCATCCGCGTATCCCCGGAGAGTCTGGACAGACAGCTTACCATCGCAGGCTGCGACGACCGCCGCACGCTGCCCTTCCATAAGGCGCTTCTGGCGGGCGAACTGCCCTACACCATCGGCGGAGGCATTGGTCAGAGCCGTCTCTGCATGCTGCTGCTGGGCAAAGCGCACATCGGCGAAGTACAGTCTTCCGTCTGGGATGACGATACGAGAAGGATCTGCAGGGAAGCCGGCATTATGATCCTGTAAACATAAGAATGAGTTTAGTTAACGAAAAGAAAAAAGGTTATAATCAATTGGTTCTGCGGAGCATCGCCATGGTATGCACGGTCCTCGCGATCGTATCCCATACCGTGGCGCCCACGTTCCGCTTTTTCGGCTACCTGGAATGGGTAGCCTTCCCCATTTTTGCCTATCTGCTGGCAGAAGGCGTAGAAAACAGCATGGCCAAGGGTCTCTATGCCGCCAGGCTGTTCCTGTTCGCCCTGCTGGCCGAATGCCCTTACGACTTGATGATGAGCGGCAAGGTGATGGATATCCGGCAGCAGAACGTGCTGTTCACCCTTTCTATCGGATATCTCATCCTGCTTGCCGTCGACTTTATCCGCACCCACGCGGACAATCTCATCCTGACGATCGCAGCGGAGGTGGGCGGCATCTTTTTCGGACGCTACATGATCTCCGAAATACACTGCGCCTATTCCCGTTTCGGCATGTTTTTCATCATGCTGTTCTACGTGGCAAGGCGGGTGCGCTACGAAAAGCTGATGGAGCTGGCTGTGACCCTCTACATCGCGTTCAACCTGTCCAACCAGACCTTTGCAACGCCGAAGATCAACGGCCTGCAGTACGATCTGTCCGTGCAGCTGTTCGCGGTGGTTGCGCTCATCCTCATCTGGCTGTATAACGGCGAAAGAGGTCCCAACACCCTCGCTGTCCGCTATATCAGCTACGGATTCTTCCCGGTCAGCGTCCTCATCTTCTGGTATTTGTCATCGCAAGGCGTAATCTATTAAATTTCTGCTTTACAAACAGAAAGCGCGGTGCTATACTTTTACTGTTGACACGCGGTATTGGCGGAATTGGCAGACGCGTACGGTTGAGGGCCGTATGGGTAACACCGTGATGGTTCAAGTCCATTATACCGCACCAAAAATCCAGACCTTTCGGTCTGGATTTTTCTTTTGTATTTTGAAGCTGCACTGTTGAAAGACAAAACTAAAATATCAGATCTGCGATCGCCGGATACCCGTACGCCCCTTCCGCGCTGCGCACGGCCCGCAGGATCGCCTGCTCGATGCAGCGGGCAGCCAGGGTGCCTGCTACGTCCATATCCGCGTCGATCTCCCCTACCGCCAGCGCGTAGATGCTGTCGCCGTCCGCGGATGTGTGCACCGGGCGGATGCAACGGGCATAGCCGTCGTGACCCATGCCGGCGATCTTGCAGAGCTGGGGATTCGTAAATTTTCCGTTCGTAAGGACGACGGCCAGCGTCGTATTGCGGCCGGTAAAGCGGTTCTGCACCACGTCGTACCGGGCGATCATGGCCTCTTCTCCGCTGGCAAAGGATCTGTGATCCGCCGAAAGCATGCCGGCGACTTTTTGGCCGTTTTCCGGGTCATAGATGTCGCCGATAGCGTTGACCGCAACGATCGCTCCGATCCGGAAATCCCCGATCCGCACGGCATAGCTTCCGATGCCGGACTTCATGGCGGTCTCCAGTCCGCCGAGCTTGCCCACCGTCGCACCGGTGCCTGCCCCGTGGCACCCATCTTGATAGTTTCCGCCGTTCTCCGATGCAAGGCAGGCCGCGTAAGCCATGTCCGCATCCGGGCGGCAGCGCATGTCTCCTGCGTTGAGGTCGAACAGATCCGCCTGGCATACGAGAGGCACAGTCGTAAAACCTACGTCGTAGCCGTACCCTCTTTCCTCCAGGTAGCGCATCACACCGCCTGCTGCGTCCAGCCCGTAGGCGCTGCCGCCGGCCAGAACCACGCCGTTGATCGCCTTCGGCGCCGTAAGGGGATCGACCAGCGTGCTCTCCCGCGAGGCAGGGCCTCCGCCCCGGACATCCAGACCGCCCAAGACGCCTTTTTTGCAGAGCACGACGGTAACACCGGTGCCCCCTTCTCTATTTTCTGTCTGCCCAATGGCAAAACCTTGGATCTCCTTGATCGAAATTTCCTGCATACCGTTAAATCTCCTTTCAGAAATGCATTTCTATTATACCTTATGAACCCCATCTGTGCTAAAATAAATTGTTATGGTTAAGAACAAAACGCGGAAAAATAAAGATTTGGGTCGAAGACTTCTCCGGTTAAGTCCGCCCTAACGGTGCGAAAAACGCATCCGTTTTTTCTGTGTTTATTTATAAGGAATCGATTATCATGGATACAAAAGAATTACAAAAACAGATCGAAAGACGCCGCATTTTCGGCATCATTTCCCACCCGGACGCCGGTAAGACCACCCTTACCGAAAAGCTGCTGCTGCACGGCGGCGCCATCCGGGAAGCAGGCACCGTTAAGGCCCGCAGAAACAGCAAATTTGCCACCTCCGACTGGATGGAGATCGAAAAGCAGAGAGGCATCTCCGTCACCAGCTCCGTCATGCAGTTCGAGTACGGCGGAAAGGTCATCTCCATCATGGATACGCCGGGTCACAACGACTTCGGCGAAGACACCTACCGCATCCTCACCTCCGTAGACTCCGCAGTGATGGTGATCGACGCGGCCAAGGGTATCGAGGCCCAGACGAAAAAGCTGTTCGCGGTCTGCCGCATGCGGGGCATCCCCGTGTTCACCTTCATGAACAAGCTGGACCGGGAAGCCAGAGACCCGCTGGAACTCATCGGAGAACTGGAAGAGATCCTGGGCATGCCCGCGACGGCCGTTACCTGGCCCATCGGATCCGGCCTGAACTTCCAGGGCGTCTATAATATTTTAAAGAACGAAGTCTATCTCTATAAGGAAAAAGAGACCTTAAAACTGGACGATTCCGGCGTGAATGACCCCCGTCTGGACGACATCATCACCCAGTTCAATTTAAAGGCTCTGCGGGAGGAAATGGAGCTTCTGGAGGGTGCCGGCTACCCCATGGATGAGGATGCCGTGCTGGCCGGCGAGCTCACTCCGGTGTTCTTCGGTTCTGCCTTGGCGGATTTCGGGGTCACCGCATTCCTGGAGCATTTCCTGGAGATGTCCCCTGCTCCCGGCCCGAGAAAACTGGCGGACGGCGGCAGCGTCAACCCCACAGACCCAGAGTTCTCCGGCTTCATCTTCAAGATCCAGGCCAACATGAACCCGGCCCACAGAGACCGCCTCGCCTTCTTCCGCATCTGCTCCGGCGAATTCACCCGGGGCATGACGGCCACCCTGGCCCGCACCGGCAAGCCCATTAAACTGGCGCAGTCCACCCAGCTGATGGCCAACGAAAGAGAAAACGTGGAGAAAGCCCAGGCCGGCGACATCATCGGCATCTACGATACCGGCAACTTCCAGATCGGCGACACGCTGTACACGGGCAAGGAAGAGCTCTTCTTCGAACCCCTGCCCACCTTCCCGCCGGAACTGTTCGCCATGGTCGCGCCCCGCGATACCATGAAGGCCAAGCAGTTCCACAAGGGCGTGCAGCAGCTGGCCCAGGAAGGCGCCATCCAGGTGTACCACAACGAATACAACGAGATCTACATCGGCGCCGTCGGACAACTGCAGTTCGAGGTATTCCAGTACCGCCTGGAGAACGAATACAACGCCCAGGTGCGCATGACCCCGCAGGAGCTCACCGTAGCCCGCTGGGTGTTGGAGACCGACCGGGACAAGATCAAGTCCACGCTGGATTCCCGCAGCAGGCTGGTGTTTGACCGCTTCGAGCGGCCCCTCATCCTGTTTGCGAACCAGTTTACCCTCTCCTATTATCAGGAGAAGCACCCGGACATCCGGCTCACGGAAGCCATGGATCTGAAGGATCCCGAAAAATAAGAAAACAGCAAAAGACCGGAGGATGGCCCTCCGGTCTTTTTCATTTCAATGTTTTATCGTATTACATCAGAGAATCCGCCAGTTCAGTATAGGCGCTCTCACCCAGCAGTTCTCCTGCCGCGGTCAGGAAGCGAGCCGTTTCCTTCAGGGTCTCCGCAGAAGCGGTGACGGTCTGGGTCTCTCCTTTATAGTGCCAGTATTCCGGCAGCGTGCCTTCGGCAAGACGGTCTGCGTAGAAGTCCGCCAGGGAGCGGATGGCCGGTTCAAACGCCTCGGATCCGTACCGCTGCGCCGCGGTCACCAGGCGCTGGCCGATCTGGGCGTTCGCCTTCAGATCTGCATATCCGTAACGGATGCCGTAGTCGTTATACAGCTGCGTGTTCTGTACGGGAACCTCGAAATAGCCGTATTCGTTGATGTTCTGCGCAACCTTGTACAGCTGGATAAAAGCCAGATCCGATGCCGCCCGGCTCTCTTCCGCAGCCAGCAGCAGATCCAGCTGTTCGAGATCTTCGGTGCGGGAGTAATAGGACTCTCCGTAAGGCGTATATCCTTCGGGAACGGACGCATAATAGCCGTCCGCCAGCCAGCGGTAGCCCCGGCCCAGTCCCAGTTCTTTCAGGATGAGTTCCTTTTCCGTATAGTCGAGTCCGGGGAGCACTTCTCCGCTCTCCAGATCCACCAGGGGCTCGGAAGATTCCAGGGTCCAGCTCTGGCTCTCCATGCCCTCCCGTACGTAATAGGGAGACAGGATGTCCCAGCCGCCGCCCTGGCGGTTGGTGTGGGACAGCATCGTCAGATCGTCTTTCGCCTCGTAGACGCCTTCTTCCAGTTCCTCATAGGTGTAAAGCGGATCGAACAGCACGTAATAGGCGTCGTCGAACACGAAATAGAGCAGCGTGTTCTGCGGAAGCGCCGTGCCGCCCCGGATAGAGCTGATCTCACCCCAGTCACCCGTCTCGGAATCGAAATAGTAGACTGCGCCGGCCCGGTACATGTACCGGACGAACATCTTGAGGGTCTCCACATCCAGGAGATCCAGCGTGTCCACATAAGGGATCGTCACGTGACGGAACGTGTCGCCGTTGTCGAATTCGAACTTTTCCTGTTCCAGCGTAATGTCGCTGCCGACCCGCAGGTTGTGATAATACGTGCCGTTATCCAGCTCCACGCTGTCCGCATATTCCGCGGGGTCTTCCAGATAGAAGCGGTCCGCGTTGAACAGCCGCTGCATCAGGATTACGTCGCCCTTCGCTTCCTGGATATCCTCCCAGTTGCGGAACGTGTTGATCGTGTTGCTTAGCGTGCCCCTTCCCAGGTAGAGCGCCAGCGCGATCAGAAGCACCCAGCCGATCTTGTTGTACTTTACGACAAATTCCATGAACTTGCCGTTTCTTTTCTTGTTATACTGGGGATCTTTATCGCTGTATTTGTTGTTGTATCCGTAATCGTCGTTCATACTGTCCTCTTTCCGATAAATGCCAGCATCCGCGTTGTATCCTTGCTGCGCCGGTACGACCAGAAGGCTTCCGGTTCGCAGCAGGTGCAATGGGACGATATCTCGATCTGGGTGACCCCTTCCAGCATCAGCAGCTCCGCATTGATGCCCTTCAGGTCCAGGTGCGGTCTTGCGCCGGGATGGCCGTAGACGTAATCTTCGGCCCAGTAGAAGGTGTCCGTAAACTGCTCCGCCACGTCCGGGCCCACTTCGAAGCAGCAGGCGCCGATGCCGGGGCCGATCGCAGCCCGGATATCCTCCGGATCGCTTCCATAGGCGCGGATCATGGTCTGCACCAGAGAAGCCGCGATGCCCGCCAGGGTGCCCCGCCAGCCCGCATGCGCTACGCCGACGGCGCCCTTCACCGGGTCACAGACCCAGATCGGCAGGCAGTCGCCGTGGGTGGTCGCCAGATAGACCCCGGGCAGATCCGTTACGGCCCCGTCCACGTCGTAGACGTCCAGGTAGCCTTCGTCCGTATCCGCACGGTAAGGCGCAGCCCCTTCCGGCTGCGTGCTGCGGATGACGGCGATCTCTCTGCCATGCACCAGGCTGAGCCGCACCACCGGTGCCTGCTTCAGCAGTTCCGCCCGATATGCTTTTCCGTCCGCCGGCTTGCAGGTAAATCCCGCATCCACCGGCAGATCCTCGAAGATGCGAATCATAATAAAAAATTATACCACATCTGTGGCATCATTGGAAGCATCCGCCCCGGTCAATACGTTGAGCCAAGACCCGCTGCGGTAGCGGAAATAGCAGATGACCCCTTTCAGCCCCTCGCCCAGATAACACAGGAACATCGTTGTGCGCAGATCCGCGTGGAATACGCGCACCGCGATGAGCATGGCCGGTATGATGAATGCCCAGTTGCAGACCAGATCCACGATCATCGGGAACGTGGTGTCGCCGCCGGGACGCAGCACGCCGCACATGATGATATAGCACATCATGCGCATGATGATGGTCCAGGCCGTAACGGACAGACCGGACATCAGCACCTGGTTCGTAGCGTCGTCGAACTGGTAGAAACCGATGAGCAGCGGGCTGATGAGCAGCATGAACAGAGTCATGAGGGCGGACAGGCCGACGCCGGTCCACAGGAACTGAACGGCGGACTTTTTCGCCCGCTTCAGTTTCGCCTGCCCCAGCTGTTCGCCGATGAGGACAGCCGCCGCGCTTCCCACGCCGTAGAACACGGACTGGAAGCATTCGTTGACGATGTTGATCACCTGTACAGCAGCGACGGCAGCGGTGCCGATCATGCCGTAAATGGACAGATAGACCGTGCAGGTGATGCCCCACAGACCGTCGGAAAAGCCGACGGGGATCGCCGTTTTGAGGATGCGGTTGCGGAATTCCTTCGAATAGCCCGACAGCTCGGACAGCCGTTTGAATGCCAGCGGATGGTCCTTGACCGCATAGGAATAGATGAAAAAGGATGCGCACTCAAACACGCGGGAAAGCACCGTCGCAAAGGCCGCACCCCGGATGCCCCAGGCCGGCGCGCCGAACTTGCCCCAGATGAACATATAGTTGAGCAGCGAATTGAGCAGGATGGCGCAGATGTCGATGATCGTCGCAGCCCGCAGACGCTGAACGCAGCGGGACGACACCATAAAGCTGTAGCTGAGCATGGCCAGGGCGTAGGACGGCGCGATGACCCGCAGATACTGCACGCCGAGCTCGATGACTTCGGGATCGCGGTCGATGAGCCAGATGATCTGCGGCGCAAACAGTTCGCCTGCGATCGAAAAGATGAGCGCGACGAAGATGGATGCCCGATAGATGACGCCGAGGACCTTGCGTATGGTCTCGGTGTCCCGGAGCCCCCAATACTGGGAAATAAACGCTCCTGCTCCGCTGAGGAAGCCGTACATGAAGTTGAACAGGACGATCGCTACCATGGACGCAGCGCCGGAAGCCGCAAGAGGCGCGACGCCCATGCGGCCTACCATGGCGGTATCCACGATGCCCATGGCGCAGCCTAACAGATTCTACAGCGCGATGGGCAGCACGATGGCGAATATTTTTTTCAGATAGGAGCTGCGGGATTCGCTGCTCAGGGTGTTTGAGTTGGAACTCATGGAATCCTTCTAAAAAATCCCTCCGGGCGAATGGCCGGAGGGATAAAAATCTTTTGGGAAAGGAAGGCTTACAGCGCGGCCTTAGCAGCTTCTACCATCTTGGTGAAGCCTGCGGGATCGTGGATGGCCATTTCGGACAGCATCTTTCTGTTGACTTCGATACCGGCCTTCTTCAGACCGTTCATCAATCTGCTGTAGGAGATGTCGTTTGCTCTTGCAGCGGCGTTGATGCGGGCGATCCAAAGTCTTCTGTACTCTCTCTTCTTGAGCTTGCGGCCCATCTGTGCGCTGCGCAGAGATCTCATGACAGCGGGATTGGCTGCGGAAAAGATCTTATGCTTGGAACCATAGAAGCCTTTTGCCAGCTTCAGGATCTTCTTATGCTTTCTCTTGGCGTTCATGCCCTTCTTAACTCTTGCCATTCTCTCTTACCTCCTACTTTCCTACTAACACGCTCTTGATTCTCTTGTGGTCGGCATGGCCGAGAATCGTGGACTGGCGAAGACCTCTTTTTCTCTTGGCGGTCTTCTTGGTAAGGATATGGCTCTTGTAGGCCTTATTTCTCTTAACTTTGCCGGTTCCGGTAAGCTTGAATCTCTTCATTGCCCCTCTGTGGGACTTCATCTTGTTCTTTGCCATGATTTTCTTCCTTCCTGTTATTCTTCAGCGTCTGCCCGCTATTCTTCCGGAGCATTCTCCACAGCGGCTTTTTCCGCTGCCTGCTTCTTTGCCTTTGCGATCTTTTCCTTTTCGCGCTCGGATTTGGGCGCGATGGTCATGGACATGTTGCGGCCTTCCAGCTTGGGAGCCCGTTCCAGGTTGCCCAGTTCCCCGAAAAGACCTGCAAAGTTGAGCATGGTCTCCTCGCCTTTTTTGACGTAGCCCATTTCGCGGCCGCGGAAACGCATGCTGATCTTGACCTTGTCGCCGCCTTCCAGGAACTTGGCGACAAGCTTCGCCTTCGTTTCCAGGTCGTGCTCTTCGGTGAAGATGCCGAGGCGCATTTCCTTGACCTCCATGGTCTTCTGCTTTTTGCGCGCTTCCTTTTCCTTCTTCTGCTGCTCGTAACGGTACTTACCGTAATCCATGATGCGGCAGACGGGGGGAGCGGCATTGGGAGAGATATTCACCAGGTCCAGGTTCGCTTCGGCAGCTTTTGCCAGCGCTTCCTGAATGGGGACGATGCCCACCTGGGTTCCTTCCGCGTCGATCAGGCGGACCTCTTTTGCACGAATTTCTTCGTTGATAAGGCTTTCCTTACTAATTGCTTTTTCCTCCGGTAAAAAATAAAAGAGCGGACGCAAATTTCCGCTCCAAAAATCGCCATTGGCTGACAATTACTGTGTTGACCTTTTCGGCTCTGCCTGAAGGTGAGAAGCGGACTTCTGCTTAGTACTCAAATAGTATATAGGGGCGCCTGACAGGTGTCAAGCAGTTTTTCCATAATATTTTAATTCAGATAACGGAACACGCCCTTTACGAGACCGATGATCTTGCAGTCGTCCACGATGATGGGCTCCATCTCGGAATTTCTGGGCTGCAGACGGATGTGGCCGTTTTCCTTATAGAAGGCCTTGACCGTCGCTTCGCTCTCCATGCCTTCGATCTGCGCCACGACGATGTCGCCGTTGTTCGCCGTCTCCTGCTGCTGCACCAGCAGATAGTCGCCGTCGAAAATGCCGGCTTCGATCATGGACTGTCCGTGGACCGTGAGCATGAAGTTCGTGCCTTTGCCGATAAACCGGCTGGGCATGGGGAAGCTGTCCTCGATGTTCTGCTCCGCCAGGATGGGCGTGCCGGCGGCGATGCGGCCGACTACGGGAAGATCGACGATGTCGTCTCTTTCCTCCACGATGCTGCGCAGGTTCGCCTGGGGCGCTTCGCTGCCCACGATGTCCATGGCGCGGCGCTTGCCCGCCTGTTTTTTGATGCAGCCCTTCTCTTCCAGGGAAGCGATGGCTTTATGTACAGTGGAAGTGGATTTGATCCCCAGAGCCGCCGCAATGTCGCGCACGGTGGGAGGATAGCCCCACTTTGCCACGTATTCTTTCATATAATCCAGGATCTTCTGTTCGCGATCGGAAAGATTGCTCATTTTTGGTCTCCTTCTTTGCTAAAGTGAATAGACGAATCCTTAACTCTAATCTATAATTAATATAACACAGGATATTGTTGTTGTAAACATATGTTCGCAACTTTTTTAATAGATGTAGGGGGTATTGTTTTATGAGGAAACTGGTGTGCGTCATCGTCTGTCTGTCGATGCTCGCGGGTCTTTGCGCCTGCACGCACACCGCCGAAGTTCCCGAGGACGTCCCCGCCGTCTCCGACGAAGATCTGTACGCCGTGGAAATGGAAGACAAGGCCTGGCCCGTCATCGACGGGTCATCCGCATTCCTTCCTTTTTATACGGCTGCGGCAGCCCGCCTGCTGGAAGTGAGCGAAGAAGAAGCTTCCCGCTACGTGCGCTGCTCCACCACGGACTTCGCGTACACCGATCTGATCGAAGGCAGAGCGGATCTCGCGTTCTGCTTCCTTCCCCCGGAAAACATCGTACGCCTGGCCTCCCGTGAAGGGATCACCCTGGCGTGTTACCCCATTCTCAACGAAGCCTTTGTTTTTTTCGTGAACCCGGACAACCCCGTGGAAAGTCTTACGCTGCAGCAGCTGCGCGGCATCTATGCCGGAACCATCGTCAACTGGAGCGAAGTCGGCGGAAACGATGAGCCCATCCTCCCCTTCCAGCTGACGGAGAGCAGCAGCGGACAGGCTGCGCTGACGCGCTTCGTCATTCCCGCGGGCGAGCTGGCCGCTGCGCCTTCGGCGCTCCGCCCCGGCACTATGGGAGAAGAAGGCGACGTGACCGCCTTTTACGACGGTTCCGCCGGAGCGATCGGCTACGGCTATCTGCATGCCGCCCAGGTCCAGAACGACGGGCTGGCGTATAAGCTTCTCAAGATCGAAGGGATCGAGCCCTCGGAAGAAAACATACAGAGCGGCGCTTACCCCCTGATCTCCCAGGCCTGCGCCGTCATCCGCGGCGGCGAGGAGGAAACGGCTGCCGGACAGTTCGCCCAGTGGTGCGCATGGCCTTTGGGACAGGCCCTCGCAAAGGAAAAAGGCTACGTTCCCAACATGCCGGTGGAAGAAAAGGAGCCTGCCGGCGAAGAACCGGTGCAGGCACCCCCTTCGGACCATGCGGACATTTCCCTTTCCGGAAAGAAAGCCGTACTGCAGCAGAGCGGCCTGACGGCGGAATACAGCGTCTACCGGGAGGATGACCGCCTCTATGCCATGGGCGCTGCGATCGGCGGATTTGCCGACAGCAGCGTGGAAAAAGCGGTCAACGAGCGGATCCGCAATAAGCTGGACCGGCTCTGCGATCCCTCCTACCTCCCCGATCTTCAGGGGATCGAGACCTATAAGGCAGCCGGCCTTGTGCCCGAAAATTGCCGCTATAAGACCGTCTACACCCGCGTGACCGCGTCCAGCACCGAACTGCTCTCCATCGTCTTTACCTGCAGCATGGACTGCGAAGTGCCCGCCGGGAAAGACGGAAAAACGCAGACGTTGTTCTTTAACGTATGCGAGACCATGAACATCGACCCGGCAACGGGAAAAGACGTTCTGCTCTCAGCCTTCGCCCCGCTCGCTTCGCTGGACGGACAGACGGAACAGTATCTGCGGCAGAATGCAGGCACGGTCTATCAGGATGAAGACTCCTTCGGTCCCTTCGAAGGCGCGGCCTCGGCCGGTGTGCGGGTCACCGCCTTCCCCGGACTGAGCCATACCCAGAAGTATTATCTGGACGCGGCGGCCGGCACGATCTATCTCGTGCTGGATGCCGGCACCCCCTGGGCGGTGACCGGAACAGACTTCAGCTGCATCCCCATCGAATTGTCGAAATAGCAGAAATACAGGACTTTTTCTCTTTTCGGGAAAAAGTCCTTGCTTTTCTCTCTGCTTTGCGCTAATATACTTGTGTTGACTTCAAATACGCGACATTAGCTCAGTTGGTTAGAGCGCCTGCTTGACGTGCAGGAGGTCACAGGTTCGAGTCCTGTATGGCGCACCAACGAAGAGCAGACCGGAATCCCGGCCTGCTCTTTTCTTTTCTCGTTCTTTGCTTGTCGTATAACTATATTCTGTTACCCACCAAACACCACCACTTCTTGTGTTTTTCCGCAAAAATTTTGAAAATAATATACACTATCCTGTAATGTGATATATAATAGAATAGATTGTAATTAGAGATCTATTTGCATAAGGAGGAAGCCACTATGCGCACAACGAGAAAACTCATCACGCTCATCGCAGCACTGGCCCTGCTCTTCACCTCGGTCGTTCCCGCATTCGCAGCGGATTTCACCGATCTGGAGGGTCACTGGTCCAAGACCTTTGTGGAAAGACTGGTCGAAAAAGGCATCATGGCAGGCTATGCGGACAAGACCGCAAAGCCGGACAAGACGCTGACCGCGGCTGAGGCCTTCGTCATGCTGGCCAATCTGTACGACCTGAACGACGCGGCGAAGGACGAGATCTATAAAGACTACGGTCCCACCATCGAAAAGGCCACCGACATCAAGTGGGCGTACAAACAGCTGGCGATCTGCATGGCAGCGGGGATCTTCACCGAATCCGAGCTGAAGAACATCAAACTCTCCGCGGAAATGCCCAAGCAGAACCTGGCAGTCTATCTGGTGCGCGCCATCCAGAAGGCGGACGACGCAGCAAAGCTGAACGAAGCAAAGCTGGAATACAAAGACGCGGCGGACATCACGTCCAAGTGCCTGGGCAGCATCGCCCTGCTCTCCGACATGAAGATCGTCAGCGGCGACAACAACGGCAACTTCACGCCGAAAGCCAGCGTAACGAGAGCCGTCTTTGCCACCATGCTGTGCAACGTGCTCGACTATCTGGAAAAGGAAAAGATCACGCTGAAGATCGACGATTATCTCGGTCTCGACGCTGCGGAAGGCATCCTGACTTCCGTTTCCAACAGCGCGGTCATCATCCGCGGCTACGACGGCATCTACCGCAGCTTTGCAAGAGACGCAGAGCTGAAGACCACGGTCAACGGCAGCGCAAAAGCCCTCTCCTCTTCTTATGCAGGTGACCATATCAAAATCCAGTACCAGGACGGCAAAGCGCTGATCGCTACCATCACGGACGAGTCCAACATAACCTACAAACAGGGCAAAGTCGCAACCGTCGCTTCGAACACTGCATCCATCAAACTGACGGATCTGGTATCCGGCGCTTCCGATGCCTACGTGCTGAGCAAAGCGAAGATCAAACAGGACGGCAAGGAGATCAGCTTCGCAGACCTCACCAAAGGCGCCTTCGTTACCTTAAAGCTCGAAAAAGGAACCGTTACGGAAGTCACCTCCGACACGAAGGAATACACCATCTCCGGCTCTGTCGGCAAGGTCAGCTACGATACCATCGTTACGATGCCCCTGAAGGAGAGCGAGACTGCCGAAGACATTCTGTACATGAACCTGGCAGATATGCCCACCATCAAGCGCGGCTCCCTCACCATCACCGTCGACCGCCTGAGCGAAGGCGAAGAGATCAACGCCGTCATCAAGGGCGGTGAAGTAACGAAACTCACGACGGAAGGTAAAGATGCCAACGCCAGCGGCGTTCTCACCATCATCACCCGCACCATCACGGACACCACCTGGACCATCAAGGGCGATGACGGCACCAGCGTCACCTATGCCATCGACAATGCGGCTGCCGCGTTCAACGGCGACACTGCCATCAAGCTCGATACCATCAATCCGGGCGATGAAGTCTCCGTCATCGTTACCTCCGGCATCATCACCGAGGTCAACCTGAAGAAGTCCGCCTCCCCGGCTTCCGATAAGCTGAGCGCCGAGATCCTGGCCGTCGATCCGACGAACCGCGTTCTCACCGTTCTGAAGGACGGCAAGCTCACCTACATCAACTGCAAGAAGGCGGCTTCCATCCTGAACAGCGAGACGGGCAAGACCTTAAGCTTCTCCTCTCTCGCAGCCGGCGACATGATCGTGGCCTACGGCGCCTACACCGACTCCACGAACTTTGCAGCGACCTCCATCGTCATCGAATTAAAACACTGAGCAAGCACTTGTTTTCAGAAGTGCCGTCCGGCCCTGCCGGGCGGCCTTCTCATATGACGACATTTTTATGGAAAGCAACAGAACGATCCGCGCGATCGACCTTACAACGGAATTCGACGAGTTCGAAGAACTGAGCGTTCTCTCCTTCGGTCCCGGCGCCAACCCCAACCAAAGCATGTACCGCTGGCTGTTCGACGAGGATCCCTACGATCCACCCGCCGGCAACCTGATGTTCGTCATGCGCGACAAAGCAAACGGCGGCAGGATGATCGCCTCTGACGGGCTCATCCCCTTCGACCTGCAGCTGGGCGGCCGCACCGTGCGGGCGGCCCATTCCGTCAAATCCATGACGCATCCGGATTACAAACGCCAGGGCATCTTCCGCACCATGACGCAGAATTCCCTGGACCGGGGCAGGGAGAACGGCGTGCAGGTGGTGCTGGGGTTCGCCAACAAGAATTCCTACCCCGCCTATCAGAAGTTCGGCTGGACGACGATCTTCCCCCGGGAGGTCTACGTCTTCCCTTCGGACGTGAGCCGCAAGATCGCAGCAAAGACGAAGAGCAGACTGCTGGGAAAGCTGGGCAACCTGGTCTTCCGCGCCGTGAGCGATGCCAAGCGGGCCGGTCTGCACGCAGGAAGACGCTTTACGGTTCAAACGTTCGACCACGTGCCCCGGGAAGCCGCACAGCTCTGGGAAAAGTACCGGAACAAATATGAAAACCTCATCGTGCGGGACGAAACCTATCTGCACTGGCGCTACGACAGACGCCCGGACCGTTCCTACGAGACGCTCCTGCTCTCCGGGGACGAAGGGCCCGTGGGCTACCTCATCCTGCGGCAGAGCGTCGCTAACGGCAAGCCCATGGTCTGCGTGGCGGAGAACTTTACCGACCCGGAAAACGAAGAGTACATCGGAGCCCTGGCGGAGGCCCTCATCGCCTACTGCCGCCGGTGCCGGACGGCCTACGCCGTGGTCTGCAGCTCCCTGTACGGCAAGTACGACGCGGTATTCCGCCGCTACGGCTTTGTGCCCCAGAAGGGCCAGGGCAATATCGTTATCGTCAAATCGCTTGACCCGTCCATCTCCGAGGCGGACCTCTGCGGCGCGCAGCACTGGCACATGAGCCAGGGAGACGGCGAAAGCGAACTGGATCTGTAGCAGCAAAGGAAAAGACATCCATGAAGATCCTGCTGATCTATATCATCATTATGGGAGCCGGCATCGCGCTGGGCTACCGGAGCCGCTTCTCTTCCAAGAGCAGGTCCCGTGACCTCTTCCAGAAAGCCTGCCTGCTCATCATCCTGTTTCTGCTGGGTCACCAGCTGGGGGCGAACGAAGAGGTCGCCAATTCCATGACGTCCATGGGCCTTACGGGCCTGGTGCTCTGCCTGGCGGCCATGGCGGGTTCCTTCCTGGTGGTCCTTCTGCTGCGGATGGCCCTGGAAGGCCGAAAATCGGCCCGTAGCGGCGAGGAGGATGCAAGATGATGATCCTCATCCTTCTTATCGTTCTGATCGCAGGATTCGCCTGCGGGAGGCTCGGGCTTCTCGGTTTTCTGGCACCCATCGAATCGGATGCCGTCATCTACGTGCTCTACGCCATGGTGTTTGCGATCTCCATCGGCATCGGCGCCCAGTACCGGGACGGCGAAGGGGAACGGCTCTCCGCCAAGGCGCTTCTGTACTCGATCGCGACCATCGCCGGTTCGCTGCTGGCGGCTGTTTTGATGTCCCTGCTGCTTCCCGTATCCGCGAAAGATGCCCTCATCTGCGCATCCGGCATGGGCTGGTATTCCCTGTCCACCGGTCTGGTCTACACCTACAGTCCTTCCCTCTCCGTCGCCACGTTCGTCTACTGCGTGAGCCGGGAAGTGCTCTCCATCTTCATCATGCCTCTGCTCATAAAAAAATTCCGCCGTCCGGAAGTCGTTGCCGTCGGCGGAACCGCTACCATTCAATCCAGCGTCGCGTGTGCTGCCGTGACCGGCGACAACACGATCGTGCTCTATGGTCTTCTCGTGGGAACGGTCATTTCCATGCTCGTTCCCGTGCTCATCAGTTTCTTTATCGGGATCTAAACTTCCTGCACAAACATCCCCAGCCGGTGCAGGATCGTATCTACCGCCTCCCGGCTGGAATCGCACAGCAGACAGTCCCTGCCGCTCTCCAGCGCGCAGGCGCCCAGCGTGCCGGAACCGGCGAAAAAGTCTGCGCAAAGGCCCTGCGGCGGACACAGGCTCTCCAGCAGAATGTCCAATAAAGCCTGGGGCTTTTGCGTCGCATAATCCGTACGTTCCGAAGACGTTCTTCCCACCATGTCCACGAAGAGGACGTCTTTTTTATTCACCATGGTGTACCATTTTCCCTCTTCGTCCTGAAATTCTTCGACGCCCTTAAAATGATACGGTTTGTTGTCCCGGTTGTAGGACCGCTCTTTTTGCGTGCGGAAATAATAATCCTCCGTCTTGGCGTATACCAGGATCGTATCGTGTTTGCGGGCGAACCGTCGTCCTGTCGCACCGCCGGACTTATACGCCCAGATGATCTCGTTCAGGAAATAGTTCATGCCGAAGATGCCGTCCATCATCACCTTCACGTAATGTACCGCGTGCCAGTCCAGATGCACGGCGATGGTACCGGTGTTTTTCAGGAGCCGCTTCATCTCCTCCAGGCGGGGCTCCAGCATCGCCAGATACTGGTCCATGCCGCCCTTCCAGCGGTCACCGTAGGCCTGTTTTCCCTTGCGGGTATAATAATCCGCCGCAGAGAAAAAAGGCGGGTCGACGTAGATAAAATCGATCGACCCGTCTGCAAGAGTCTTCATGTATGCAAGGTTGTCTCCGAAATGGACCTTACAGGATGAATCCATAGACGATTACCCCCAGAGCGCCGCAGGAGAGCAGCGCGATGATGGGACTCTTTTTTAATTTAAAGATGATAAAGGCAGCTACCGCGAAAAGTACGACGGAAAAGTAGTCGTGAAAACCGTTCTTCGCGATGGAGATGCCCGCCGCCGCAATGATGCCGATGGCACCCGGGCGGATGCCCTTTACCGCCACCTGCACATTCTGGTTGTTCTTCACCTTTTCGAAGAAGAACGCTGTGAGGAGCGCCAGGCAGCTGGGGATGAGGATGACGCTGAGCGTGCACAGGATGCCCGCAATGGGTCCGCTCATCAGATAGCCCGCGAAGGTGGACGTGTTGACCGCGATCGGTCCGGGGGTCATCTCCGCGATGGCGATGATGTTGATGTATTGGTCCGGCGTCAGCCAGCCCATGGTCTTGACGACCTCGTTTTCGATGAGGCCCACCGCCGCGTAGCCTCCGCCGAAGCAGAAGGCACCGATCTTGATGAAGGCCAGGCACATCCTAAGAATGAGATCCATCGTTCGAACCTCCCTTCTCTTCCGCGCCGGCAGCCGTCTTGCTCTTCTTTACGCTGTCGGCGACAAGAGCGATCACGGCCGCTGCGATCACGATCAGGACCGGGGTGACCCCGGCAAAGGCGATCAGAGCGAAGGATGCAACAGCGACGACGAGCGTCAGTTTATCCTTCATGATGTTGGCCTTCGTAGCCAGCTTGTAGACGGCGCTTACGATAAGCGCGAACACCGCCGGGCCTACGCCCCGGAAGAACGCCTGCACGTAGGCGTTGTCCATCGCCGTATTGAACACCATCGCGATGAGCAGGATGATGATGATCGACGGGCAGATCGTGCCTAAAATGGCCGCAATGGACCCCGGCACCCGCTTCAGCCGATAGCCGATAAACGTCGCACAGTTCGTGGCCAGAGGTCCAGGCAGCGAGTTGGTAAGGGAGATGGAGTCCAGAAACTCCTCGTCCGTAAGCCACCCTTTTTCCGTGCAGACTGCTTCCTGGATGATGGGGAGCATCGCGTAGCCCCCGCCGATGGTGAACAGTCCCACCTTAAAGAACGTCAAAAAGATTTGTAACAGCAAATTTCCTCTTTTCTGAGTTTTTGTCCGATCCCGGATTCCGCGTATATCCAGGGGCGGCGGGATTGCCGCCCCGTAATACCGATCTTACCGCATGCCCTTGTCGTAGGGGATGCCTTCCGCCTTCGGCGCTCTGGACTTCTTGGAAGTGAAGGCCAGCACGATGAGACAGATGATGTACGGCAGCATATTGTAGATGCCGCTGGGGATGTTGAGCGTCGCCAGGAAATTGAATCCCATGTAGACGTTGGACAGCGCCCGGAACAGACCGAACAGCAGTGCGGAGACCGCGATCCTGTGGGGTTTCCACTGGCCGAAGATCATAACAGCCAGAGCCAGGAAGCCGAAGCCCGCTACGCCGTTCTCGAACTTCCACTCGGATACGCCGGACGTGATGTAGACGATGCCGCCCAGGCCGCCGAGGAAGCCGGAGATGATGACGCCGATGTAGCGCATCTTGTAGACGGAGATACCGACGGAAGCCGCTGCCTGGGGATGTTCGCCGCAGGCCTGCAGGCGGAGGCCCAGTCTCGTCTTGTACAGCAGTACGTAGGAGCAGACGAGCAGGATGACCGTCACCAGCATGAACCAGCTGAATTCAAACCCTCCCAGGTTCACCAGGAACGCTTTCTTCTGGTTGATGTACTGGATCGTCGAGGAGACGTTGTCCGGGTTGATGCGGGTGTTCATCGCTTTGACGATAACGGTCGCGGCTGCAGTACCCAGCATGTTCATGGCGGTACCGACGATGGTCTGGTCCGCCTTGAAGTTGATGCAGGCGACGGCCAGCAGCAGCGAATAGATCATGCCGAAGATCACGGCTGCCAGCATCGTGAGCAGGATGAGCGTAAACGCGTTGCCGCTCGCGGGATAGTTGGAGAAGCGCATGACGAGCGCGCCGCCCAGGGCACCCATGACCATGATGCCTTCCAGACCGATGTTGATAACGCCGGAGTGCTCCGAGAAGCATCCTCCGATGGCTACGAGGGTAAGGACCGCAGCGAAGATGATCGTATATTGCAGAAGCAGGATCATTACTTGTTCCCTCCTTCCTTCTTTTCGGCAGCTTTCTTGAGCACCAGCTTGATGAAACCGACGAAGCCGCACAGGTAGATGATGACCGAGGTGATGAGATCGGAGATCTGCGCGCTGTACATGGACTTATCCACGTAGGCGCCGCCCGCGGTGATGTGCTGAATGAAGTAGGAACTGAAGATGGAACCGATCGGGGACAGGCCGCCCAGGAAGGATGCCGCGATGCCGTTGAATCCCATGCCGGGAACGGAAGACTGTGTGCACTGCCACTGTTCGAATCCGGTGAGGTACAGGAATGCGCCGCCCAGACCGGAGAGCGCGCCTGCGATCATCATGGTGATGATGATGTTGCGCTTCTCGTTCATGCCTGCGTACTTGGCTGCATTCTTGTTGTTGCCGGTGGCTCTCAGTTCGTAGCCGAACGTCGTTTTCTCCAGCAGCACCCAGATGCCGATAGCGATGAGGATGGACAGAGGAACGGCGAGCGTGATGTACTGGTTGTTGGAGAACAGCTTGCCAAGGCCCAGACCGGGGATGATGCCGCCCGGGTTCGTGCTGGCAAGCGTATAGGTATACGGCGAAGTGGATTCCTTTACCTTCGTGAGGATCATGTTCGCTGAATACAGCATGATCCAGTTGAGCATGATGCCGGAAATAACTTCGTTCACGTTCGCGTAGCTCTTGAGCAGGCCGGAGATGGCTGCCAGCAGCGCGCCGCAGATGATAGCGGCCAGAACGCATACCCACCAGGGAGCGCCGACGCCGAGCGCCAGATACAGCGCCGCACAGGTACCGGCTGTATACTGACCGGACGCGCCGATGTTGAACAGGCCGACTTTATACGCAAACAGGATGGACAGCGAGCACATGAGCAGCGGCGCCGTCTTGACCAGCGTATTGCCGAAATACTTCATCCGGGCAATGTTGCTGGGATAGTAGAAAAAGTTCTTGACGATGGTCGTGATCGCCGTCGCTGCCCCCTTCGGAGCAATGAACATCAGAACGACGTAACCGATCAGCAGACCAAGGATGATGCAGAGGATGGAGGCGATAAAGGACTGACCGCCTTCACTCTTGATAAATTTCTTCATGGCGTCCTCCTTTACTGTCTCTTCGCGCCGGACATGTACAGGCCCAGCTCTTCTACGGTGGTTTGCTTCGGGTCAAGCTCGCCTACGATCTCGCCCTCGTACATGACAAGGATGCGGTCGGGCACGCTCATGACCTCATCCAGCTCCAGGGAGACCAGCAGCACCGCTTTGTCTGCGTCGCGCTGGGCTACCAGCTGTTTGTGGATGAATTCGATGGCGCCGACGTCCAGGCCTCTCGTGGGCTGGACCGCCACCAGCAGTTCGGGATCTCTGTCGATCTCTCTGGCGATGATGGCCTTCTGCTGGTTGCCGCCGGACATGCTGCGGGCTCTGGTGATCGGGCCCTGTCCGGAACGGACGTCGTATTCTTCGATGAGCTTCTCCGCGTATTCCCGGATTGCGGGTTTGTTGAGGAAGCCTTTATTGGTAAAGCGAGGTTCGAAGTAAGTCTGGAGCACTTCATTGTATTCCAGGGAGTAATCCAGCACCAGGCCGTGCTTATGACGGTCTTCGGGGATGTGGCTCATGCCGCCGACGCTGCGTTCGCGGATGGAGGCGTGGGTAATGTCTTTGCCCAGCATCGTGATCTTGCCGGAAGCAGGTTTTTCCAGACCGGTGAGCGCATACACGAGCTCCGTCTGGCCGTTGCCGTCGATGCCGGCGATGCAGACGATCTCGCCGCGGCGGACCGTGAAGGATACGTTCTTGACGGCGTTGTTGCCGTGCGCCTTGGATGCGACCGTCAGGTTCTCCACCTTCAGGATCTCTTCGCCCGGAGTCCTCGGTTCTTTGTGGACCTGGAATTCGACGTCTCTGCCGACCATCATGCGGGAGAGTTCTTCCTTCGTGGTGTTGGCGACGTCCACGGTGCCGATGTACTTGCCCTTGCGCAGGACGGTGACCCGGTCAGCGACTTCCATGATCTCGTTGAGCTTGTGGGAGATGAACAGGATGCTCTTCCCTTCCGCTGCCAGATTCTTCATGATGCGCATGAGCTCTTCGATCTCCTGCGGCGTAAGAACGGCCGTTGGTTCGTCGAAGATGAGGATCTCATTGTCGCGGTACAGCATCTTGAGGATCTCCGTCCTCTGCTGCATACCGACCGTAATGTCCTCGATGAGGGCGTCCGGGTCTACGGCAAGACCGTATTTCTCAGACAGGTCCATGACCTTTTTTCTGGCTTCTGCCTTCTGCAGAATGCCGTGTTTGGTGGTCTCTACGCCAAGGATGATGTTATCCAATACCGTAAAGCATTCGACCAGCTTAAAGTGCTGGTGGACCATACCGATGCCCAGTTCGTTGGCATCGTTGGGGTCTTTGATCTCGACTACCTTTCCGTCCTTCTTGATCTGGCCTTCCTCCGCCTGATACAGGCCGAAGAGAACGCTCATCAGGGTGGACTTGCCGGCGCCGTTTTCGCCAAGCAAGGCGTGTATCTCGCCTTTCCTCAGCTGAAGTGTGATGTTATCATTTGCAACGATGCCCGGAAACCGCTTCGTGATGTTGAGCATTTCGATTGCATAAGGTGCATCCATGGCTTCAACCTCCTGTGTTACATAGATACTAAAATGATAACATAAAAAAGGACGGCCTTAAAGGTCGTCCTTTTGATTTTTGATGCGATTTTATCAGGTGATTACTTGATGTTGTCGTATCTGTTCAGGGTGATGGTGGAAGGAACGAATTCGTCCTGGGAACCGTCTACGGTGATGTCGCCGGAGAACATTCTGCCAACGAGAGCAACGTAGTCATCCTGAGTGAAGCTGTCGGACCACTGCGTGGTGTCGAACGGGATCTGGGTGTAGTTCGCTTCGACGTCGGTGCCGGAAACGAGACCCAGGGTCATGACCTGACCGCCATAAGCGGACCAGTTGTCGTTCAGTACGAGTTCGGTGAGCAGGGTGTTGACGGTAGCCTTCAGACCCTTCATAGCGGAGGTGACGGTCATGCCTTCACCGTAAGCGTCGATGGTCTTGGACTGGTCTACGTCTACGCCGATGACCTTGCCGCCGACCTTAGCAGCAGCTTCTGCTGCGGAGGTCCAGATGCCGCCGCCGCAAGCGAAGACGACTTCTACGCCAGAGGTCTGATACCAGGTATCCATGTAGGAAGTGATGTCTGCATCGCCGAAGAACTGGTTGCCGTAGACGTATTCGATGGTAACGCCTTCGATGCCCAGTTCCTTAGCAGCAAGGTCTGCACCCTGGATGTAGCCGTTGCCGAAGCGAACGACGGAGGGTACTGCCATGCCGCCCAGGTAACCCAGGTGGGTGTAACCGAGAGCAACGGCAGCATAGCCGGCCATGAAGCCGCACAGTTCTTCCTGGTAAACAGCGGAGAACAGGTTGTCGGGGATCTCGCTCAGACCAGCCAGATCGCCTTCAGAAACGTCCAGTGCGATGAACTTGACGTCGGGATAAGCTTCTGCAGCATAGGCCAGAGCTTCGCCGAACGCATAGCCCGGGCATACGACTACATTGTAGCCGTCAGCGATCGCTGCATCGATCATAGCTTCTCTTTCTGCGGTGCTGTCGCCGGCGGGCTTGTAGTAGTTGAACTGCAGGCCGTTCGCGTCGGAGAAAGCCTTGCAGGCTTCGTAAGTAGCCTGGTTGAAGCTTTCGTCGGTGATGTCGCCGTAGTCGGTGATCATTGCGACAGAGTAGGTGGCAGCGGTTTCGCCTTCACCTTCGCCCTCGCTGGGTTCAGCGGGAGCCGGTTCGTTGCTGCTGGTGCATGCAGCCATGGAGAATACCATAGCCAGCGCGAGGAGCAGCGCGAGTAACTTCTTCATTTGATTTTCCTCCTTATTCTGACCGCGGCACTCCAAAATTTCTGCCGCGTCAATAACATTAGAATTATACAATACTCCCTGCCATTAGGCAAGGAATTTTAACAGCTGCACGACGATCCTTGCGGTCATCCCCCAGAGGCAGTGACCCTCGTAATGCCAGATGGGCACGGTGCACTTTCCCTTCCGCCAGTTGTACTTGTCGGGAGACTCCACCATGTCGTAGGGGAAGTCCTTTACGTCCTGCACGATGTCGTACTCGTAGATGTACGGCTCGTTCTCCATCAGCCAGTCCACAGGGATCGTAAACCATTCGGAGACCTCCGCCTCCTCCGGGCAGATGTGATCCAGCGCTTCGGGGCGGATCTCCCCGATGACGGTATGTACCGCCATATTCGCGATGTGGATGAGCGTATCGTATTCGTGGGTGTAGAGGATGTCCTCGGGCAGGATGCCCGGTTCCTCGCCGGCTTCCCGCACCGCCGTCTGCACCGGGGTCTCCCCCTTCTCCATGCGTCCGCCGGGGAAGCACACTTCGCCGGGCTGGGAGATGCCGGCGCTTCTGAGCTCAAAAAGAAGGCACAGCCTTCCGTCCCGTTCCACAAAGGGAATCAGGACGCAGCTGTGCTTTCTGATCTCAAGCAGACCGCTCGCGCGGCCCTGCAGTCTTTCCTTGATCGATTCGAGATCCATTACTGAGCAGGATTGATGATCTCGTACTTGTTTACATAAGAACCGATCTCGTCAACATCGGCGGAGATGCTGACCACGAAATCGGGACCGTAGATCTCGGAGATGGCAGCCAGTCTGCCCAGGAATTCCTCCAGGTCTTCCAGCTTTACGTCCGCATGCTTCAGGATGCTGTCGATAAAGATGAGCTCGATATCGTGATCCTGGGAAATGATGCCATAAATAAAGCCGATGTATTCGTCGATATTCGTGATATGTTCAAAGTCCTCCATGCAGACAACACGAATACGATACTTCAGATCGTACATCAGCCGGTGGTTCTTATTTATAAAAACAACGCTTCCGTTTACGCTGTCCAGGCTGGCATTGGCCATGTCGACCATCGCTTTGGTCTTGCCGCTGCCCTTATGCCCTACCAGTAATTTTACCATTGGAATCGCCCCACTTTCTTTCTCTAAGGTATATCTGTTCTTTCATTATAGCTTGCCCCGCTCTTTTGAGCAAGAAGCGAAAGACAAACTTTTGTATGTAATTTTCAGGAAGTCATTTTTTTCCTTAATTGAACGCAGGCAGCGTCGATATCTGCGCCCAGCTGCCGCCGTACCGTTGCCGGAATGCCCATGGATTCCAGGAGATCCCGGAATTTTGCGGCCGCCGGTCTGCTGGTGCCGGTCATACCGGTCTCCGTCACGGGATTCAGCGGGATGAGGTTGACGTGGCACAGCATGCCGCGAAGCAGCTGCGCCAGCTCCTTCGCGGTCTGCGGCGTATCGTTCTGCCCCTCGATCAGGGCGAACTCGAAGGTGACCCGCCGGCCGGTCTTCTCCGCGTGATCCCGGCAGGCCTTCATCAGCTCGTCCAGCGAATAGGCCTTCGCCACGGGCATCAGTTTTTCCCTCGCCTGCTGGTTGGAAGCGTGCAGCGAGATGGCCAGGTTCACCTGGGGAAATTCGTCCCCGAACCGCCGGATGCCGGGCACCAGGCCGCAGGTGGACAGCGTTATGTTGCGGTAGCTTAGACCAATACCCTGGGGATCGTGGACCGTCCGCAGAAAACCCGCCACGGCATCGTAATTGTCGAAAGGTTCTCCCATGCCCATCAGCACGATGTGGTTGATGGGTTCGCCGCTTTCGCGCACGCAGAGCACCACTTCCTCCAGCATCTCCCAGCTTTCGAGGCTGCGGATGCGGCCGCCGATGGTGGACGCGCAGAAGCTGCAGCCCATGTTGCAGCCCACCTGGGTGGAGATGCACAGGGAATTGCCGTATTCGTAAGCCATGAACACCGCTTCCACCCGTTCGCCGTCGGGCATGCGCAGGAGGAATTTGCGGGTACCGTCAGAGGATGTCTGGACCAGCTCCGCCTCGGCGTTGTCCCAGGAAAACCGCTCCGAAAGGGTCTTTCGCAGATCCTTGGACAGATCCGTGCATTCATCCCAGCCGCGTGCACCCCGGCAGATCCAGGCGAAGATCTGCTTTTCCCGGAATGCGGGAAGCCCCAGTTCCTTTAAGGCTTTCGCCCGTTCTTCTCTTGTAAACGATTTAATGTTCTGCAAGTTTCTCGTCGACAGCTTTCTGCTGTCTCTCCTGTTCTTCCGCTTCGAGCCGGATCCCGGTCGGCGTGCCGTTGGCTCCCATGGAGTTGAGTTTGATGGAACGGGAGGCCCTGCCCACGTTCATCATGGCCGTTACCATCTCGTCCAGAGGGATGAGCGCATCCAGCCCGGCCAGCGCCGCGTTGGCGCAGGTGACCGCCGTAGCCGTCCCCGTCATGTTGCGCAGATAGCACGGCACCTGGGACTGTCCGCAGACGGAGTCGCACACGAGGCCGATGAGGCTCTGGATGCCCATGCTGGCCGCATCCAGGCATTGCTTGGGCGTGCCGTCCATCATGCTGACGAGCGCAGCCGCCGCCATGCCGACGCCGCAGCCGATCTCGGCCTGACATCCCCAGCCGCCAAAATAATCGGTCTCCGCCATGAAGATGCCGGCCATGCCGGCTGCCAGCAGTCCTTTCACAGCCTGCGCCCTGCCCCAGCCTTTCTCTTGGCAAAGCCCTTCGATGACGCCGGGCACGATGCCGGAAGCGCCGCCGGTAGGGATGCAGACGATGGTGCCGGAGCTGCCCGCCCATTCCATGACAGACAGGGACATGGGAGCCGCCTTATCCACGATGCCGGAGGAGATCTTCTTCGGGCTGTTTTCGTAGAATTCCTTTACCTGGGGCGCCTTCGGCCCCAGCAGCTGCCGCAGATCGTTGCCTTCCCGGTATCCGTTCTTTTCCGACTCCAGGATGACGTCCCACAGCCTTTCCGCCTGGGACAGGACCTGTTCCTCGCTCCAGCCGGAGATCGAGCACTCGTAGGCGACCGCGGCATCCGAAAAGCTTTTGCCGCTCTCTTCGCACCAGTCCAGCAGTTCCGAAGGCGTTTCGAACACCGGCGGGCGCCGGTCCGAGGTGACGACGGCATGCGCCGGCTTCGCATAGCCGAAATGCCGCAGTCCTTCGATATTCTTGAACGCCGCCAGCTGCTCTTCCGTAGGTGCATCGGCGAGCTTTATGTCGTATAACAGTCTGTCCGGGCCCTCGCAGATCCGGATCTCTTCCGGGTCACCGGCGATGGTGAGGATGGCCTTCACCATGTCGTGGCGCCGCACTTCCCCTGCCGGGTCCGTAAACAGCACCACCTCGTGATGGTAGCCGCCGGTATGCATCGGGCAGCCGTCGATGGATTCGAGATAGAACCCTCCGCCGCCCACAGAAGCGCCGCAGAAGGTCATTTTCCGGTCCGCATCAGCGTTTTCCAGCACCAGACGGACATATTCCCCTGGTTCCGCCGGAAGATCCTCATAAAAGCCGTATTCGATCCCGACGCCCTTTTCCTTCGCCTCGTCGTAGGCCTCGAAGAAGCCGGGGTCTCCGGGCGCATGGCCCAACAGGCCGAACACGAAAGCAAGGTCCGAACGCATGCCGAAATAGGTAAAGGTAAACGAGCCCTTATCCGACATCTGGATCGACGCCTTCGTAATGGGAAGGCCGAAGAGCTGCCGGCAGACCGATGCGATGCGCATGGGCCCCGCGGTGTTGGAACTGGAAGGTCCGGGCGTTACCGGCGCCAGGGCTTCGTTAAAGATGCTGGGGATCCGTTTCATGATTCCTGTCCTTTCTTCCAAAGTCTACGTTCATGAGGATGACGGCGGCGATCATGAGGACCGCCCCGAAATATTGTCTGGCAGAGACGATCTCGTGCAGAAACAGGATCGCGGCCAGTGTGGAAAACACAGGTTCCAGCGCAAAGATGACGCCCACGTGGTTCGACGTCGTATACTGCTGCGCAACGGGCTGCGCAATAAAGGCGACGGCGGTGGAGCCGACGCCGAGCACCAGCAGGGATACGGCGATGCCGGGCGTCCAGGTAAGCGCATGACCCCGGTCCAGGACCAGGGAGATGAGGCTCATGAAAATAGCGCCGAAGCCGATCTGCAGCAGTCCAAGCTGCTTAGGATCCACGTCGTCCCGCGCGACCATCACGTCCGTAAAGCACAGATCGATGGAGTAGCAGGTGGCGGACAGCAGCGCCAGGCCTTCTCCCAGGCCCAGGCGGAGATCGCCGCCCTTCATGGTCATCAGGTAAAGGCCCGCCACGGAAAGCGCCAGGCTGAGAAGAAATTTCTTCTGCGGCACGACTTTGCGGAACACCAGGTTGATGATGGGATTGATGACCACCGGCATCGCCACGATAAAGCTGAACGTCGTAATGCTGGCGGAATACTTGATCCCGTACATGGCAAATAGATAGATGAGCGACAGCAAAAAGCCCACGAAGATGCCGCTTTTCAGCGTCGTCCGGGAGATGCCCCGCAGGTCTTTATGCATGACCGCCCAGGAGACAGCCACCGCTACAACGAATCGCAGCGCGTTGAGCTGCATGGGCTGCCAGGTATTCATGACGTAATCGGAGATCGGGTTGGCGATCCCCCAGAAAAAAGTGATGAGGACCAGGACCAGATCGGCCTGTTTCTGCTTGTTCATTGATTATAGTCCTGCGATAAACAGTTCCAGCGCCAGGTAGGCGTCGATCTGTCCGCTCTTAAAATCCTTTTCGATATCGTAAGCCGCCGCCAGGGATGCCTTCAGCTCGGAATACTTTTTCCGGTAGCTGGCCTCCATGGCCTTTTTGATGCGGTAAGGGTTGGCACCCATGGCGGAGGCGACACTGTAGGGGTCACCGTCCCGGCCGCCCCGCTCCCTCGCCTCGAGCATGATCTCCAGCTGGGAGCACAGCAGGCCCAGAAAGCGCAGCACGACGCCGTCCTGCTTGCTGGCCTGTTCCGCATCCACGCTGTTGTGCAGGATCGTAAGTGCTTTGCCCTTCTGTCCGGAAAAGGCTGCGTCCAGGATCGCGAAGGCATCGGTCTCCTCTTCACCCTGCATGCAGGCGGCAAAATCCTTCGCCGTAACGGTCTGTCCGTCCGCGAATGCGGCCGCTTTCGCCACGTCGTTCTTTACGTTGTACAGCGTGTAGCCGGAATCCTTCTCCAGATAGCCGCAGCGGTCGGCATAGGCCAGGATGTCGTCCCGGGAGGCGTTCTTGCCCAGCGCCTGCAGTTGTTTTGCGATCCACCCTGCCAGGGTCATCCGGTCCAGGGGGCAGAAGTCGTAGACGACGCCCGCCTTGACGGCATTCTTGTACAGCGCCTTGGTCTTGTTCACCTTTTCCGCGGTAAACAGCAGCAGCGTGGTCTCCGGTACGTTGGCAAGGTAGTCCGAAAGGATCTGCACGCCTTCCGCCTTCATGTCTTTGGGCGTCTGGGTAAAGAGATCCGTATCGTGCACGACGACCAGCTTGCGCTTCGACAGCATGGGAAGGGTCTCGCAGGCGGCCAGGATGCTGTAGGGATCCAGGTCCTCGGAAAAGACGGTGCAGTCCAGCGCTTCCGCGGCCGGTTCGACCAGCTTTCTCTTTACGTATTTTTCCGCCCAGTTCACCAGGAACTCCTCGTGTCCGAAGCACACCAAAACCCTGGGCAGCGCTTCGCTGTCCAGCAGCTTTACGATCGTACGGAACGGATGTTCGGTTGGAGTTTTCGCTTTCGGGGTATATGCCATAGTTCTATAAGTATATCATAAAAAACCGGCGCTTTTCATGGATGCAGCGGAATAATCTCCCCTGCGGTCCCGTCTGCATTTTCGATCTTCAGCCGCCCGTCCTTTCGGACGGTGACCCCGACAGCCCCCATCACATCCGTCCGCAGCATTGGGATCTTCTTCTCCGCAAACATGGCCGTGATCCGCTCTGCAGGATGGCCGTAGGAATTGTTCCTGCCGCAGGAAATGACGGCAAGCCGCGGTCCCACGGCATCCACGAAATCCTCCCTGCTGGAATAAGCACTGCCGTGATGGGCGGCTTTCAGAAGATCCGCCGCCAGCGGCGTGCCGTCCGCCAGCAGCCAGCGCTCCGTCTGGTCCGTCATGTCCGCGGTCAATAAAACCTTCAGGCCGCCGGTCTGGAGCATGCCGGCGATGCAGGTCTCGTTGCGGTCCTCCGCGTTTGCGGTCACCCGTCCGTCCCGGTAGGGAGCGATCACCCGGAACACCGCATCTCCCATCCGAATGACGTCTCCCCGGCCCGCGAATACGATGCGCTCCGCCCGGTACCCATCCGCGATCGAAGGATCGTTTTCGTAGACCGACGGAAACACGATGGTCCGGATCCGCATCACCTGGGACAGTTCCCGGATCCCCTTGCAATGGTCCTGATCCGGGTGGGTGACCACTGCCATCTCCAGACCGGACACCCCGTTTTTCAGCAGGTAAGGCAATACCGTGCCCTCTCCCACGTTCTTCAACGCGCTGCCGCCCCCGTCCACCAGCACGTTGCAGCCCTGGGAAGCGATATGGATGCAGTCGCCCTGCCCCACGTCCACAAAGACCACGTCCCGGACCGGCCGCTGCCAGGGCAGAAGTTCCCCCAGGCCGAAGGCGAAAGGCAGCAGGCAGCTGGCGAGGCTCATGGAAAGGCAGAGAAGCGCCGCGGTCTTCTGCCGGCCCTTGCGCAGCAGCACCGCCCTGCCTTCCGAAAACCAATAGAAAAACATCGCATAATAGAGGCACAGCATGCCGATGGGAGGCGCCGCCATGGAATAGGATCCGCCGAGGGCATTTCCGGCGCCGTTCACCGCCAGCAACAGGCGGGCGAAGGCGGAGACGGGTCCGGCCGCTGCCGCGGTCACGAGGGGAATGCCGAAGCATTGAACAAGATACAGGAACAGACCGGCGGGCAGAAGAAGCCCCGCCAGCGTCACGGCAAAGGGATTCAGAAGTAGACTGACGGGAGAAAAGATCAGAAAGTGGAACAGCGTAAGGGGCGTCATGCCTAGTTGCACCGCGATGCAGGGCAGCAGCAGTTTGCCCGCATCGTCGATCCACCCCTTCTTATACCGGTCCGCCAGTTCCGTGGCCTTGAGGAGCATGCGCGGCAGCGCCACGCCCAGGCTGTAGGCGGCCATGTAGGACAGCTGAAAACCGGAATCGAACAGCTGGTACGGGTTGACCCCGAGAAAGATGCAGGCGGCAAGAGATGCCGCGCTCACCAGGTCGTAGCGGCGGTGCAGATGAAAGGAAAGCAGATGCAGGCCGATCATGAAGGAAGCCCGCAGCACGGATACGGAAAAGCCGGACAGGCAGACATAGCAAAGCAGAACGGCAGCCGAGACCGCCGTCGTCTTCTTGTTCCGCCGGCCCCGCATCAGCTTCAGAACGACCGCATAGACCAGCCCCACGTGGAGCCCGGATACCGCCAGCACGTGGGCGATGCCGTTGCGCTGAAACGACGTGTAGACGTCCTCTTCCAGGTAGCCCTTCTCCCCGAACAGCAACCCGGCCAGTAGCGAAAACACCTCCCGGTCCAGAAAAGGCGCGATGCGGTCGAAGAACCGGGCTTTGCTTTCCGCAAGGCCATGCAGCAGACGGTACCGCAGGTCCCCTGCCTCCGCCCGGTAGCGGGAGACTTCGCAGAGGCAGCGGATATCCCGTCCTTTCAGATAGAGAGCATAGTCGAAACAGCCGAAGTTGCGCCGGCCGTCCGGCGCTCTTACCGGCCCTGCAAACCGGCAGATGCGGCCCGTCATGCCGCAGACCGCCAGGCGGTCCTCTTCGGATGCGTCCAGCCGCACCAGAACTTTCTCCTCCGCCGTCCGGACCGTCAGATCCCAGCGGTCCGTCTTATAGGAGGCGTGGACCACCAGGCCCTCGAAGGACTGCACCGCGCTGCCGGTTTCTTCGACAGCAGCCAGCAGCGGACTCCCCTTGCCTTCCGCCCGAACCATCGAGAGAAAGCCCGCCGAAAAGAACAGCGCGCAGAGCAGGATCATGGCGGTCCGTTTTCTCCCTTCTCCAGCTATCAAAAAACGGCCCCTGCGCATTCCTTGCAGCAGCACAAACAAGGCACCTATGCCGATGCATAGGTGCCTTGCCGTAAGTTCCGTATAAGCTGCCAGCAGGATGCCGGCTGCCTGAGAAAACGCTAGGGCCGTCAGGGGTCTTCGCACGGAGCTTCTGCTCCCGCATCCTCAGACAGTATAGCAGTGAATGGCAATATCTGTCAAGCCATCCACTCTTTATTCTCCGCCGCCGGTCTCCCCGTTTTCAGAGGATTCCCCGCCGCTGGCCGGGTCACCCGTTCCGGCCGGTGCCGGTTCGGACGGTGTCGGTTCCGCGGGTTCGGAAGGCGCAGGTTCCGTCTGCTCTTCCACGGGAGGCTTGTACTCGGACGGATCCGAGATACCGGGGATGTAGTCCGGGTTGTTGGGATCGTATTCCGTAATATCCTCCTGCCCGTTGTTGTTCGCATCGCCTTCGGGGACTTCCGGTTCGTCCGGTTCGTCCGGCTCTACGGATTCGTAGGGGCTCTCGCCGTTATACAGCGGCGAGATGGGATAAGCCGCGGGGTTCGGGTTGTGGACCGGGCAATAGTAGTCCGGCGCATCCAGTTTGGCATCCGGCTCCGCGTTGACCCCCAGAGAGCGCAGACCGCTCTCCACCAGGATCTTCTCCCAGGAGCTGCCGCCGGGACGGACGATGCCGATCTTCGTGGCGGTATGCGGGCAGTCCGGCGTGGCCAGATAACCGGTCTCCGCGCAGATGGTGCATTCGCGGTGGTAATCCTCCGCGCCGCCCTGAACAGTTCCCTTGATAAAGTACTCGGAGATCGGGTCGGTGCCGACGCCGGTCATACCGGAGTACTTGTCGACGGTGGCTCTTACGATGTCGCCGCGCATTTCGAATTCGCCGCGCTCATACATGGGTCCCACATCCTGCATCACCTTGGCCCACATCTTGGCCGCGATACCGGAGTATTCCCGCAGGGAGATGTTGACGTCGTTGCCCATCCAGACCGTACCGGTGAGCTGGGGCGTGAGCCCGCAGAACCACAGGTCGAAGTTATCGGACGTGGTACCGGTCTTGCCGGCAGAGGGCTGGCTGGAGATCTTCGCATTGCTGGACAGACCGTTCGTTACGGTCGTGCGCAGCATATCCAGCATGATGGAAGCCACTTCCTCGGAGAGGACCCGTCTCGTGATGGGTTCCTTCTGCAGGACGATATCGCCCTTCTTCGTGGTCACCGTCGTATAGAACGTCGGCTCCGTATAGATGCCATAGTTGCCGAAGGTGGCGTAGGCGCCGCACATCTCCAGCGGAGAGATGCCCTTAGTCATGCCGCCCAGCGCCAGCGCAGAGGCGTTCATGTCGTTGACTTCGCCGCTGTGGACGATGCTGGTGATGCCCATAGCTTCCAGCTGATCCACGCACCACTGGGGATCCATCTGCAGGTAGCACTGGACCGCTGTGGTATTGATGGACTGCTCGATGCAGTAGCGCATGTTCTTGATGCCCCAGTAACCGGCATACCAGTTCTTCGGCCAGGGTTTGCCGCCCATGACGACGGGTCTGTCGTCCAACGGCATGGCCGCCGTAAAGGGAATGCCGTCCTTGCCTGCCTTGCCGTCCTGCCCTGCCTGCAGCGCGGTGCTGTAGATGGAGATCGGCTTGATGGAGGAGCCCGGCTGCCGCGGCGCGGTCGCTCTGTTGTAGAGCAGCTTGCCTTCCACGTTGCGTCCGCCGATCATGCCCAGCACGTAGCCGCTGCGGTGGTCCATGATGACCATGGCGGACTGAGGCTGAATGGTGGGCTTGCGCAGCGTAAAGTAATCGGAAGTGATGTAGATCCGTCCGTCTTCCAGCCGGTGGATGACGTCGGGATGATCCTCGAAGAACTGGGCGCTGATGACCATGTCGCCGTTGTCGTCCCGGGTCTTGTACTCCGCAGCGACGGCCCAGTTGCCGCCCTCGATGCTGTACAGAAGACCTTCGTTCTTCTCGTACATGTTCTTGAACTCGATGGTGTAGTCCGTGCCGTTGCCGCTGGTCGTCTTGTAGAAATTGAGGCGCTTGTCCTTCAGCAGCTTGAGGTCGCCGTTCGCCTGCCATTCGAATTCCTCCGCAGGCATCACGAAGTCGCCGTCCTCGTCGAACATCACGGACTTGCTGTAGAGCATGATCTTGCCGTTGTCGCCGATGATGTTGCCGCTTCCGTCCGTGCGGTAGCCGCTGATGGTGGGCCAGCCGGAATTGTCCGCCCATACCGCTTCCATGATCTCCTGGATCTCGCGGTTCATGGTCGTGTTGATGTGCAGGCCGCCGTTGTACAGCATGCGGTCCGCTTCTTCCTCGGAGAGGCCCAGCTCCCGCATCATGTCCTCGCGGACCTGCTTTACGGCGCAGTCCGTGAAATAGGACGTGACCCCCGCATCCGCCAGCGCGTTGCTGCCCGGATTGATGTGTTCTCTGAGGGTCGTCGGGTCTGCGGCGGCGTACTGTTCGTCCGTAATGTATCCCTGGTCGTGCATGTTGCGCAGGACCAGCTTCATGCGTTCGACGCAGGCGTCGTTGTAATACGTGATGTATTCGTCGTTGCGCTCGATGATGTCCAGCGCATCGATATCCTCTACCGCAGAGGTCTCAATGCGCTTGATGGGCGCATAGGTGCTGGGCAGCTGGGGCAGCGTCGCCAGGCATGCACATTCGATCAGATCCAGATCCGAAGCGTCCTTGGAGAAATACGCCTGGGATGCCGCCTGCACGCCGCTGGAGTTGAACCCCAGACCGATGGTGTTCAGGTAGGCTTCGATGATCTGTTCCTTCGTCAGATTGCGTTCGATGATCATCGTATAATAGGCTTCGATGATCTTGCGGTTCATGGAGCGGACGCTCTTTACGTCGGGCAGATACAGGTTTCTGGCCAGCTGCTGCGTAATGGTGGACGTGCCGGAGATCTTCGTATCGTACCGCAGGGCGTCGCGGATGGCGCCGATGATACGGATGACGTTGAATCCGTGGTGTTCCCAGAACGTCTTATCCTCGATGGATACGAACGCGTTGATCATATCCTTGGGGATCTCGCTGAACTCCAGATTGGAGCGCAGGGAGTCTCCGGAATAGAGATTGTCCAGAACTTCCCCATTGGCATCGTATACCGTGGAGTTCTCGGAGAGCAGGTCGTACAGGTTGTCCGGATTGATCTCCGGCGCTTCCTTGATGATGCCCATCACGTAGTATCCGACCACGCCCGCGGCGATGATGCCGAGCCCCAGAAGCGAAAGCAGGATGCCCAGGATGATCTTCCCGGCCTTCTTCTTTTTTTTCTTCTTTTCGGGCTTTTTCTTTTCCGGTTTCTGCTTTTCGGCCTTCTTCGGCTCTTTTTTTACCGTTTCCTTTTGCGTTTTTGCGCTTTTCTTGTTTCTGGCAGAACGCCCCACCAGGGGCTCCGCAGCCGCCTGCATTTCGTAGGCAGCCGCAGCGCTTCCGCCATCCTGGACAGAAACGGCAGTCTCAGCCGGTTCTTCTTCCGCCGAGGCGAGGAATTCCCCCTCCAGACGGTCGAAGGCCCGCAGCACGTCGTCTTCGTGCTGTCTGCCTAAACTTTCATCCATAGTTATTTACCCCTCGAAAATGTCTTCTGCAAAACTCTCCGGGTCGAACGGCTTTAAGTCGTCCATACCCTCTCCCAACCCTATATACTTCACAGGCAAGTCCAGCTCGTCTGCGATCGTTACCACGATGCCGCCCTTGGCCGTACCATCCAGTTTCGTCAGGATGATGCCGGTCAGTTTGGCCACTTCGTTGAATTCTCTTGCCTGGGACACCGCATTTTTCCCCGTGGTGGCATCCACCACCAGCAGCGTTTCCCTGGCAGCCCCTTCGAATTCCCGGTCGATGACCTTGTTCATCTTCGACAGCTCCGCCATGAGGTTCTTCTTGTTCTGAAGCCTGCCTGCGGTGTCGCAGATGACCACGTCCACCCCTCTTGCCTTCGCCGCGTTGCATCCGTCGAAGATGACGGCGGAGGGATCGGCCCCCTCCTTATGCTTGATGATGGGCACGCCGACCCGTTCGCTCCAGATCGTCAGCTGTTCCGAAGCCGCGGCGCGGAAAGTATCCGCCGCCACGAGGAGAACGGACTTCCCTTCGTTCTTCAGCATGTGGGCCAGCTTCGCGATGGACGTAGTCTTGCCCACGCCGTTGACCCCGATCATCATGATGAACAGAGGCGTCTCCGGGCAGAGCTGCAGGCGTTCGCCCTTGTCCAGCATCTGCCGTACGATCTCCTTGATCTGGGTGCGCACCGCATCCGCGTCCCGCAGGCGGTCGTGCCGGATGGAATCCCGCAGGGATTCGATGATCTTCACCGTCGTATCCATGCCGATATCCGAGGAGATCAGAACGTCTTCCAGCTCCTCCAGCATGTCCTCGTCGGGTTTGGGACGCATCAGCAATACGTCCTCGATGCGTTCGGTCATGCGGCCGAAAAAGGATTTTTTCTTAGTCGATATCAAAACGGTCTCCTAACTTCAGAGAGAGCACACGGGTAATGCCCTGTTCGGGCATGGTGACGCCGTACAATACGTCGGCGTACTCCATCGTAGCCTTCTGATGTGTGATCAACGCAAACTGTGTTTCGGTAAACTGTCTTAAGTAGCGGGCGAAACTGTCGATATTGGTCTCGTCCAGCGCGGCCTCCACCTCGTCCAGGATGCAGAACGGTGTGGGTTTCGCCTTCAGCACCGCGAACATGAGGGCGATGGCCGTCATGGTCTTTTCGCCGCCGGACAGCAGGTTCATGTTCTGCAGCTTCTTGCCGGGCGGCTGGGCCTCGATCTCGATGGCGGATTCCAGGGGGTTGTTCGGGTCATCCAGCGTAAGCCGCGCATGACCGCCCTTGAACAGCTCCGTAAACGTCGCCTCGAAATTCTCCACCACCGCATCGAAGCTCTCCTTAAAGCGGGCTTTGATGGTGGCATCGATATCCCGAATGACGGAATTCAGCTCTTCGATGGCCTGGTTGAGGTCGTCCCGCTGGGCTGTCAGGAAGGCGTAGCGCTCGCTCACCGCCTTGTATTCCTCGATGGCGCCCACGTTGACGTCTCCCAGCTCCCGCAGTCTTTCCTTGTATTCCCGGGATTCCTTCATGCCGCGGGACATGACGAAATCAGGATCGGCAAAGTCCTTCGCCTGGGCGTAGGACATCTCGAATTCTTCCCAGAGCTTCTCCTTCAGGGATTCGGTCTGGGCATCGAAGCGGGCCAGACGCACTTCCGCGTCGTGCTTGCTCACCTGATGCTCGTAGAGAACGCTGTCCGCCCGGATGCGTTCCTCTTCCAGCTCGTCCGCCTTCGTCTGGGCTTCTTTGCGTCTGGCGGAAAGCTCCGCCTCGTTCGCTTCCAGCGCCTCGCGGCTGTCCTGTTTATCCTTCAGGCCGGCCTTCGCTTCTGCCGCAAAGGCTTCGATCTCGCCCTTCTGGACGGCGATATCCGACAAGGACTGTTCCTTGCTGCGCTGCTCCGCCTGCAATTCTGCAAGCGATGCGCGGACGCGTTCCTCCAGATCCTCGGCGCCGCGGAGCTTTACAGCTGCCGCGTTTTCTTCCATGCGGGCCGCCGTATTCGCAGCCTGGGCTTCCTCATAGGAGGCTCGTACGGCTTCCGTCTCTTCCGCGAGACGGTCTGCCGTCTCCTGCGTTTCGCTCCGGGAAGCCTCCTGGTTCGCAGATCTGCTGCGGATCTCTCCGATGTTCCGGTCTGCTTCCGCGATCTCCTTCTCCAGATCCGCCTGTTCTGCCAGCCGTCTGCCGGCGGCATCTCTGGCATCCTGTCTCTGAACTTTCAGCTGCTGCACTTCCTTTTCCAGAACGGCCACGGTGCGGTCTGCCCCGGCGATGCCTGCCTGGATCTCCTGAACGTCCTGCAGGCAGCCGGACAGTTTCCGGCGGCATTCGTCCCGCGCTTCTTCCGCTTCCTGCAGTTCGCCGGCCGTTTTGCGGATCTGCTTTTCCAGATCTTCTTTTTCGGCCTTCCGGGAAATGATGTTTGCAGTATTGTTTTTAAAGGATCCGCCGGTAATGGCGCCGGCCGGATTGATATGTTCTCCTTCGAGGGTGACGTACCGCAGACTGCCGCCCTTCTTGGACAGCTTTAACGCGCTGTCCAGATCCCGGCAGACGACGACCTTGCCCAGCAGGTAGTCCACGATGTTTTCGTATCCGCCTTTGCAGGTGACCCGCTCAGAGGCCAGCCCCAGGAAGCCGTCCAGGCCCTGGATGGCGGAGAGATCCGCCGGTTTTCCGGCCTTGATGCTGTCCGCCGGCAGGAATGTGAGCCGTCCCGCCTTCTTGGCTTTCAGCCGTTCGATGGCCTTCTTGGCGGAGGAATCGCTGTCGCAGATGATGTTCTGCACGTTGCCGCCCAGCGCGGTCTCCACGGCGACTTCCCAGCCCTTGGGTACGGAAAGCAGTTCGCCTACCGTGCCGACGATGCCGGACAGACCTTCCTGCATCATAAAGCGCACAGCGCCGTTGTAACCTTCGTAGGAGCGCTCCAGTTCCTCCAGGAGCTTGTGCCGCGCGGCCAGTTCGCCTGCCCGCACGCGGATCGCTTCGATCGCCGCTGCGGACGCAGCCTGCTCTTTTTCCATTGCAGCGCGCTGTTCCATGGCTTCCGCCAGGTCCTTCTGCAGTCTTGCTTTGGAATCCTTCGCCTCCTGGAGATCGTCTTCCGTCTGCTCCAGACGGGACGCAAGGCCTTCGCTTTCCGCGTCTTCGCCGTCCTCCTGCAATCTCTGCAGTCTTCTCTGCAGCGTCTGCTTCAGGTTCTCCATGCTGGAAACTTCCGCTGCCGCGGCGCTGATGGCCGTGGTCAGCTCCAGGATGGACGCCTTTGCCGCCTCCAGTTCCTGCTCCTTCGCGGTCAGCTGTTTCCATACGCCTTCCGCTGCGGCGGAAGCTTCTTCCGCTTTTCTGCGGGCTGCCGCCTCTTCGCCGGATACCGCAGCCTTTGTCTGCTGCATCTCCTGCAGATTGGCCGTCTCCCGTTCTATCTTTTCCATCGCGGCGTCCCGTTCGCCCTCCAGGCGCACCCGGTCGCGTTCCAGTGCCGCGTAACGTTCGTTGTTTAAGCCTTCCCGGCTCTCGATGAAGTGGATCTCCTCCGTCACCCGTCCGATCTGCCGGCGCAGCTCCTCCAAAGCGCTCTCCGTTTCGGCATTCGATGCGCGCATGGCCCGGAGCTCGTTTTCCAGGCTTTCCCGCCTGCTGCGGTCTTCCGCCAGGATGCGGTCGAGTTCCTCCATCTCGGTGCGTACGGCGCCTGTCTTGCTGTCCGCCGCATCGATGTTCTTCAGGACGATGTTGATCTCCACGTCCTTGTATTTCTCCCGGATCTGCAGGTATTCCTGCGCCTTTTCCGAATCCCGCTTCAGACCGTCGATGCGGCCTTCGATCTCGGAGGCGATGTCGTTGACCCGGGCCAGATTCTGGGACGCGCTGTCCAGCTTGCGTTCCGTCTCCGCCTTGCGGTTGCGGTATTTTACGATACCGGCAGCCTCTTCGAAGATCTCCCGCCGGCTGTCCATCTTGTTGCTGATGATATCCGCGATCTTGCCCTGGCCGATGATGGAATACCCTTCCACGCCGATGCCCGTATCCATGATGAGCTCCCGGATATCCCGCAGACGGCAGGGCGTCCGGTTGATCATGTATTCGCTCTCGCCGGAGCGGTACATCCGCCGGGTGATGCCGACCTCGGTGTAATCGATCGGAAGCGTGTGGTCGGAGTTATCGATGACGAGGGTGACCTCTGCCAGCCCCTTGGGCTTGCGGTTCTGGGTGCCGGCAAAGATAACTTCTTCCATCTTGCCGCCCCGCAGCATCTTCGGGCTCTGTTCGCCCAGCACCCAGCGGATGGCGTCGGAAATGTTGGATTTTCCGGATCCGTTGGGACCGACGATGCAGGTCATCCCTTCCGTGAATTCAATTGTGACCGGATCTGCAAAGGATTTAAATCCGTTGAGTTCCAAGCGTTTGAAGTACATAACTACCTCTTGCTCTGAAAGCTTGCCAGCGCGGCGGCTGCCGCCTGCTGCTCCGCTTCTTTCTTGCTCTTGCCGCTGCCCTGCCCCGCCTGTTCGCCGTAGGCATAAACGGCAGCCGTAAAGATCTTGGCATGATCCGGGCCGCTCTCGGACAGGATCTCGTAGTGAATGCCGGGAGTCCCTTCCCCGCCTGTTCTGCGGCTCAGGAATTCCTGCAGCGTCGTCTTGGCGTCCTTGGGAAGCCTGCCCTCTTCACAGAGCTCCGCCGTTTCCGTCAGACAGTTGCGCACCACGGTATTGGCCGCCTGGAAGCCGCCGTCCAGATATGCGGCGCCGATGATCGCTTCCATGCAGTCCGCGATGATGGAGATGCGCTCTCTGCCGCCGCCGCTCTCTTCGCCCCGGCTCAGCAGCAGAAACTCGTTGATGCCCAGTTTTCTGCCCGCCGTGCCCAGGGAGCGTTCGCAGACGATGGATGCCCGCATCTTCGTCAGGAAGCCCTCTTCCTTATCCTGATAGCGGTTGTACAGCTGCAGGCCGACGCAGGTGCCCAGCACCGCATCGCCCAGAAATTCCAGGCGTTCGTTGCCTTCGTTGGGACTGCCCAGCTTTTCGTTGGCATAGGAGCTGTGGGTGACGGCCCGCTGCAGCAGGTCCTTGTTCTGAAACTCGTATCCGATGATCTGTTCCAGTTTATTCAGCGACATTCTCGCGGTACCTCTCCATGCTGCTCTCGATCTCGCCGATCACGTCTCTTTCGCACACGGCCGCGGCTTTCACCACAGCGTTGCACACGGCGACGGCAGAAGAGCTGCCGTGCATTTTGAAGACCATGCCCTTGACGCCTAAGATCGGTGCCCCGCCGTAGGAAGAATAGTCGAATTCCTCCTTCAGGCTGTACAGCTTTTTCTTCAGGAGCAGCGCTCCCATCTTCGCCTTTACGCCTTCCGTGATCTTTTCCTTCACGGCCTTGAATACGTTCCAGGCCGTTCCTTCCGTCAGCTTTAAGACGATGTTGCCCGTAAACCCGTCGCAGACCAGCACGTCCGCTTCGGTCCGGGGGATCTCCCGGCTTTCCACGTTGCCGATGAAGTTCAGATCGCTCTCTTTGAGCATCTGATAGGCTTCCTTCAGCATGGGCGTGCCCTTCGTCTCTTCCTCACCGATGTTGATGAGGCCGATCTTCGGATTCTCCGTGCCGAAGGCGTGGTGACGGTAAATGCTTCCCATGTGGGCAAAGCTCAGCAGGTTCTTCGCCGTGCATTCCGCGTTGGCGCCAGTGTCTGCCAGCAGGACGAATTCGCCCTTGCGGCCCAGCTTCGGGAAAGCGGAGACGATGGCGGGCCGTTCGATGCCCTTGATCCGTCCAAGGCGCAGCAGTGCGGCGGTCATCAGAGCGCCGGTGTTGCCGGCGGACATCATGGCGTTCGCCGTGCCGTCCTTGACCATATCGATCGCCATGACCAGTGAAGAATTCTTCTTGGTGCGGACCGCCTTTACCGGGCTGTCTTCGTTTTCGATGACTTCTTCCGCATGGACGATCTCGATGCGGTCTTCGTCATACGTGCCTTTGTATTTCTCCAGTTCTGCCCGGACGACCGGCTCTTTTCCCACCAGGATGATGTCGGACCGAATTTCCGGCAAAGCCAGAACGCATCCTAAGATGACAGCCTGCGGGGCGTTGTCGCCGCCCATGGCATCTACTGCTATTTTCATGATTAAGTCCTTTCGTAAAAATGTACATAGAAAATCACTATATTATAGCATAGAGCAGGTCAAAATAAAAGAGACGCGGGAGCGTGTCCTCCTGCGCCTCCTGGCCGGGTCAGCCCAGCCGATATTCGAAGATCAGTTTGTCGTATGTGTTTTCGCCGACGGTCAAGCCGCCCTTTTCTGTTTGAACGAGCCGCATGCCGGCCTTTTCCATCGCACGGCG
>JAGAHX010000060.1 GCA_017626845.1 Bacillota bacterium
CCGGTTTTCCCGGCTTTCACATCGCTGATCGCCGCATCGATCGCCATCACCACGGCGTTGGACTTCGGCGCCGTCGCCAGCAGAATACAGGCCTCTGCCAGCGGGAGCCTTGCCTCCGGCAGTCCAAGCTGCAGGGCGCTGTCCACGCATGCCTTCACGATCGGCACTGCCTGGGGGTATGCCATGCCGATATCCTCACTCGCCGAGCAGAGAATCCGCCTGCAGATACCGGCCAGATCGCCAACCTCAATTGCCCTTGCGAGATAATGCAGCGCCGCATCCGGATCCGATCCGCGAAGCGATTTCATCATCGCCGAGAGAATATCGTAGTGCTCGTCCCCGTCGCGGTCATAGCGCATGGCGCTCTTCTGTGAAATCAGCATCGCGTCTGCCAGGGTGATCCTGTTGCCCTCGGCCGCCGCAAACAGAAGCTCAGCCGCGTTGATCGCCTTGCGCACATCGCCTCCGCAGGCCTGTGCGATTCGGCGCACCACCCCGTCTTCGAGAGAGACCTCCCTGCCGCCCCGCTCCGAGAGAATACGGAACGCGCGCAGGACAGCCTTTTCCACATCCTCCGGGGCGACCGGCTTGAACTCGAACACCGTTGACCGGCTCAGAATCGCCCCGAAGACACAGAAATACGGATTCTCGGTCGTGGAGGCAATCAGACTGATTCTGCCGTCCTCAATAAACTCCAGCAGACTCTGCTGCTGTTTTTTGTTGAAGTACTGGATTTCGTCCAGGTACAGCAGCACGCCCCCCGGGGTGAGGAAGGTATCCAGCTCGTCAATGATTTTCTTGATGTCAGAAATCCCGGCCGTCGTCGCATTCAGCTTACGCAGGCTGCGCTGTGTTCTTTCCGCGATGATACGCGCTACCGTGGTCTTGCCGGTGCCGGAAGGCCCGTAGAAAATCATGTTCGGCGTGCTGCCGCTTTCCACAATGCGGCGGAGCAGGCCGTTTTCCCCGAGGATATGCTTCTGTCCGACAACGTCTTCCAGGCTTTTCGGGCGGATCTCGTCCGCCAGTGGCTTGTAATTCGGTTCCATTTGTTCTCCCTGTGATACGTGCCTGTCCGGTATGAACCGGGCAGGCACGTTGCATTCAGTCATCGCGTATCTATTTTCCTTCAGCGCGCAGTCAGTCTTCCGCGGGGTCGGGCTCTGTGTGTTCGCCCTCATTCTCCCCGGTGCTTTCGGCTCCGCCTTCATCTTCTTCGTCATCCGGAGCCAGGCTGGTAATCTCGAACTCCAGCACCGCGCCGCAGCTCGGGCAGTAGATCGACCCTGCGTCAAGCGTCTCATCGTTGAAGACGATCTCTTCCCCGCAGTTCGGGCACTCGACCTGATACGTCATTTCGAAGTCTTCTTCGTCTTCGTCTTCATCGCCATCAGACTCTTCAGCCTCTTCGTCCTCATCCTCCCAGTCGCGGTAGGCATTGCGGAAGGGATAATAGGGTTTCGGAGAATCTTCATCGTCCGGATCGTCGAGGTCATCATCATCGTCATCATCGAAGTTGCCGGCCACGATGTCTTCCAGAAGCTCCAGATCGTCCTTTACGGCTTCAACCGTCTCGGAGATATCCTCCTGGCCGGATTCCAGCACGTCCAGCTTCACGGCCATATCGCCGATCACTTCCGCCAGAACACGCCAGAGCTTTCCTTCGCCCGCTTCCGGGTCCATCCCCTGTCCTTCGACAAGGCCCTTGAGGTAAGCCGCTTTTTCTCTGATAGTCATATGCTGTTCCTCCATTCAACTGCTCTCTGGTTCCTGCATTCCTGAAGCCGCCTGCAGCCAGAAGAAAACGATATGGCTGTAAGGAATACGGGCCTCAGGCTCTGGAAAGATATTCTCCGGTGCGGGTATCGACCTTGATCTTCTCACCCGGCTCAATAAACAGGGGAACCTTGATCTCTGCGCCGGTCTCAAGCGTTGCGGGCTTGGTTGCGTTCGTGGCGGTGTTGCCGGCGAAGCCCGGGTCGGTTTCTGTTACTTCGAGCTCCACGAAGAAGGGCGGCTCGACGTTGAAGACCTTCCCCTTGTAGGAGTAGATCGTGCACTCCATGTTCTCCTTGACGAACTTGAAGTTGTCACCCAGGACAGACTCGTCCACAGGCTCGAGCTCATAGGTCTCAGGATTCATGAAGTAATAGAGATTGCCATCCTGATAGCTGTACTCCATGCTCATGCGGTCAACCGTTGCGTTCTCAAACTTGGCCGTGGGGTTGAAGGATGTTTCTGTCACAGCACCGGTGATGACATTCTTCATCTTTGTGCGGACAAACGCCGCGCCCTTGCCCGGCTTGACATGCTGAAACTCAACGACCTGCATAACCTGGCCGTCCATCTCAAAAGTTACACCGTTTCTGAAATCGCCTGCTGTGATCATAAAAGGTACCTCCGAATCGAATGAAATAAATACACAGAA
>JAGAHX010000061.1 GCA_017626845.1 Bacillota bacterium
GAGGGGGACGGTTATTTTTAGAACATTTTGATCTAAACAGAACCGTCCCCCTCAGTGCAAAACATTTCATCACACCTGCATTTCAGTGAATTCGATGTACAGTACTTCGATTGAGGCCTGTTAACCTTGAAATCTGATATGCATTCAGACCATTTCTTTTCAGTTCCCGGATCGCCTGATCTCTCTTTTCTTTTCCGTAAGACTGCAGTTCCATCCCGTTCGGAATACCCAGTATTTCACATAGTTTCTCTCTTGCCTGATCATCTTTGCGCTTCACTGCATCATAATCCATACACTCTACTTCTTCGTCGACCGCTATGAATCGTTCATACGCGGCGTAATCTCCGATCATCCCTTTCAGCACGGATGTGTTAATAAAGGACGTATCGTCATAGAGGTGGTAACTGCTCCATGGGTATTGATCGGCATGACAGATGTTTGCCTTCTGCGGATTTTGCAGGATATAACGGAAAACGGTCAACAGGTAGGCATCGTCGTTGATCGATTCACTCCGATAGCGGTCTTGGAACAGATGTCCTGTGCGATCATATTTTGCATTGAAATATCCGGCATAACTGACCCCGACTTTTTTCATGAAAAGGGAGGCGGACTGTTGCGGGTCATAGACCAGCAGGTGCACATGATTATCCATAAGACAATATGCGCAGATCGTGACATCCGTCTCCTTACTGTAACGCTTTAATAGCGATAAGTAGTAAAGATAGTCCGCAGGAGCCTCAAACAGCATTTGTCTTCCAATTCCCCGGGCAATAATATGCATATATCCGGTTGGACTTATTATTCTGGGTTGTCTTGGCATATTGTCTCCTTGTGAATATGGTAAAATTAAACATAATATACTATAACAGTTAATATATGTCAATTCATTTTCCTCCATTTATTTGATTTGAGATTTACATTTTTAAGTGTTATAGTCTTGCTATGAACTGTTGAGAACCGTCCCCAACAGTTCAAAATGATCTAAAACAGAACCGTCCCCAACAGTGCAGAGGAGGATGTATGATCACCGTTGCAGTCATCGACGACGAGCCGATCACCAGAATGGATGTTGCAGGGATGCTGAAAGACCTGGGATACAGCGTAGTGGGGGAAGCCGGCGACGGCTTCGACGCGGTGGCGCTGTGCCGGGCGAAGCATCCGGATGTGGTGCTGATGGACGTAAAAATGCCGGTGTTCGACGGGCTGTCCGCGGCGGAGATCATCCTGAAGGAGGATCTTGCCGGCAGCGTCATCCTGCTGACCGCGTTCAGCGACGAGGAGATCGTGGAGAAGGCCAGCCGCATCGGCGTGTCGGGCTACCTCGTAAAGCCGGTGGAGCAGCAGCGGCTGCGGCCCGTCATCGAAGTGGCGGTCGCCCAGAGCCGGCGCCTGCGGGAGAGCCGGAAGGAAACGGAGGACGCAAACCGCAGGCTGGAGGAATCCAAGCTGATCGCCCGTGCGCAGAGCGTCTACGCCAAGAAGGAACACGTGAGCGAATCGGAGAGCTATCAGGTGCTCCGCAAGACCGCCATGGATAAGCGGCTGCCGCTGGCCGTCATCGCGAAGGCGTATCTGGAACAGGAGGAACAGGCATGACCCTTTCGGAAATGCTGCAGTCCGTTCCGGAACTGAGCGAAAAGGATGCGGAAGTCCTGCTGCGCGCAGGATCGCAGATGCAATACATGGCGGATCTGAGCAACACGGACATCTTTCTGGACTGCCCCATCGGGGACGGCAAAGCGCTGGTGGTGGCGCATGCGCAGCCCGTCAGCGGAACGACGGCCTACGAGCGCGACGTGACCGGTGAGATCGCCACAGCGGAAAAGGAACCCGCGGTATTCAACGCCATTGCGGAGGGCGTTCCCATCTGCGATATCAAGGCGGAGACCCAGGAAGGCCGACCGGTGCGGCAGAACGTGTGTCCGGTGCTTTCGGAGGATGGTCGGGTCATCGGCGTGCTCATCCGGGAAAAGGACATCTCCGAGGAGCTCATCCGGGAGGAAAAGTACGAGCAGCTTGCCAAACATTTCGCCCAGATCGATCCGCAGCTGCGCGCCGAGGAAAGCAGCGGCCGCATCGAGCTGCGGGAAGTGCACCACCGGGTGAAAAACAATCTGCAGCTGGTCGCCAGCATCCTGAATCTGCAGGCACGGGCGTCTTCCGATCCGGAGGTCCGGGACATCCTGAAGGAGAATGTGGGCCGGGTGCAGTCCATCGCGTCGATCCACGACATCCTCACCCACGAGGCCGGCGACATGCGCGCGGTCCACACGGACGTGCTGCTGGAGCGCCTGCGCAGCAACCTGACGGCCCTGATGCCCGCAGGCAGGTCCATCGCCATCGAGATCGAAGGCGACGATATCGAACTGCCTCCGGAAACGGCTTCTTCGGTCGCTCTCGTGGTCACCGAACTGGTGACCAACGCATTGCGCCACGGCTACCCCGAAAAAAAGTCCGGCAAAGTGACAATAACCGTTTGCCAGGGGGCGCTCATCCATACTATAATAGTGAGTGACGACGGATGCGGCTTCGATCCCGCAAAGATGCAGGAAGAAAGCCTCGGCCTCTCCATCGTGAGGGCCACCGTGCAGGACAAGCTGAAGGGCAAACTGCACATCGTATCCTCGCCGGAAGGGACGAAAGTCTCTTTCGATTTCAAGAACGAATAATACGGCCGCTTTACAACAGCGTAAAGCGAAACAGACAACAAAGTCCGGATGGTCAGGGGACCATCGTGATTTTGTTGTTTTTTATTTTCAGGATAAATGGCTCAGATCCTAAGCGTCGGAATCGATATCGGCACTTCCACGACCCAGCTGGTGTTCTCCCGCATCGAGATGGACAATACCGCAGGGTACTTTACCGCGCCCAGGATCGCCATCACCGGCAAGGAGATCCTGTACAAGAGCCAGGTGTATTTTACACCCCTCAAGACGCAGACCCTGATCGATGCGGATGCCGTACGGGAGATCGTGGCGCAGGAATTCCGCAATGCAGGCTACAGCCCGGCGGATACCCAGACCGGCGCCGTCATCATCACGGGGGAATCCGCCCGCAAGGAAAATTCCGCATCCGTACTGCAGGCCTTATCCGACTTCGCCGGGGAATTCGTGGTCTCCACCGCGGGTCCGGATCTGGAATCCATCATCGCGGGGAAGGGCAGCGGTGCCTGGCAGTATTCCATCGACAACGACTGCACCGTTGTGAACCTGGACATCGGCGGCGGCACTTCCAATATCGTGTTCTTCAACGCCGGCGACACCCAGGGCAAGATCTGCCTGGACGTGGGCGGGCGGCTTATCCGGCTGGGATCGGATCCAAAAATGAACCAAAAAGAACCGTCCCCAACAGTGCAATATGTGAGCTATGCAGCAGCGGAAGCCGCAAGACTGGCAGGCGTAAGGGTGGAAGTTGGCCAGAGCATTTCCCGCAGCGACCTTCGCAGGATCTGCGACGCGTTCGCGGACTGCCTGGCAGGCGCCATCGGCATCGCGCCGGTCAGCCCGCTGCAGGAGAAGATCCTCACCCCGGGCAGCGACGTGTACCGGCCGGCGAGACCGTCCCGGCGCATCTGCTTTTCCGGAGGCGTAGCGGACTGCATCTATCACCAGAGCGGGGAAGACGATCTCCGCTACGGCGACATCGGTCCGATCCTGGGCCGGGCCATCCGGGACAACCGGTATTTTAAAGAACAGAAATGGATCCAGGGCGGCGAGACCATCCGGGCGACGGTGGTCGGCGCCGGCACCTATACGACGAACCTTTCGGGCAGCACGATCTACTACAGCGAAGGCATCTTCCCCGTAAAGAACGTGCCGGCCTTAAAACTTACAAAAGACGAGCAATGGGCCGTACTGGGCGGCGATACGCAGCTGCTGCGCGATAAAGTCCGCTGGTTCCTGGCGCAGAGCGACGCGCCCCGCATGCTGCTGGCGCTGCAGGGCCTGCCCGATCCGGACTTCGCCACGCTCAAAAAACTGGCGGGTGCCATCGTGGATGCGATGGACGGGTCACTGACCCCGGGCGAACCCATCATCGTCGTCGTGGAACGCGACATCGCGAAAGCCCTCGGTATCGCCCTGCAGCAGACGGGCTGCGGGCGGAAGATGGCTTCCATCGACAGCGTCAAGATCGAGGAAGGCGACTACGTGGATATCGGCAGGCCTCTGATGGACGGCCTGGTGGTCCCCGTCGTGGTCAAGACCTTATTATTCGGATAGTCCCTTCGACCCCTTCGACAGGCTCAGGGACCGGCTCAGGGACCGTATCAGACAATGGAGTTGTTACTATGAACTTATCAGCGACACTATCCGGAAAAATCTATACCTTCCGGGACGTCAAGGACGTGCTGGCCAAGGCCAGCGAAGAGAAGTCCGGCGACCATCTGGCAGGCATCGCGGCGGAGAGCGCACTGGAGCGTGTAGCCGCCAAGTATGTGCTGGCCGACCTCCTGGTCAAGGATCTGCGCGAAAACCCCGTCGTGCCCTACGAAGACGACGAGGTGACCCGCATCAACCAGGACGGGCTGGACGAGGCGAAATACGCCCAGATCCAGAACTGGACTATCGCGCAGCTGCGGGAGTACATCCTGGATTATAAGACCACGGAGGCGGATATCCGGGCGCTGGGGAAGGCCCTCACGGCAGAGGTGGTAGCCGGCGTCTGCAAGCTGATGACGAACCTGGACCTCATCTACGGGGCCAATAAAGTGCGCATCGAAGCGACCTGCAACACCACGATCGGCAAGCGCGGTCATCTGTCCACGCGTCTGCAGCCCAACCACTCCACGGACAACGTGGAAGGCATTACGGCATCGCTGTTCGAAGGCCTGTCCTACGGCTGCGGCGACGCCTTGCTGGGACTCAATCCGGTGAACGACACGGTCTCCAGTCTGGCGGAGGTGCTCAAGAGATTCGACGAGGTGAAGAATCGCTTCGAGATCCCGACGCAGATCTGCGTGCTCGGACACATTACGACGCAGATCGAGGCGGTCAAGCGCGGCGCCCCCTGCGACATGATCTTCCAGTCCATCGCCGGCAGCCAGAAGGGCAACACCGCCTTCGGCTTCTCCGCGGCGACCGTGGAGGAAGCCATGGCGCTGCTCAAAGAGAGGGGAACGGCCAAGGGCCCGGACGTGATGTACTTCGAGACCGGCCAGGGCAGCGAACTGTCCTCCGACGCCCACTACGGCGCCGATCAGGTGACCATGGAAGCCCGCTGCTACGCCTTCGCGCGGCAGTACCACCCCTTTATGGTCAACACCGTCGTCGGCTTTATCGGTCCCGAGTATCTGTACGACAGCAAGCAGGTCATCCGGGCAGGCCTGGAGGACCACTTCATGGGCAAGCTCTCCGGCATCCCCATGGGCTGCGACTGCTGCTACACCAACCATATGATGGCCGACCAGAACGACATCGAGAACCTCGCCCTGCTGCTGGGCAGCGCGGGCGTCAACTATATCCTGGGCGTGCCTACCAGCGACGACATCATGCTCAATTACCAGACGAACGCCTACCACGATGTGAACGCGGTACGCGAAGTCCTGGACCTGCGGCCCATCGCGGAGTTCGAGCGCTGGCTGGAGAAGATGGGGATCATGGAGAACGGGCACTTAACGGCCCGCGCCGGTGACCCGACCATCTTCACGACCCGGTCCAATTTCTAAGAGGGGAGGAAGAGACATGTTGGATGAAAAACTCATCGCCCTCATAACCGAAGAAGTCGTAAGACAATTGACGGCCAGCGGCCGTGTCGTGCTGCCGGACCGAGCCCCGGGGGAAGAGCCTTCGGAGCAGAATCCGGTCGGCACCGACCGCCTGCTGGAAGATCCTCTGGATCCGGAGGCGCTGGAGCGCATGAAGAAGCGCACCACGGCCCGCATCGGCGTCGGCAAGGCCGGTGCGCGTCTCAAGACCAAAACGATGCTGGCGCTGCGGGCAGACCACGCCAGAGCGCAGGATTCGGTGTTCGCAGACGTGGATCCGGAATTCATCAAACGGCTCGGCCTGCTGTCCATCGAATCCCAGGCAGGGGACCGCAATACGCACATTACAAGACCAGACCTCGGCAGAAAGCTGTGTCCCAAGGGCGTGGAAGCGCTGCGGGAGCACTGCATCAAAAATCCGGACGTGCAGATCTACGCTTCCGACGGTCTGTCCAGTGCGGCCATCGAGGCCAATCTCGAAAAGATCCTGCCGGTGCTCACGGAAGGGCTTACCGCCAAGGGATTAAAGGTCGGCACGCCGTTCTACGTGCGATTCGGCCGCGTCGCGGCGGAGGACCAGGTGGCGGAAGTGCTGGGTGCCAAAGTCGTGTGCGTGCTCATCGGCGAGCGGCCGGGCCTTGCCACCGCGGAATCCATGAGCGCCTATATCGTCTATAACTCCTACGTCGGCATTCCGGAAGCGAAGCGCACCGTCGTTTCCAACATCCATAAGGACGGCCTGACCGCCGTGGAAGCCGGCGCCTACATCACAGAAGTCATCCAGCAGATCCTGGACCGCAAGGCAAGCGGCGTGGATCTGGTGAAATAAGGAGGGATGCGGATGATCGGAGAGAGAATAAAGACCAATATCCTGAGCGTTCAGATGCTCCCCAACGCGGACCCGCTGCTGCTGAAGAATCTGAAAGCGCCCAAAGCTCATCACAGCCTCGGCATCTTTACGACGGACTGCGACGATGTGTCCTATGCGGCGCTGGACGAAGCCACGAAGAAGGCGGACGTGCAGGTTGTGTATGCCAGGAGCATGTATGCCGGGAGCGGCAATGCCAGCACGAAACTGGCCGGCGAGTTCATCGGCATCCTGTCCGGGCCTGACCCTGCGGAGGTGCGCAGCGGTCTGGAAGCAGCGATCCGCTACATCGAAAACGACGCGGCCTTCTACACGGCCAACGACGACGGCAGCGTCGTATACTTCGCCCAGCTCATCTCCCGTACCGGCAGCTATCTGTCGAAGGCTGCGGGGGTCAGCGAAGGAACATCCATGGCCTATCTGATCGCTCCGCCCATGGAAGCGATCATGGGGCTGGATGCGGCGGTCAAGTCCTCGGGCGCCCAGATCGCGCTGTTTTACGGACCGCCGACGGAGACGAACTTCGCGGGAGGCCTGCTGGTGGGCGAACAGTCCCAGTGCCAGGACGCCTGCGAGACGTTTGCGAGAACGGTAGAGAAAATTGCGGCCCAGCCGCTGGATTATTAGTTGAGAAGGAGGTGGAAACCCTTTGGAATTCGATAAAGATCTACAGTCCATACAGGAGATCCGGAACCTCGTGGCCAATGCGAAGGCGGCCCAGGCCGAATACGCGGAGTATACCCAGGAGCAGATGGACAAGATCTGCCTGGCGGTGACCCGCGCATGCGAACAGAACCTGGAAAAGCTGGCGAAGATGGCGAATGAGGAGACCGGCTACGGCGTATGGCAGGACAAGGTGCTGAAGAACAAGCTTGGCAGCACCATGACCTACGAAAGCTTTAAGGACATGAAGTGCGTGGGCATCCTGAAGGAAGACAAGGAAAAGAAACTCATCGAGGTAGGCGTGCCCATGGGCGTCGTGGCGGCGCTCATCCCGTCCACGAACCCCACGTCGACGGTCATGTACAAGAGCCTTATCTGCCTGAAGTCGGGCAACGCCATCATCATCAGCCCGCACCCCGGCGCGCTCAACTGCATCCTGGAGACCTACAAGATCATCGCCCAGGCGGCGAAGTCGGCAGGCGCTCCGGACAAGATCGTCCAGTGCGTTTCGATCCCCACCATGCAGGGAACGGATGCGCTCTTAAAGCACAGAGACATCGGCATCATCCTGGCGACCGGCGGCGAAGCGATGGTAAGAGCGGCGTATTCTTCCGGCAATCCGGCTCTGGGCGTAGGTCCGGGTAACGGCCCATCCTTCATCGAAAAGAGCGCGGATATCCCCAAGGCCATCCAGCGCATCTTCGATTCGAAGACCTTCGACAACGGCACGATCTGCGCATCCGAACAGAGCATCGTTACGGAACGGTGCATCCAGGACCAGGTCGTAGCGGAAGCGAAGCGGCAGGGCGGCTATTTCCTCAGCCCCGAGGAATCCGAGAAGGTCGGCCGGTTCATCATGAGAGCCAACGGCACCATGAATCCGAAGATCGTCGGCAGATCGGCCCAGGCCATCGCCGACATGGCGGGCATTTCCATCCCCGCGGGCACGAAGGTGCTCATCTCGCCCCAGACGACGGTGGGCAAGGACAATCCTTATTCGAGAGAGAAGCTCTGCCCCATCCTGGCGTTCTACGTGGAAGACAGCTGGCAGGATGCCTGCAAGCGCAGCATCGAGATCCTGTTCAACGAAGGCAAGGGTCACACGATGACCATCCACAGCCAGGACGAAAGCGTCATCCGGGAATTCGCCCTCAAGAAGCCCGTATCCCGGCTTCTGGTCAACTGCCCCGGCGCCCTGGGCGGCGTAGGCGCGGCCACATCCCTGGCTCCGGCCCTTACCCTGGGCTGCGGCGCGGTGGGCGGGTCAGCGACCTCCAACAACGTCGGTCCCATGGACCTCATCAACATCCGCAGAGTCGCCTACGGCATCTGCGAACTGGCGGATCTGAGAGCGGCCAGCCCCGTAGCGGCCCATTCGACAGGCTCAGGGACCGTTGCACACACTTACAGCTACAACTCCGACGCCCCCGGCGAGGCGGCGAGAGCAGCAACATATACGAGAGAAGACGTAGAGAACATTACCCGCGCGGTACTGGCGCGGCTTTCCAGACAGTAAGCATAGGAGGAAACGAAAATGGCAGCATTACAGGCATTAGGAATGATCGAGACCAAGGGACTGGTCGCATCCATCGAAGCGGCGGACGCCATGGTAAAAGCGGCGAACGTTAAGCTCATCGGCAAGGTGCACGTGGGCGGCGGACTCGTGACCGTCATGGTAAGAGGCGACGTAGGCGCCGTCAAGAGCGCAACGGATGCGGGCGCAGCGGCAGCGGAAAGAGTCGGCGAACTCATCTCCGTACACGTCATCCCCAGACCCCACGACGATGTGGAATACATTCTGCCCACCCTCAAGGGAAGCGACAAGTAGTTTGAACTGTCGGGGACGGCGACGCACTGAGCTCGCCGAAGTGTTCTTTTCAGTTCATTTTCGGAATAAGGAGTAAATACAATGGCAACTTTACAGGCATTAGGAATGATCGAGACCAAGGGACTGGTCGCATCCGTAGAAGCGGCAGACGCAATGGTAAAGGCCGCAAACGTTAAGCTCATCGGCAAAGTGCACGTGGGCGGCGGTCTCGTGACCGTTATGGTAAGAGGCGACGTAGGCGCCGTCAAGGCAGCCACCGATGCCGGCGCTGCAGCGGCGAGCCGCGTAGGCGACCTGGTTTCCGTACACGTCATTCCCAGACCCCACGACGATGTGGAATACATTCTGCCCACCCTGGAAGGAAGCGACAAGTAGCAGATCCGCTGCATAGCAGCAGGAGAATAAAGTATGGAATACAGAGAACAAGACATCAGAGCGATGGTGGAATCCGTGCTGCAGGGGCTGGGTGCGAAAGCATCCCAGCCTGCGGCCGCAGCCTCCTGCGGCCCCTGCTGCGCCGATCCCCTTCGACCGGCTCAGGGCGAAGCCTTCCCTGTGGAAGTTTCCGCACGGCACGTGCATCTCACCCGGGAAGCCGTCGACCTCCTGTTCGGTGCGGGCCATCAATTGGGAAAAAAGAAGATGCTCAGCCAGCCCGGAGAGTTTCTCTCGGAGGAGCGGGTCAAACTCGTGACCCCGAAAGGGCAGATCGACAATGTGGCCGTTCTCGGGCCTGAACGTAAAGCGGTCCAGGTCGAACTGTCCGCGACCGATGCGAAGAGCCTGGGCCTGAAAGCTCCGGTGAACCTGTCCGGCGACCTGACGGGCGCTGCGGACGTCGTCATCATCGGTCCGAACGGCATTCTGAAGGCCGACGGATCCGTCATCATCGCCAGAGCGCACCTGCACCTGACGCCGGCGGATGCCCAGCATTACGGGCTCTCCGACGGACAGATCGTCAGCGTGCGCGTGGATTCTCCGCGGCCCATCACCTTCGACGGCATCGTCTGCCGGGTCCGCAGCGACATGGCCCTGGCCATGCACATCGACTTCGACGAAGCAAACGCCGGTATGATCGGTTCCGGTGCCACCGGTACGATCTGCGGTGTCAGTAGCTGCTGCAGTTCTGCCCCGACCCCTGCTCCGGCTGCCATTCAGCCGGCAGCGCCCCAGCCGTTCCTGGTGACGAAAAAGCTGATCACGGAGACGGACGCGAAGGCGCTGAAGGACGGCGTGGGACACGGCGGATGCATTACCGTGGCGAAGGGCACGATCGTGACCCCGGCAGCCAAAGACGTGTTCAACGGCAGCCGTATTACGGTGAATGTCGCGAAATAAAAGGAGCAACACATGATTATTTGCAGAGTGATCGGTCACGTCTGGGCGACAAAGAAAGAGCCCAACCTGGAAGGCCTTAAGCTGATGGTCGTCCAGGAGGACGAACCCAAGACCGATAAAACTTACGTGGCGGCGGACGTGGTCGGCGCCGGCATCGGGGAACGCGTGATCGTCGTATCCGGCAGCACGGCCCGCAAGGCCTTCGGAAACGACGACATCCCCGCAGATATGGCGATCGTCGGCATCATCGACAGCGTGGAGATCGACCGCAAGGCAAAGTGAGGAAACCATGAATCTGATTGAAAAGATCGAGGCGGCGGGCGTCGTAGGGTGCGGAGGCGCAGGCTTTCCCACTCACCGCAAGCTGTCCGGTTCCTTCGAATATCTCATCGCCAACGGCGCGGAATGCGAGCCTCTGCTCCGCCACGACCGCTGGCTGATGCGCAACAAAGCAAGCGAGATCGTCCAGGCCATGGACGCCATCGGCGCGGAGCTGAACATCCCCAACCTGGTGGTAGCGTTGAAAGACCATTATCACGCAGAGGCGGAAGCGATCGAAGCAGCCGCGGCGAAACTGGGCTCCAAAGTGCGCGTCCACCGGATGGAGAGCTTCTATCCGGCAGGCGACGAACAGACCATGGTCTACGAGGTGACGGGCCGCGTGGTGCCTCCCGCAGGTATCCCCGCGGAGGTCGGCGCCGTCGTGGACAACGTGGCGACCCTGTTTGCGGTCTACGAAGCCATGCAGGGCATCTCCTTCACGAAGAAGTATCTGACGGTGACGGGGGAAGTTTACACGCCCTCCGTGCTGCATGTGCCTGTGGGAACGCCCCTGCTCAAGTGCATCGAACTGGCGGGCGGCGCGAAGATCGCCGACTATATGGTGGTCACCGGCGGGCCCATGATGGGAAAGCCCATGACGGCGGAAGAGCTGCAGACTGCGGCGGTCACGAAGACCACCGGCGGCATTCTCGTGCTGCCGGCGGACGGATACCACGCGAAAACCAGCCAGCTGAACGTCAAACGCATGCTCAGCCGGGCGAGATCCGCCTGCATCCAGTGCACCAGCTGCAGCCAGCTGTGTCCCCGGCATATGCTGGGTCACCCGCTGCAGCCCCACATGATCATGCGCAAGATGGCTATGGGCGGTGACCCGAAGGACATGCTGGACGATCCCATCATCCGCAGCGCGGCGCTGTGCTGCGAGTGCGGCATCTGCGAGGTCTACGCCTGCCCCATGGGACTCAACCCTCGGAAGATCAATTCCCTCATCAAGCAGGATCTGCGGGAAGCCGGCATCCGCTACGAGCGGCAGCAGACCTCCTGGGAAGCGAATCCCGAGCGGGAAGTCCGCAAGGCCCCCACGGACAAGGTGGCGGCCAGAGCCGGCGTGTACCGGTACAACAAGCTGGAATGCAGCAACTTCGTGGAATACGATCCACAGGCAGATAGGTGAAGCATATGAGAAGAGCCATAGGATTTATCGAACTGAACAGCATCGCCAAGGGCGTAGAGACGGCGGATATCGTGCTGAAGACCGCCGCCGTGCGGCTCCTGTTTGCCAAAGCCAGCTGCCCGGGCAAGTATTACCTTCTGTTTACCGGAGACGTAGCGGCTGTGCAGGCATCCGTGGATAGCGGTCTCGTCATCGCAGGCCATCACGCGGTGGATTCCTGCGTCATCGCCAACATCGATGAAAAGGTCATCCAGGCCGTGAACATGACCAACATCCCCGAGGAGATGGCGGCCATCGGCGTCATGGAGTTCTTCTCCGTTACGGCTTCCGTCTACAGCGCGGATGCGGCGGTCAAAGCTGCGGACGTGGATCTGGTGGATGTGCGGCTCGGCACCGGCATCGGCGGCAAGTCCTTCGTCATCGTCACCGGTGAGGTGGCGGCGGTGCGGGCAGCCATCGAAGCGGGCGTGCATACGCTCCCTGCGGAAGGCATGGTCATCTCTTCCGTGGTCATCCCCAGCCCCCATCCGGAACTGCTGGAAAGCCTGCTGTAAAGGAGTCTGTCCATGTTTGAAGATAACGAAACCAAACAACGCATTATCCAGGAGTTTGTCCCGGGCAAGCAGGTGACCCTCGCACACCTGATCGCCAATCCGGACAAGAGCCTGTACAAAAAACTGGGCGTCATCGGCACCCCCGAAGGCGCGCTGGGCATCATGACCATCACACCGTCCGAAGGCGCCATCATCGCGGCAGACGTTGCGACGAAGGCTGCGCACGTGGAGGTGGTCTTTGTCGACCGCTTCAACGGCACCCTCATCGTCAACGGCGACGTGGCGAGCGTGGAGGCATCCCTGAAGGACGTGCTGGACGTGCTCAGCAACCTGATCGGCTTTACGCCGACCGTCATTACGAGGACCTGATATGAAAAAGGTGCTCATGGTAGGAAACGTGGCCTGCGGCAAGACGACGCTGCTGCAGGCTTTGGACGGCCAGAAATTGGAGTATAAAAAGACGCAGTCCATCGAAGTCATCGCGGGGAACATCGATTCCCCGGGCGAGTATCTGGAACGCCGGGTGAACCTGCAGAACCTGCTGGTGACCTCGGTTGATACGGACCTCGTCCTGTTCCTGATGGACCCGACCCAGGACCGCTACATGTATTCGGGCGGTCAGGCGATGGCGTTCCCCGTGCCCGTGGCCGGGGTCATCACGAAAAAGGATCTGGCGACGGAAGAACAGCTGCAGCAGGCGAAAGAACTGCTGGAACTCACCGGCGCAGATCCCATCTTCTTTGTGAGCAGCTACACCGGGGAAGGGCTGGACGAACTGAGAAAATTTTTGGAATAAACCGCAGCTGCAGTATATAATAAAATATACTGCAGTTTTTTATTGGGAGAATAGATATGTCTGAAGTATTGGAAGTGAGCGAAGCCATCGGCAGCGACGCTGTTGTGAACTCGCATTTCGGGCTGATCGTGGACATCGCGATCGGGCTCATCATTCTGCTGTTTGCGATTCTGCACGCCCGCAAGGGGCTGTATTCGGCGTTCTCCGGGCTCATCGCCATCGTGGTCGCCATCGCCCTGGGCATCGCCGGTGCGAATCTGGCGACGCAGCCTGTGATGGACAATGTCTGGCCGAAGGTGGAAGAGACGGTGTCGGAACATTACGATTCCAGCGTCGGACACGCCATTACCGAGATCCACGACGTGGTAGGGGAGACGGCGGGAAAGCTGCTGTCCTTTACGCATCTGGATGGGGCGGCGGAAAAGGTCTTGGACGATTCGGCGGCCGTTTCCTGGACGGAAGCGCCGAAGCTGCAGCTGCTGGAACTGGTCAAAACGGCGCTGCAGGAGGTCATCCACGGCGTGCTGTTTATCGTTATTGCGCTCCTGGGGCTGCTTCTGTTTAAACCCGTCAACGCGCTGGTGGAGAAGATCAACGACGCGCCGGGACTGCGGCAGCTGAACTGGCTGGGCGGATTTCTGTTGGGCGCGCTGGAGTGCGTGGCGGTGCTCTTTATCGTCATGAAGATCTGCGAACTGCGCAACGTCAGTTTCTTCCGCGACATTCAGGAAGGCAGCTGGTTCATTACCAAACTGATGGGTTTGTGATATAATTATTTAGTTAGGCAATAACGCTTTTAGAAGCTTACATAGAGAAGAGGTAATAGCATGACAAAAATCGATATTTACTCCGGATTTTTAGGCGCCGGCAAGACGACCCTCATCAAGAAACTGGTGGCGGAAGCCTATAAGGGCCAGAAGATCATGATCATCGAAAACGAGTTCGGCGAGATCGGCATCGACGGCGGTTTTCTGCAGGATGCAGGCGTTCAGGTCCGCGAGATGAATTCCGGCTGCATCTGCTGCAGTCTGACTGGCGACTTTAAGGTCGCGCTGAAGATGGCGCTCGAGGAATATGCCCCCGACCGCATCGTCATCGAACCCTCCGGCGTCGGCAAACTGTCCGAAGTCGCAGCGGCGGTCATGGCCACCGGCGACGAAAGACTGGAGCTTGGCGGCCTCACCACGGTCGTCGACGCGTCCAAGTGCAAGATGTACCTGAAGAACTTCGGCGAATTCTTCAAGGATCAGGTGGGTACGGCCCACACGATCGTGCTCAGCAGAACCGGCAAGCTCTCCGCGGAAAAGGTGGAAGAGGCTGTCCGCCTGCTGCGCGAACTCAACGATAAGGCTCAAATCGTGACGGCGGACTGGGACGACCTGGACGGCAAGGAGATGCTGGCGATCATCGACGGCAGAGACGCACTGTCCGAAGAGCTGGCAGAACTTATCCGCCAGCACGTGGAAGAGGATGCGAAGTGGGAAGCAGAAGACGCTGAACACGAGCACGACGACGATGATGAAGATGAGCACGAGCATGAACATCACCATCACCACCATCA
>JAGAHX010000062.1 GCA_017626845.1 Bacillota bacterium
CATGACGTAACCTCCTATGTTTTCGTTACTGTGGTTGTCAGGCCACTTTCAGCCTAACATAGGAGGTTATATTTCTTAAACTAAAGTTTCTTTTATTGACCCCCAGTTGAACTGGGGGTTTCTTGACGCTTAAGCGCCAAAGAGAAAAACCGCACGGAAGGAATCTCCTTTCCGTGCGGTTTTATGATGCGTTTCCTTCCAGAGTCACGATCCTATTTCGACGGTACGCTCAGGACTTCGCCCGGAAACAGGTACTTCGCATATTCGATGACGTCGTCGAATTCGTAGCCGTGAGCCTGCGCCGTTTCGATGATGACGGTCTGGTTCATGATGGCCAGCTCTCTCGTGGAGATGCCGTAGGCTTCCGCGATGCTGTGGATGGAATCGCCGGACTGGACTGTGTAGGTATCCAGGGAATCATCTTCCGTCAGCAGGATCTGATTGGAAAGACCGGAGCCCGCCAGCGCTTCCGCATTGCGGGAGGAAGAACCGCCTTCCGTGGATTCCGTCGTGACGCAGCCGGATGTAAGGGTCATCAGGAGCTGTCCGTCCTTCAATTCCAGCTGTCCCTGATAATTGAACGTAACGTTATCGCTCTCTACATCCTTACCCTCGATATCGAAATCCGCCTTCCCGTTCTCGATCGGGGTTCCTTCCACGAGCTGATACAGGGTGGAATCGTCGAACATGTCGGTAAACGTCCATTCCATTTTGCCGTCCACGACGCTCCGCACCGTAACGGTCAGGGTGCCTCCCCAGGGATCTTCGCCGGCAAACTGGTGTCCGGCGTAATCCAGATAGGCCTCGTCCGAAACAGGCAGCATCTCACTTTTACCCGATTTGCAGCCGGTCAGCGCTAGCAGTCCTACTACGAGGACGCAGACGATCAGAATCTTTCTTTTCATAATTACCCCCCCTAAAAATGTTTCTTTTAAGGAAAACAGAGACCTTTTTCGGGGTCTCTGTTTCGTTTTCATGGTTGCGGAGGGAGGATTTGAACCTCCGACCTCCGGGTTATGAGCCCGACGAGCTACCAGCTGCTCTACTCCGCGATGTTAAGTTGGTGCCGAGAACCGGGGTCGAACCGGTACGATATTGCTATCGCGGGATTTTAAGTCCCGTGCGTCTGCCAATTCCGCCATCCCGGCTTGTCTTCGGCTGAGTTAGTTTGGGAGAGGCATTTGCCTCTCCCAAAGTTGGCTCCGGAGGTCGGGCTCGAACCGACAGCCTACCGGTTAACAGCCGGTTGCTCCACCATTGAGCTACTCCGGAATAACGTCGCACTTGCGACTTTGCTATTATACGATAGGACCTCCTGCTTTGTCAAGAACAAAAGCACACTTTTCTGCAAAGATTTCTCGGGTCACTCTATAATGACCGCGCAACAGCCGGTTGCTTGCCTTCTTTCGCGCTGAAGCGTATAAAAGAATCAGGAGGTGCCGAAATGGATACAAAAGACGTCATCTATGATCTTCGCACAAAGAACGGGCTGTCGCAGGACGAGCTCGCCGAAAAGGTCTTCGTGACCCGCCAAGCCGTCTCCCGCTGGGAAACCGGGGAGACCGTCCCGAACACGGAGACGCTCAAGCTACTTTCTTCCCTGTTCGATGTGTCCATCAATACCCTGCTTGGGTCACCGCGGCGGCTGGTCTGCCAGTGCTGCGGCATGCCCCTCGAAGATACGCTGATCGGAAGAAACAAGGACGGATCGCTGAACGAGAACTACTGCAAGTGGTGCTATGCCGACGGCACTTACACCTACAGCGACATGGACGACCTGATCGAAGTCTGCGTGCCGAATATGGTGAGCGAGCAGTTTTCCGAAGAGCAGGTCCGCGCCTATCTGAAACAGATGCTGCCGACGCTGGATTACTGGAAGCGGTACGAGGAGCTCGGGGATGGCGGAGAATTCGAAGCCTTTAAGAAGCAGCTGATCGAAGAGATCAACGCGCTGCAGATCGAAGGCATGCCGAAAGTGGAAAAACTGAACGCGCTGGTCGGGCAGTACGTAAATCTCGCATACCGCCTGCCGAACGGTGCGCAAGTAAAATTTCTCGACGACGGAACCACGTATCTCGGCAATCAGCTGGAGTCGGAATTCGGCGGAGACCGCTGCTTCGGTGTGCTGGCGAACATGGACTTTATCCTGGTGTGCACCTATGGCGAGGACGACGCCGATCCCGAGCTCGTTCTGTACAAGAAGCGCTGACCACGGACAACGTATTTCGGTGCAGTAGTAATCCAACCTATAATTTGGCCAACTACAGAAAACCCCGCAGTCTGCAGGAACTGCGGGGTTTGGTCTTGCCATTACGGATGATTCCTACCCTCTCTCGTGGGTGTAATCCAGCAGGCGGATATCCGGGCCGATGTTGGCAGCGATGGTCTCCTTCATTTTCTTTGCGAAGGGGCAGGCATAGCCGATGGGTGTGCCAAGCTGGATGCAGGAAGCAAACGCGATGGTATCGGCACCCCTTTCCACCAGTTTCTTTGCCCGCAGAACGGCCTTCTTGCCGGGGCAGCCGCCGCAGTTGCAGAAGCCTACCAGCGTAATGTCCTCGTCCAGGCCTTCGAACACGCCGGACTTGTGACGGATCGTATGGAAATCCCGGGTACCGGGGCAGAAATCTTCGGTCTGCATGCAGCGGATAATGCCAAGTTTCATAGTTCAATCTCCTTCTTCAATCTCAATCGTGGATGTTCTACTCCATCCGGTTCTTCCGGATGATCTCCGCCTTGCGGCGGTACTTCTCGGAGTTCTCGGCGTCACCGTCGGCCGCGTAAAGGTCCGCCAGGCACTCGCAGCTCTCCTCGTGAGACGGCTGCAGCGCCAGCACGCGCTTAAAGCCCTCGATCGCTTCGTCGAAAAAGCCCAGCTCCCGGTACGCAGACGCCAGATAATAATGCAGCGGCCACCAGTTGTCGTACTGGGTACCCACGTAGCGTTCCAGAATGCGGAGGCCGTCCTCCAGGTGACCCGCCACAAGAGCGTTGATCCCCTCCTCGATCTTCACGGGATCTGCCAGGGAAGCCACCCGTTCGCGGATCTCTTTGATTTCGTCGCTTTCATCTGTCCCTTCGACAGGCTCAGGGACCGTCGAGGGCTCAGGGACCGCCCCGACCGAAGCAGTCTTCTCCTCATTCAACTTCAGGAACTTCTTCCACGCCAGCTCGGCCTTCTTGTACTGCCCGGCGTTTACGTAGGCATAGCCCAGGAAGTAGTAAGCCGCCGCGTAGTCCGGATAGACCCGGGTGACGTGCTCAAAATACTCGGTCGACTCTTTCTTCAGGATGCCGATCAGCTCCTGCTGGTCTTCCCCTTCCATGCTCAGGTACCATTCCCGGCAGCAGCAGGCGTAGCCGAACATGGCATCCCGGTTCTGATCGTCCAGCAGCAGCGCGGCACGGAAATAGATGCAGCTCTTGCGGTAATGCTGTTCCCGCAGTTCGGTCGCACCCTTCTGCACCAGGACGTCCACCAGTTTTTCGTTGAAATACAAGGCCAGGTAAGCGATGTAGGCATCGCGGTATTTAAACTGGGTATTCGCGCCGATGACGCAGGCCATGTTGTCCGCCAGGTCCGTCACCGGAAGACCGCCTTCGCCGTGGAAAGCGGCCAGGTCGCCAGCCTTGATGGGGATGTCCACGCCCCGCAGGAATTCCATGCCGGTGCGGGTGCAGTAATCGTCGGAAAAGCTGTCGAACAGGAAGGTTCGCACTTCGCCGTCCAGCCAGCCGCTCAGCTTATCCTCTCGTTTTCTAAAATCCGGGGCTTTGAGCTCCATAATTCCTCCAAACGGGTAAATACCCGAAAATCCTATAAAAACGCCGCAGAGCGCCGATTAGGGGCCTTCTGCGGCATCTCCAGATCAACAGTATACCAGGCGTTTCCGCCCTCATGGCGAAGCGTCAAGCTACAGCGCCCGCCAGAACTCCGGCCGCAACATATCGCTGTTCTCCTTCGCCTGCCGCACCACGGCCAGCATCTTCTCCCTGTCCTTGGGCAGATCGCCCTTCAGAGACAGATAATTCGACGCGTGGTTGCTGCGGAACACACAGGTCGTCCCTGCAGGCATGTCGATGTGCGAAAGCATCACGTCCATCTCTTCCAGCACCTCCGCGGGCTTTAAGAGTTCGAACCGTCCTTCCGCGATATCCTGCGTAATGGGTGCCGAAGGATCGAGCATCAGCGTAAGCCAGGAAGCATAGGACGGATGCATCTCGGAGATCATGGTCGCCGAATCCACCGCGTGCTCTCTCCACAGTTCTCTGCCGCCGAGCCCGGAGATAAAGGACACGGAAGCCGCGATACCGGCGTCTTCCGCCCTTCGCACGCCTGCGATCAGTTCCTCCCGGGTGGCGCGCTTGCACATCCGCGCCAGCACTTCGGGATTGCCGCTCTCGGCGCCGACGTACACGATGCCGATGCCGGCGTCACGCAGCGCCGCCAGTTCCTCCGGCGACTTGCGCAGGATGTCCGTCGCCCTGCCGTACACGCCCACCCGCTCGCATTCCGGGAACAGCTCCCGGATCGCTTCCAGGATGGCCAGCAGCTTCGCGTTGGACAGGCACAGGGCGTCCCCGTCCGCCAGGAAGATCCGCCGCACCCGGCTGTAATAGGCCCGGCATTCTCGCAGGTCCGCCAGGATATCCTCCAGCTGCCGGATGTGGAACTGCTTGTCTTTGTACATGCTGCAGAACCGGCACTTGTTGTGGCTGCAGCCGATCGTCACCTGAAGGATCAGGCTGTAGGCCTCGCTGGGAGGCCGGTACACCATGCCTTCGTACTGCATTACATCTTCTCCGGCGCCTTCATGCCCAGCAGATACAGGCCGTTAGCGATGGCCTGCTTGGCCGCGTAGGTCAGCAGCAGCTTCGCGTTCTTCTCGTCCTCGTTATCCACCAGGATGCGCTCGTCGTGGTAGAACTTGTTGTAGGCCTGGGCGATGTCGACGATGTGGCGGGTCACGACGGAGGGTTCGTATTTCTCCGCGGCGTCCGCGACCACTTCGGGGAACCGGTACAGCAGCTTGACCAATTCATACCCCGCCTCGCCCGTAATGTAGGACAGATCCATGCCGGAGACGTCGAAGGTCTTGCCCTCGGCCTCCGCGTTGCGCAGCACCGAAGCCGCTCTCGCGTGGGTATACTGCACGTAGGGACCGGTCTCGCCGTCGAAGTTCAGCACTTTGTCCCAGCTGAACGTATAATCCTTGATGCGTCCGTTGGACAGCTCCTGGAAGATGACCGCGCCGATACCGACGATCTTCGCCGTCTCGTCCATGTTGTCCGTGTTGACGCCCTTCTCCACGATGATTTCCCGCGTCTTTTCCACCGCGGCCTTCAGCACGTCTTCCAGGAAGACCACGCGGCCTTGCCGGGTGGACATGGTGCCCTCTTCCAGGCTCACGAGGCCGAAGGGAACGTGCACGCAGTTTTTCGCCCAATCGTAGCCCATCAGCTCCAGGATCTTGAACCACTGCTGGAAATGCAGGTTCTGCTGGCTGGCCACGACGTAGATGCACTTGTCGAAGTCATAGGTCTTCTTGCGGTACATGGCTGCCGCCAGGTCGCGGGTGATGTACAGGGACGAACCGTCGCTCTTCGTGATGAGTGCCGGGGTCATGCCGTAGGCCTCCAGGTCGACGATCTGCGCCCCCTGGGATTCCTGCAGCAGGCCCTTCTCCTTCAGTTCTTCGATGACCGCCGGCATCTTGTCGGAATAGAACGACTCGCCGTTATAGGAATCGAAGTGGATGTCCAGCATGTCGTACACGCGGCTGAATTCCTTCAGGGATTCGCTGCGGAACCACTGCCACAGCTCGGTCTCTTCCTTCGCGCCGTGCTCCAGTTTCGTAAAGGTCTCTCTGGCTTCATCCTCCAGCGCCGGATCCTTCTCCGCCTCCTCGTGGAACTTGACGTAATAAGACAGCAGCGTCTTGATGGGCTCCTTCTCCACGTCTTCCTTATTGCCCCACTTGCGGTAGGCCACGATCATCTTGCCGAACTGGGTGCCGTAGTCGCCCAGATGGTTGAGGCGCACCACCTTGCTGCCCACCGCCTCGTACAGCTTCGCGATGGAAGCGCCGATGACGGTGCTGCGGATGTGGCCGATGTGGAAGGGCTTGGCGATGTTCGGGGAGCTGTACTCCACGATGACGGTCTTGCCGTCGCCGCCGTGGGAATTGCCGAAGGCCTTTCCCTGTTCGCACACCGCCTGGAGGGTGACCCGGGCAAACTCCGCCTTGTTGATGAACATGTTGACGTAGGCGTTCACCTGCTCTACCTTTTCGAACAGCGCGTTCTCCCCGATGGCCGCCGCGATATCGGCTGCGATCATCTGGGGCGCCTTGTGCATGACTTTCGCCAGACGGAAGCACGGGAAGGCGTAGTCGCCCATCTTATTGTCGGCGGGGATCTCGATCAGCTTTTCGATCTCTTCCGCGGTGAGGCTCTCCACCTGGGCCGCCAGAAGTTCTGCAATTTCCTGTTTTACGTTTCTCATGTTTACCTCTTCAGCGTCACGATGGTCACGCCGTCGCCGCCTTCTTTGTATTCTCCCTTGCGGAAGGATTTCACGTGTTTATGCGATCTCAGCATCTGCTGGATGCCGTTTTTCAATATGCCTGCGCCCCGGCCGTGGATGACGGACACGGTCTCCAGCCCCGCCATGAAAGCGTCGTCCAGATACTTGTCCACCGTCATCTTCGCGTCGTCCAGATTCTGTCCGACGACGTTTACCGACATGGGCACGCTCATGGATTTGCTGGCGTAGAGCCGGGAATACATGGTCTTCGTGCGCTGCTTCTCGGTAACGTTCTCCTGCACCAGGGTGACCCCGGACAGGTTGACCCCCAGCTTGAGGCTGCCCACCTGCACCATGAAGTCGCCTTTGGAATCCGGCAGCGTTACGACGGTGCCCTTCTGGCCTGCCGAAAGCACGTTGACCCGGGCACCGACCTTGATCTCTTCCGCCGTAGGTGGCTCCGGATTGTCGTCCTCCACAGGCTTCGCTTTGGAAGCGTACTGCTTCTTCTGCTCCCTCAGTCTGCGCTTGCCTTCTTCGATGCTCCGGTTGAGATCGTGAGCCGCGGAAGCCGTCGCCGCGATGCGGGCATCTTCGATCTCCTGCTGGATATCCGCCACGGTCTGCCGGGCTTCGTCCAGGATGTTCCTGGCTTCTTCCCGGGCCTCTTCGAGGATCTCCTCTTTTTGGACCCGCAGCTTTTCTTCCAGCTTTTCCATGCGCTCCTTGTTCTTCTGCATCTCCCGGCGCATGTTTTCGGATGCGATGCGTTCCGCCTCCGCCGTCTGCTTGTCCTTTTCAATGGAGGAAAGCACGTCCTCGAAGGCGATATCGCCGGTCTCCAGAAGATCCTTCGCCTCGTGGATGACCTCCTCGGGAAGGCCGAGCTTCCGGGAGATCTCGAACGCGTTGGATTTTCCGGGCACGCCGGTGATGAGTTTATACGTGGGAGACAGGGTCTCCACGTCGAACTGCATGGATGCGTTCTGCACGCCGTCCGTGGAGATGGCGTATTTCTTCAGCTCCGTGTAGTGCGTGGTAGCCATGGTCGCCGCTCCGGCCCTTCTTAAGGTGTCCAGGATGGCCATGGCCAGCGCGGCTCCCTCCGTGGGGTCCGTACCGGCGCCCAACTCGTCCACCAGCACCAGCGTTCCCTCGCCGGAATTCTTGACGATATCCACGATGTTGCGCATGTGGGAACTGAAGGTGGAGAGGCTCTGCTCGATGCTCTGCTCGTCGCCGATGTCCGCGAAGATGTTGTCGAACACCGGTACGCTGCTGTTCTCTCCCGCGGGGATGAACAGACCGGCCTGGGCCATCAGGCACAGCAGACCCACGGTCTTTAAGGTGACCGTCTTGCCGCCCGTATTGGGACCGGTGATGACCAGCGTATCGCAGGACTGCCCGATCTCCACGTCGATCGGCACGACTTTCTTGCGGTCGATGAGCGGATGGCGGGCTCTGCGCAAGTTTACGTAACCTTCTTTATTGACAACAGGCCGGGAAGCGTTCATATCGCAGGCCAGACGGCCTTTCGCGAACATGTAGTCCAGCTTGTACAGGATGTCCTGGTTGGCCCGGATGGCCATCTCCTCCCTGCCCACTTCCTCAGACAGTTCCTTGAGGATGCGCAGGATCTCCTGCCTTTCTGCCAGTTCCAGCTCCCGCAGCTCGTTGTTCATGTTGACGATGGCCTGGGGCTCCACGAACAGCGTAGCGCCGGAAGCGCTCTCGTCGTGGACGATGCCCGTGAGCCTCGCCCGGTGCTCCGCCTTGACGGGCACCACGTAGCGGCCCTGCCGCATCGTGACGATGGCGTCCTGCAGGTAGGCCTTATTGTCCGCAGAGTTTACGATCTGATTGATCTTGCTGCGGATATCTTCGTTCTTCTTGAGGATGGCCCGGCGGATGCGGCGCAGTTCGGAGCTGGCGCCGTCGGCGATCTCGTCCTCCGAGAGGATGCAGCGCTCGATCTCGTCCTCCAGGTGCTTCAGCACCGTAATGGCCGAGACCAGGCCCTGGATGGTGCGCATGCCCTGCAGTTCTTCCGTGTGAAGGAACGCTTCCGTCCTTCTTGCGGACTGCAGGTTATATGCCACCTCCAGCAGCTGCTTCGGGGTCAGGCTGCCCTCTTTCGCCGCCAGGTGCACGATGCCTTTGATGTCGTAGAACCCGCCTAAAGGCGGCGTCCCCTTTTTCAGCACCACCTGCATGGCCTCGTCCGTCGCCTGCAGCTCGTCCTCGATCCAGCGGATCTTGCGGGAGGGCTTTAAGCTGCGGACGGCGTCCCGGGTCATGGCCGAGCAGCACTGGGCGGCCAGCATCTCTATGATCTTTTCGTATTCCAGCACGCGCAGCGCTTTTTCGTTCATGGGTTATCGGTTCATCTGCTTGCGCAGGTTCTCCAGTTCGTTCTTTAAGTGAATGTTTTCCATCTGGATGTCGAAGAAGCTGCTCTCGATGTCGCGGCTCTTGGCTTCCAGTTCCCGGATGGTCCGCTGGGCTTCCTCAGGAGCCGCCTCGGCGGATTCGGCGCGTCTCGTCAGCTCTTCGCAGCGAGCCCGGAGCACTTCATTGTGTCCGTTGACCTCCTGCAGCTGCCGGGTGAGTTCCGCGATCCGGTCGTTCTTTTCCGTTAAGGTGCGCAGGTTTTCCTCCTGCTGGGCGCGGGTTCCTGCCATCTCTTCCTTGTACTGGGCCAGGCTCTGCTTCGCCTCTTCCCAGAGCAGGGAATAGCGCTGGGTGTCGCTCACCAGCTGGTCGTTCTTCTCCTGCAGTTCGGCGATGTCGGTCTCCCGGGCAAAGTACTCGTCCGCGATGTTGACCGCAGCCAGCACCGCCACGCCGCTGTTGCTGGCGTTGATGGCGTCGCCGATCTCCTGCATCTTGTTGTCCACATAGTCGGCGACTCTCATGATGTGTTCTCTGGAGGCTTCTCCGGAGATGTTGTACTCCTGGCCGTAGATCTTTACGGCGACTGTGTTCCGTTCGCTCATGGCAGTTCCTTTCCGCTACATTTCACGTAAGACCGCGTTGTAGGCATCCTTCAGGGCGATCAGCACCTTCTGGTTGATCTCGTTTACCTCGTTCTCCTTCAGGGTGCGGTCTGCTGCCCTGTAGGTGAGGGAATACGCTACGCTCTTGAAGCCCGGCAGCACCGGAGCTCCTCTGTAAACGTCGAACAGCTTGACGCTCTCCAGCAGCGGACCGGCGTTAGCCTTGATGGCCTTTTCCAGTTCGCCTGCCGCCACCTCGTCCTTCACGACCATGGAGAAGTCTCTCACCATGGCGGGATACTTGGGCAGCGGGCTGTACTTGATCTCGGTCTTTGCGAGGCTGTACAGCAGATCGAAGTCGATCTCCGCCGCATAGACCTCGGCGCCGATGTTATAGGTTTCCGTTACGGCCGGGTGGACCTGGCCCATGATGGCGACGGGCTTGCCGTCTACGCTGACTTTCGCGCATCTGCCCGGGTGGAAGGTCGGATCATTGCTCACGGCCTCATATTCCGCACCGTGGATGCCCAGGGAAGCCAGCAGTTCTTCTACATAGCCCTTCAGGGTGAAGAACGTCTCCCCTTCCGCATACATGGCAATGCACAGGGCGTCCTTTTCCTCGGGGAGGATGCCCTCTTCACCCTTGCCGTTGTTGAAGAACGTATTGCCCAGCTCGAAGCCTCTCACGTTGGCGTTGCTTCTGGCGTAGTTGAGCGCCAGCACGTCCAGCAGGTTGGGCAGGATCATGGTGCGCATCACAGAGGTATCTTCGCCCAGCGGGTTGATGAGCTTGACGAAGTTTCTTCTATAGCTGTCTGCCGGGATGCGGACCTTATCGCTGGCCTTCGGAGAGACGAAGCTGTAGGTCTGGAACTCGGAGATGCCCATGCCTCTTAAAGCAGCCTTGGCGGTGTTGCGCAGGGCCTGCTTTTCGGAGATGCGGCTTTCCGTTGCGCTCTTGGGCAGCGTGGTGGGCAGCTTGTCGTAGCCGTACATTCTGGCCACTTCTTCGACGTAGTCTTCCTCGATCTCCAGGTCCTGACGGATCGTGGGCGGGGTCACGGTGATGATGTCGCCCTTGAGTTCGGCCTCCATCTCCAGCGCCTTGAAGTACTCGACCATCTGCTCGCCGGGGATCTCGATGCCCAGCACCTTGTTGATGCGGCTCACGCGGACATCCAGGGTCTTTGCGTGCTCCACGTTCGGATAGACATCCACATCGCCCGTTAAGACGGTACCGGCGCCCAGCAGCTCGATGAGATAGCAGACCCGGTCGCAGGCGTCCTTAGCCAGGTTGGGGTCGATGCCCTTCTCGAAGCGGCCGGAAGCCTCGGTGCGCAGCGTCAGCTTCTTGGAAGTCTGGCGCACGGAATCGCCGAGGAAGTTGGCGGATTCGATCAGGACCATGTTCGTGTCGGGCTTGATGTCGGAGTTCAGACCGCCCATGACGCCGGCGATCGCCAGCGCTTCTTCGGTGTCGCGGATCGTCAGCATGCCTTCGGAGAGTTTTCTCTCGGTGCCGTCCAGCGTAACGAAGGTATCGCCGTCCTTCGCTGCATCCACGATGATCTTGCCGCCCTTGACGGTGTTGATGTCGAAGGCGTGGATGGGCTGGCCGTATTCCAGCATAACGAAGTTCGTAATATCTACGATGTTGTTGATGGGACGCATGCCGGCCATCATCAGGTATTTCTGCATCCACCAGGGAGACTGCTCCACCTTGATGTCTTTTACGACACGGCAGCAGTAGCGCTTGCACAGATCCGGGCGTTTGATCTCCACCTGAATGTAGTCTTCGCTCTTTTCCGGGGAGACCTTTTTGCATACAGTCTCGGGATAGGTAAGCTTGGTGCCGAAGGTCGCTGCGGCTTCTCTGGCCATGCCGATCATGGACAGGCAGTCAGGACGGTTCGGGGTGATCTCGAAATCGATGGCGGGATCGTTCAGCTGCAGCGCTTCCAGGATGTCCTGTCCCGGGGTGTATTCGCCGTCCAGGATCCAGATGCCGTCCTTATCTCTGTAGGGAACGATCTTGTCGGGGAAGCCCAGCTCGGAGCAGTTGCACATCATGCCGTTGGAAGCGACGCCGCGCAGTTCGCCTGCGTGGATGTACTCGCCGCCCTCTACCTTGGGCTTGCCGTGCAGCGGTCCGGGGACCTTGGCGCCGTCCACGGCCACGGGTACGAAGAAGTCCTTCATGCCGGGCACGATGTTGGGAGCGCCGGTGCAGATCTGGACGGGTTTCTCCCTGCCCACGTCGATCTGGCACACGGTGAGCTTATCCGCGTTGGGATGGGGTTCGACGGAGAGCACCTTGCCGATGACGACGCCCTCGATGTCCTTGTTATAATAGTCGACGGTCTCCAGGTTGGAGCCGCTGAGGATGAGCCGGTCGCAGAACTCCTGCACGCCGACGTTGATGTCCGTATATTCTTCTAACCATTTGATGGGTGCTAACATGGGTGGCCTCCTTTACTTGAACTGCTTGACAAAGCGGATGTCGTTCTCGTACAGCAGACGGATATCGTCCACTTCGTACTTGAGCATGGCGACGCGTTCGACGCCCATGCCGAAGGCGAATCCCGTGTACTTCTCGGTATCGATGCCGCCGACCTTCAGTACGTTCGGATGCACCATGCCGCAGCCTAAGATCTCGATCCAGCCGGAGCCCTTGCAGACCTTGCAGCCCTTGCCGCCGCACTTGAAGCAGGAGACGTCCATCTCCGCGGAGGGTTCGGTGAAGGGGAAATGATGGGGGCGGAACTTTGTTCTGGTGCTTGACCCGAACATCTGCTTCGCAAACTGATCCAGCACGCCCTTCAGATCCGCCATGGTGATGCCTTCATCCACGACCAGGCCTTCCACCTGATGGAACATCGGGGAGTGGGTGGCGTCCGGCGTATCGCAGCGGAAGCATCTGCCCGGCGCGATGACCTTGATGGGAGGCTTCTGGGACAGCAGCGTGCGGACCTGGACCGGGGAGGTCTGGGTGCGCAGCAGCACGTCGTCCGTAATGTAGAACGTATCCGTCATGTCTCTGGCGGGATGGTTCGGACCTGCGTTGAGCGCATCGAAGTTATTGAACACGGTCTCCACTTCCGGACCTTCGGAAACGGAGAAGCCCATGCTGCGGAAGCAGCTGGTGATCTCGTCGATCGTAACGGACAGCAGATGTCTGCTTCCCAGTTCGCAGGGAACGGCGGGTTCGGTGACGTCCACCTTTTCCGCGGCCAGCGCCAGTTCTTTCTGGGCGTTGCGGAAGTATTCCATCCGTTCGTTGAGGGTGTTCTCGATCTTCGCTCTTGCTTCGTTGGCTGCCTGACCAAAGGATTTTCTCTCCTCGGGAGCCAGGGACTTCATACCCTTGAGCATCTCGGTGAGTTCGCCCTTCTTGCCCAGCAGTTTAATGCGGAGTTCTTCAGCTTCCTGCAGAGAAGAGATGCACGACATCTTCTTTTCTGCTTCCTGCATCAGTTGTGTGAGTCTTTCTTTCATGTAAAATAGCCTCCATCGCTAAAGTGTTGCTGTATCGTACCGTACGTCCTGCGTCCTTCTCTGGCGCATGGATTCGTACATCAGGATCGCCGCGGCGATGCCTGCGTTTAAGGACTCGGTCTTCCCTGCCATGGGCACGGTGACCCGTCCATTGTTTTCTTTGAATAAGGCGTCTGCGCCGTTCCCTTCGTTCCCGATGACGACGGCCACGTTTTGGGCCAGATCCGCCTCGAAACAGGGCGTTCCTTCCATATCGGCTGTCCAGACGGTTTTCCGCTGCTCCGTCAAGAGCGCCAGCGCATCCGCCGGACTGCTGCAGAGCAGCAACGGAAATCGGAAGATGCATCCGGCGCCGGCCCGCACGGCCTTCGGCCCGTAGGGGTCCGCCCCTCCCTTGATGAGGAGCGCTCCGGAAAAGCCCGTGGCTTCCGCGGTGCGCAGCAGCGTGCCCAGGTTGCCCGGGTCCTGGATGCGGTCAAGCACCAGCACGTTGCCCCCTGGGGAAAAGACGTCCCGGATCTGCCACGTCCGCTTCTCCGCCACCGCCATGATGGGCTGCGGCGTACTGCTCGTGGCGATCTTCGCAAAACAATCTTCCGATAAAACGCATACGGCCGAATCGCTGAACTCCGCCAGGCGGAGGATCTCTTCGATCTCCTGCTGCTGGCTCAGCGCTCCGGCCCCCGTAAAGATGAACTGAATTTTAACTCCCTGCTGCAGCGCCTCCCGGACCAGGTTCGGCCCTTCGATGAGGTAGGCGCCCAGGGCATCCCGGTGTTTTTTCTCCGCCAGGGATGCAGCTAGTTTTACCGTTTTATTGTCTTTGGAATGGATCTCTATGCGGTTGTCTGCACCTGCATTCTGCATCCTCGATAAGTTCGCCAAAGGGACGGCCCTCCCTGCGAGGCTTTTGGCCTGCGGGCTGACCGTCCCCGTGCTATTCAGTGACCTTTAGAGTTCGAATTTCTTGTTCGCCAGGAAGGACGGGATGGGGAAGTCGTTGGCGGAGGGAACTTCGGGTTCCGGGTCTGCCTTGGGAACTTCCGCTGCGGCAGGCGCTTCGGCTGCCGGTTCTTCCAGGCCCTTGCGGTCGTCCAGATCCTCGAAACCGGTCGCGATGACGGTGACGCGGATCTCGTCCTGCATGTCTTCCTTGACGGAAGTACCGAAGATGATGAAGGCATCTTCCGCAACTTCCTTGGCGATGGCGTCGGACGCGCCGGAAACTTCCAGCATGCCCAGATCGTAGCCGCCCATGATGTTGAGCAGGACTGCCTTCGCGCCCTTGATGCTGGTCTCCAGCAGCGGGCTGTCGATGGCCATCTTGATGGCCTCTTCCACTCTATGCTCTCCGCTTGCGCGGCCGATGCCCATGTGGGCGATGCCTCTGTCGCTCATGACGGTCTTGACGTCTGCGAAGTCCAGATTGATGAGTCCGTCTTCGGAGATAAGGCTGGAGATGCCTTCCACACCGTTCTTCAGGACATCGTCTGCCATCCGGAACGCATCCAGCATGCTGGTGTTGGTCTCAGAGACCTGCAGCAGTCTGTCGTTGGGAACGACGACCAGGGAGTCGACATAGTTCTTCAGGAACTTGATACCAAGTTCCGCATGTTCTTTTCTCTTGCGGCCTTCGAAGGTGAAGGGCTTCGTAACGACGCCTACGGTGAGGGCGCCCATGGATTTGGCAGCCTTCGCGATGACCGGCGCAGCACCCGTTCCGGTGCCGCCGCCCATGCCTGCGGTGATGAAGACCATGTCGCTTCCGGTGATGATCTTCTCCAGGTTCTCCAGGCTTTCTTCCGCGGACTTCTGGCCGACTTCGGGATTGCCGCCCGCGCCCAGACCCTTGGTCAGCTTTTCGCCGATCTGGATCTTGGTCTCGGCTCTGTTGTTGTTGAGCGCCTGGCGGTCAGTGTTGACTGCGATGAAGGAAACGCCCTTCAGGTTGGATTCGATCATGCGGTTGACCGCATTGCAGCCGGCGCCGCCGACGCCGATGACTTTAATATTAGCCGAAGTTTCTTCCGGCTTTTCAAATTGTAACATTGGGGACATGTTTGGCCTCCTGAACAAAAACACAGTTGTATACGCAATAAGTTTAGCACAATCTGCGGATGAATGCACCACCAGAATACAACATATTGTGATTTTTTTATGCCAAAAGAAAAGGCACCCGCAAGGGGTGCACATTTTTGGTGGGCTGTATTGGACTCGAACCAACGGCCTCTTGCATGTGACGCAAGCGCTCTAACCAACTGAGCTAACAGCCCGTATCAAGAGCAGCTATTTGCTGCTCTTTATTTTCTGTTTCATTTCTTTTCTTTCTTTTCTGGCCTGTTCGTTGCGCCATGCTCTGGTGCCCTTTACGACCTCGTACTTCGTACGATTGACATTCTTTAAGCTGAACGCCGTTGCAGCGATGGTAAGCGCATTCGGGATGACATACCAAGCATTTTTATACGCTACGGACACGTACACCGCGCTGATCGCCATCACGAAGATGACCAGCGAGTGATAGATAACGTAGTTCTTCTTATCCGCTTCCGCTCTGCGGATGACCGCAAAGCCCGCCTGGGATGCAACCAGGAAGATGACGGTGAGCACCAGGACGAGAGAGATCGTGTTGAATACGCCCGTCATGCCCAGAAGTCCGTCAGGATAGCGGAATCCCATCAGGGCGCCCGCAAGGCCGGTACCCAGCTGCAGAACAAAGAGAAATGCGACCAGAGAAAAGAAGAAAGCGTAAATATTGATCGTGCGCTGTCCTTTTTTGCCTGCCATGAAAAACTCCTTTTTTCCTCAAATTGAGTACCCTATTATTATACAGCTTTTCGAGAAAAAAACAACCCCATAGTTGGGGACGGTTCTTGTCGAACCGTCCCCAGTCTTAGGTCAGAATTTAATTGCTGCTGGGAAGCATGCCTGCGATCGCACCGGCGAAGGTGGAGATGGGCATGGTCTGAAGCACGACGTTGCCCGGACCCGTCAGTGTGGTGTGGAACAGTCCTTCCCCGCCGAACAGCATGTTCTTGGCGCCCTTCACTCTCTGCACGTCGATGGAGACGGTGCTGTCCACCATGGCCACGTTGCCCGTGTCCACGATGAGCCGCTGGCCCGCTTCCAGATGATACTCAACAGCGCTGCCGTCGATCTCGACGAAGGCGATGCCCCGGCCCGAGAGCTTCTGCATGATGAATCCTTCTCCGCCGAAGAAGCCGGTCAGCGCCTTGTTCTGGAAGAACACGGACAGCTGCACGCCGTCGGTGGCCGCCAGGAAAGCGGACTTCTGGCAGATGATGGGCTTGTCCGGGGTCACTTCGATGGCCCGGATGGAGCCGGGGAAACTGGACGCAAAGGCGATGAGGCCCGGGCCGCCCTGGGCGGTGTAGATGTTCTGGAAGAGGTTCTCGCCGGAGAACATGCGGCCGAAGACTTTTCCGATGCCGCCTCCCGACGTTTCCATGTTCATGTTCGGGCTCATCCATACCATGGAGCCGCTCTCGGTAGTCATTTTCTCTCCCGCATCCAGCGTGCAGATGACGACGGGCATGGGTTCGCCCTTGATCTCGTACTTCATACTTCCCTCCTGAATCTCGATCTTATGCTTCGTAGACGGTCTCGCCTTCGAGCACCGTCATCAGAACTTTCGTCTTAAGGATATCCTTCGGGTCTATCTTCGTCAAGTCCTGGCTGAGGACGACGAAGTCCGCGTATTTGCCCACCGTAATGGAACCGCGGGTCGCTTCCGCGTAGCCTGCATAGGCGCCCTCGATCGTAAACATGCGGATGGCCTCCTCCATGGTGACCGCGTTCTCCGGATACCAGCTGCCGCCCTTGCTGTCGTCGCGGGTGACGGCGTAGTAGAGGTTGGGGATGGGGTCGCAGGGCTCCACGGGGCAGTCGGAACCGCCGCTCTGGTGAACGCCCAGATCCTCGAACAGCCTCCAGTTATAGCTCTGCTTGGCCAGTTCCGGACCCACGCAGTCGTCAACGATGCCGGCGTCCGCACGGCAGAAGACGGGCTGCACGTAGGCCAGCACGTTGTTGCGCTGCATGCGGTACAGCTGGTCGGTGCCCATGATCTGGCAGTGGACGACGCCGTTGCGGATGTCGGGCAGCGGGTTCTTGTTCTGAACGTACTCGATGCCGTTGAGGACCTGCTCCACGGCGCCGTCGCCGATGCAGTGGACGACGACCGGATAGCCTGCGTCGTGCGCGATCTGGAACAGTTCGAACATCTCCTCGTCGCTGTGGACCTGTACGCCCTTGGCTTCGGGATCGTTGGCGTAGCTGCCTCTGAGTACGGCGGAATGCGCGCCCAGGGAGCCGTCTCCCATCTCCTTGATGGAAGCCGTAACGAAACGGGTGCCGTACATGGTACCTCTGGGGTACTTCTTGACGAATTCCTTCAGCAGCTCCGCTTCCTCGATGCGGCACTGCTCGTAGACCTTGATGGACATCTGGCCGGTCTCCGCCGCGATCTTATAAGCATCCATCACGTTCTGGACGTCTCTGCCCGGGCAGACCATATTGAGGTCGTCGGAGTGGATGGCGACCAGACCCAGCTTAGCGCAGTTGGCGGTCTCTTCCTTGATCCACTGCACGTATTCCTCCACGCTGGGAACTTCCACGTACTGGGAAGCCAGTTCCGCATCGCCTTCGAACAGCTGGCCCTGGGGCGTGCCGTCCGCAAGGAACTTCATGTTCAGCTTCGTCTCATCGGGCTTTTCCTTCATGACGTCCATGATCTCCAGCGCCTTGGTGTTGTGCGACGCGGTGTGACCGCAGCAGCGCAGGATGCGGCAGGGAACGTCGCCGGCCGCCTCATCCAGTTCCAGACGGGTGGGGATGTTCTTGTCGTCGGTCCAGTAGTCCTGGTTGAAGTTGACCGCGTTCACCCATTCGTTCGGGCGCCCTTCCGCTCTGTGACGGTCAGCTTCGGCCTTCAGCATCGCCAGCACGTCCTTCTTCGTCTTGCATCCGCCCAGATCCAGCTGCATGTTCTGGTAATGCGTCAGGATCATGTGCATGTGGGAATCGATAAAGCCCGGCATCATGAATTTGCCCTGCAGGTCGATCAGTTCGGTGTTTTCCGTCTTGTACTTCAGCATCTCCTCGTCGGAACCCACGCGCATGATAATGCCGCCCTGCACGCAGACTGCAGAAACTACGGGATATGCATCGTCCACCGTCTTGATCACGCCGTTATAGAAAATTCGGTCCATTTGTTCCTCCTGCTATGGAAAGTGACCCGTCCAATGGACGGGTCACTCTAAGGTTCGTTTTAAACTCGCTTATTCAGCGGGAGTTGCATACTGCATGAAGAAGTAGCCCATCGGGGTGTATCCCATGTTGGAGATACCGTTCGCGCAGTACATGTTGGTGTAGTAGTAAACGGGCATAACGGGGAAGCCGCCTTCGCCGAACAGAGTCTCCTCTGCTTCGTACAGCATCGCGTCTCTTTCTGCGCCGGCTGCAGTAGCCTTAGCGCTGGAGATCGCAGCGTCGAAGTCGGGATCGCTGTACAGACCGTAGTTGTAAGCGTTGCCGGTCACCATCAGTTCCAGATAGGTGATGGGGTCGTTGTAGTCAGCGATCCAGCCCAGTCTGGCTACGCCGAATGCATGTTCGCCCAGACCGTTGGTGTAGGTAGCCCATTCCTGGTTCTCCAGGGTGATGTTCATGCCCAGAACGGTCTGCCAGTCGTGACCGCAAGCCTCTGCGATAGCCTTGTGGGTATCGGAGGTGTTGAAGTTGTAAACAACGGTGGTGTTAGCGTCCCATTCGCCGTCTGCGACAGCCTCATCGTACAGCTGCTTGGCCAGTTCGCACTTGCCTGCATAGGTGGTGAGATCCGCATCGGGATACTGCTGAGACAGCCAGTTGTAGATGGCGCCCAGTTCGGATACGCCGTAGGCGAAGTCCTGACCGGTGGAGTCGAGGATACCGCTGGCTACGAAGCCGGTAGCGGGGACCTGTCCTCCCTGGGTTACGTTCTTGACGATGTTGTCTCTGTCAACAGAGATGGTCATCGCAGCACGTACTTTCCAGCTGGGGATCTTGTCGCAGTTCAGGTACAGATAGTAAGTACCGACGTACGGGTTGATGAAGCAGTCGCCGGAGCTCTGCAGAGATTCGATCATGTCGGTCGGGAAGGACTCGATGAAGTCGTATTCGCCGTTCTGATAAGAGGACAGGATCGCGGTCTCGGAGTCGGACAGGTGCCATACGATCTCATCCGGACCCAGGTTGGCAGCATCATAGTACTGTTCGTTGGGAACCATCTTGATGTAGGAGTCGTGTACCCACTCGGAGATGATGTAGGGACCGTTGACAACGATGTTGGCGGGATCGGTCCAGTTGTCGTTGCCTTCAACGACGTCTTCACGCATGGGCATCAGGGATGCGAACGCGCAGACTTCGAGGAAGTACGGGCAAGCGCTCTCCAGAGAGATCTCCAGAGTCTTGTCGTCCAGGGCCTTGATGCCGAGTTCTTCGGGAGCCTTTTCACCGGCCTGGATCGCTGCAGCATTTACAACGATACCGTCCAGGAAGTAGCCGTAGTCAGCCGCGGTGTCGGGGTTGACCAGTCTTCTCCAGGAGTAGACCCAGTCGTTTGCGGTAACGGGCTGGCCGTCGGACCAGAAGATGTCGTCCCGCAGGGTGAAGGTGTACACGAGTCCGTCGTCGGAGACGGTGTAGCTGGCGGCCTGGCCGGGAACTACTTCGGTCATGTACATGTTGGTGTCGTCAGCGGGATGTTCATCGGTCTGCGCATACTTCATCAGATTTTCGAACATGTGCTGAACGTAGGTGGAACCGTCTACGGAGCTGATGAGGCTGACGTCGATGGTCTCGGGTTCTGACGCGATGCAGGCATCTACCACAAAGGGTTCTGCAGCGCCCTGTTCTTCGCCGCCTTCAGCAGGTTCTGCCGGAGCGGGTTCGGAAGAGGTGCAGGCTGCCAGGGAGAATACCATAGCAAGCGCCAGAAGCAGTGCAATTAATTTTCTCATGTTTTCCTCCTTAATTAGCAAATGCTTCATTAAAAACAGGTTTATATACCAAGCCGTATTTGCACATTTGCGGCCGAGTATCGAGGGATTAGAGTTTGCCGTCCTCCAGCAGGTGGCAGGCGGCGTAGTGGCCGGGGCCGTACTCCTTCAGCTTCGGGAACTCCTGCTTGCAGCGTTCCGTGGCGTAGGGGCAGCGGGTATGGAACCGGCATCCGCTGGGCGGATTGATCGGGCTGGGGATCTCCCCTTCCAGAGGCTGTCTTACGCGGCTTCTGGTCTTCTCCGGATCCGGAATGGGGACCGCGGAGAGCAGCGTCTTCGTGTAGGGATGGATGGGGTGATTGCAGAGCTCGTAACTCTCTGCTAATTCTACCATACTTCCCAGGTACATGACACCGATCCGGTTCGAAATGTGCCGGACCACGGAGATGTCGTGGGCGATAAACAGGTACGTAAGCCCCTTCTCTGCCTGCAGGTCTTCCAGCATGTTGATGACCTGGGACTGGATGGATACGTCCAGTGCAGAGATCGGCTCGTCGCACACGATGAACTGGGGCTCCACCGCCAGCGCCCGGGCGATGCCGATGCGCTGCTGCTGACCCCCGGAGAACTCGTGGGGGAACCGGTTGGAGTGCTCGGTGTTGAGGCCGACCTCATCCAGCAGTTCGTTGATGCGCTCTCTTCTCTCCGCCTTGCCCTGGAACAGTCCGTGGATGTCTAGCGCTTCGCCGACGATCTCGCCGACCGTCATTCTGGGGTCCAGCGACGCGGACGGATCCTGGAAGATGATCTGCATCTTGCGGCGGTAAGGCAGCATGGGAACGGCGATCTTCTTCTCGCTGTCGTAGATCGGCGTGCCGTCGAAGACGATCTTACCAGAGGTGGGTTCGTGCAGCCGGATGATGGTGCGGCCCAGCGTCGTCTTGCCGCAGCCGGATTCACCTACCAGACCCAGGGTCTCCCCTTCGTAGATGTGGCAGGAAACGGATTCCACCGCCTGTACGTACTGCTTTTTCCCGAACCCCGCCTTAACGGGGAAGTATTTCTTTAAGTTTTCGATCTCGAGGAGCTTCTTGCGTTCTTCCATCGTTTATGCCTCCTCTTTCTTTGCGGCGCCTTCCATGAAGTGCAGCCAGCAGGCGGAGATGTGCCCGTTGCCGAGGTCCGCATAGGGCGGCTTCTTCGACAGGCAGATCTTGCGGCATTCCTTGCACCGGGGGCCGAAATTGCAGCCCTGGGGCGGATTCAGCAGGTCGATGGGCGTACCCTCGATGGGAATGAGCCGCTCATGGCCGTCTTCGTCCAGTCTGGGCATGGATGCCAGCAGCGCCTTCGTGTACGGATGCTGAGGGTTATAGAAGATGTCGTTGACATCTCCCTGCTCCACGATCTTGCCCGCGTACATAACGGACACCTTGTCGCAGACCTCCGCTACGACGCCCAGGTTGTGGGTGATGAAGATGATGGAGGTGTTGACGCGCTTCTGGATGTCCTTCATGACGTCCAGGATCTGGGCCTGGATCGTAACGTCCAGCGCCGTGGTCGGCTCATCCGCGATGAGCAGCTTCGGCTCGGAGATGAGGGCCATGGCGATCATGGCGCGCTGCCGCATGCCGCCGGAGTGTTCGTGGGGATATTGGGTCATGCGCTTTTCGGCGTTGTTGATGCCGACCAGCTCCAGCATGTGCACCGCTCTGTCCCAGGCCTCTTCCTTCGTGATCTTGTCGTCGTGGCACTGCAGCGCCTCCATCAGCTGGTTGCCGATGGTGTAGACCGGGTTGAGGCAGGTCATGGGGTTCTGGAAGATCATGGAGATATCCTTGCCCCGCACGTTTCTCATCTGCTCCTCGTCGAAGGAGAGCAGGTCCTGGCCGTCGAAGGTGATGCTGCCGCCCACGACTTTGCCGGGTTTTTGCAGCAGGCCGATGATGGAATAGGCTTCCACGGACTTTCCGGAACCGGATTCGCCCACGATGCCCATCACTTCGTTATAGCCCAGGTTGTAGCTGATGCCGTCTACGGCTTTTACCTCGCCCGCGGGGGTGAAGAAGGAGACCTTCAGGTCCTTGACCTCGAGCAGGTTTTTCTTGGTTTCTTCCATTGCTCTGCCCTCCTACTTCTTTAAACGCGGATCCAGGGCGTCTCTCAGACCGTCGCCCACCAGGTTTAAGGTGAGCACGATGATGGTGAGGATGACCGCCGGATAGATCAGCCGGTACGGATATAAGGTAATGGTCTGCAGCGCATCCGAGCATAGAGAGCCGAGGCTCGCCATGGGAGCGGAAACGCCGAGGCCGAGGAAGCTTAAGAAGCTTTCCAGGAAGATGGCGGACGGGATCTGCAGGCAGGTCGTAATGACCAGAGCGCCTACGCAGTTGGGCAGCAGATGGCGGCGGATGATCCGCTTATTGCCTGCGCCCAGGGCGATGGCTGCGGTCACGTACTCCTGCTTTCTCAGCTGCAGCACCTGGCCGCGCACGATACGGGCCATGGTGACCCAGTACAGCAGCGCGAACGTGATGAAGATGCAGATGATGCCGGAACCCAGCGCGCCTGCCGCATGGGCGAGGCTGCTGCCGCTGTGGTCGATCCACTCCTGCAGCGGTTCGCGCAGAACCACCTGCAGAAGCAGGACGATGAGAACTTCCGGGATGGAGTAGATGAGCTCTACGATACGCATCATGATGAAGTCCACCGTGCCGCCGGAAAGACCGGAGATGGCGCCGTAGATGGAGCCGATGATGAGCACGATGAGAGCTGCCATGATACCGATGAGGATGGAGACGCGGGCGCCGTACATCGTACGGGCCATGAGGTCTCTTCCTACGGAGTCGGTGCCGAACATATGGGGGAATACCCGCTTGACGAGTTTGAGCTCGGAGGCGCCTTCCGCAGGTTCGGAAGGCTCTTCGGCCAGGACGGTCGCGTTCTTGACTGCGCCCGTAGCGGGATCGATATCCTTTTCGTAGACCTTTACCAGGTTGCCGGAGCTCTTCTCGAAGCCGATGATAACGCCCTCTTCGTTCTTCTCCTGGGTAAAGGCATAGGTCTTGCCGCTCTTCGTAACGTACTGCTCGCCCTTCATGACCGCCGTGATGGAGCCGGGCTGCAGCGCCGTGGCGTAGAAGCCGTCGAAGTAGGAGGACGCCTTCGCGATGAGCGCCTCGCCCTCAGAAAACTCTCTGGGACCCAGCTTCTGGGAGCTTCTGTACTGGTCGCCGTAGCTGTAGGGAATGAGTTTCGGTCCGATGAATGCGAAGATCAGGACCAGGATGAAGATGAACAGCGCCACCATGGAAACGTGGTTCGCCTTGAATCTTCTGGCCGCATCCTTCCAGTAGGAAACGCTCTTGCGCTTCTCTACCATGCTCTCCTTTTCGCCTTCGCTGGCGGGTTCAAAATCCTCGGGAGAGAATGTAACAGCCTCTTCGATCGCGGAAGGGTCGACCTGGAACGGGCTGATCTTGCTGAAATCTGCCATGTTCTAAGCCTCCTTGTTCGTGAGCGTGATCCGCGGATCGACGATCTTGTAAGCGATGTCCACGACCAGGTTCATGAAGATGACCAGCGCCGACAGAACGACGGTGGTCGCCATGATGACCGGATAGTCTCTGGACATGACGCACTGTACGTAGTATTTGCCCAGACCCGGGATCTGGAACGTGGATTCCACGACGAAGGAACCGGTGATGATACCGGCGGTAACGGGTCCGAGATAGGTGATGACGGGGATAAGGCTGTTGCGGAGCGCGTGCTTGAGGACGATCATCTTCGTCTTGACGCCCTTCGCCCGGGCCGTGCGGATATAATCCTGGTTGATGGCATCCAGCATGGACGTACGGGTGAGCTTCGCCACGTAGCAGACGTAGTAGAACGACATGCTGATGATGGGCATGATGTAGCTCTTCCAGTCCGTAAGCTGGCCGGAATTCGTGGGCAGGATATGCAGTTTGACCGCAAACGTGGCCAACAGCAGGGTCGCCAGAACGAAGCCGGGAATGGCGACGCCTACGGTCGTCATGACCCGGAGAAAGCCGTCCAGCCAGGTGCCCCGGTTATAGGCGGCGATACAGCCCAAAGGAATGCCTATGATGACGGCCACCGCCAATGAAATGAGTCCCAGCTTAATGGAGAGCACGAATTTGCCCTGATGGAAGATGATATCCTTGACGGGTGTCCCCTCCTGCATCTTGAGCGAAGTGCCCAGATCGCCTTTGAGATAGTTGACCACGTAGTTCTTGAGCTGGACGATCAGAGGTTTATCCAGACCATACTTTGCGTTGGCCAGAGCGATCTGCTGGGGCGTGGATTTTTCCGTGAGGAACGGGCTGCCGGGGATCGCGTTCATCAAGAAGAACGTGATCGCCATGATAAGCAGCAGCGTGAGCAGCGCGGCCCCCACACGCTTCAGCGTATAACTAACCATACTCTACTTCCTGTTTCTTAGTTCTACGGGAACGCTTTAATGCGTTAAACGCAATAAAACTACTCCCGCGGCTTAGGGATTTAATAATTATAGCAGAATGCATAAATACGCGCAAGCAATTTACATTTTTCTTCCAGTTGCAATTATCCGCAGATTCTCTATAATTGTTAAGGTAAGACTACGGAGGTATCCATGAAGAAAAGATTCTGTCTGTTACTGATATGCGCCCTGCTGCTCTTTGGTCTGGCAGGCTGCAAGTCCAAGACGCCGGAGGAGATCTCAGCGGAAAAATACGAGGCCATGGCCAACGCCTGCCTGACTTTGGTAGAAACGTATAACGACGTGGCGCAGACCGCCATCGACAACGGCTGGGAGGCGGATTTCGAAACGCTTAAGCTGATGGATCAGATCGCAGACCAGGCGGAGGAGATCACCAACGCCGTCAACGCGCCGGAAAACGTGGAAGACGCCAGAAGAGATCAGCTGGCCGCCCTCGCCAAGCAGCTGACGGACCAGCTTACGAACGAGGTGCTCCCCAAGGTGAGCGAACCCTGCCCGAAGACAGGCGTCGAGACCGGGGAATAAGAACTGACCGATCGAGAAAAGCAAAAGCGCTGCGGAATGAAAAGCCGCAGCGCTTTTATTGTGCGTTTAAAGATCAGATCCTTCCCATCAGCCGGCCCATATGCGCCATGGTACGCAGCAGCTGGCTGGTATAGCCCATTTCGTTGTCGTACCAGGCAACGACGCGGACTTCGTAGATGTGGGTGCCGCACTTCTGCGCCAGGGTCTGGGTGGCGTCAAACACGGAACCGTAGGTGCTGCCGATGATGTCGGTGGAGACGATGGGTTCTTCGTTGTAGCCGAAGGACTTGTTGGTGGAAGCGCGCATCTTCTCGTTGATGCCTTCCACGGAAACGGTGTCCGTCATGTCCTTCAGCGTGGCATCCAGGATCGTAACGGAACCGGTACCGACGGGCACTCTCTGGGCGGAGCCGATGAGCTTGCCGTCCAGTTCGGGGATGACGAGACCGATGGCCTTCGCCGCGCCGCTGCTGGCGGGAACGATATTCAGTGCGCCCGCTCTCGCTCTGCGGAAGTCGCCCTTTCTGTGGGGACCGTCCAGGATCATCTGGTCGCCGGTATAGGCATGGATGGTGGTCATGAAGCCCGTGCGCAGTTCTCTGTATTCGTTCAGCGCCTTCGCCATGGGAGCCAGGCAGTTCGTGGTGCAGCTGGCGCCGGAGACGATATTGTCTTCCTTCGTAAGAGTGTCGTGGTTGGTGCCATACACGATGGTGGGCAGGTCGTTGCCCGCCGGTGCGGAGATGAGGACCTTTTTGGCGCCGGCATCGATGTGAGCCTGGGATTTCGCCTTGCTGGTATAGAAACCGGTGCACTCCAGCACGATGTCCACGTCGTATTCCTTCCAGGGCAGGTTCTTGGCGTCCGCCTGGGCAAAGACAGGGATCTTGGTGCCGTCCACGGAAATGTAATCGTCACCGCAGTCGATCACGTGACCCTCATAAGCCTTCTGCACGGAGTCGTACTTCAGCAGATACGCCAGCATTTCCGGGCTGGTGAGGTCGTTGATGGCGACGACGTCGAATCTGGGGTCGCCGAACATTTTACGGAAAGCGAGTCTTCCGATGCGGCCGAAGCCGTTGATCGCGATTCTAAGCATGTATATCCTCCTTCAGTTCCTGAAATAGTTTTATCAAAAAGACCTTAATGATTTATTATACCATACCATCCTGCGCATTTTTACGCTTCAGCAGGAAAAAGTACGCGAAGCACAGAACGATCTGCACAAACGTGCTGCAGGGCGTGGCCAGCCCTACGTGGAATAAGGACACCGGCACCTCTTTGCTCATGAGATACGACACCGGAATGCGCACGCCGAACGCCCCGATGATGCTCTGGGTCATGACGAAACGGGTACGCCCCAGGCCGTTGAAATAGCCGTTGAAGCAGAACAGAAAACTCGTCAGCAGGCAGTCGATGGCGTAAGCCTTCAGGTAGTCCGCTGCCGCTGCGACCACGTCGGCCTTCCCTGCCGCGAACCAGGACGACGGGATATCACCCCGGAAAAAGATGAACAGGAACATGAAGACGCCCACGCCCAGCGATACGCCGATGCCGTAAGACAGCGCCTTCTCCGCCCGGTCCATCTTCCTCGCCCCATAGTTCTGCGCCACGAACGCGGACATGGCCATGGAGAACGTGGAAGGCACGAGCATCACGAAGGAGCAGATCCTCTCAGCCACGCCGACGCCGGCGGAAGGCACCAGGCCCAGGCCGTTTACGATAGCCGCGATCACGATAAAGGACAGGGTGACCAGCACATCCTGCGCGGAGGTGGGAATGCCGATGTGCAGCAGTTCTTTCGCGATCACCCCGTTCAGCCGCAGATTCTTTCCGGTAAACGAAAACGGCATGCCCCGCTTCTTCATGATGAGAAGCGACGCCAGAACGCTTATGCCCTGTGCGAATACGGTGGCGATGGCCACGCCCTTTACGCCCATGCGGAAGACGCCGGCCAGCAGCAGGTCGCCGCTGATATTGAACGCGCAGGCGATGGCGACGGTCACCAGAGGCATGGCGGAATCCCCCATTCCCCGGAACATGCTGCCGATCACATGATACGCCGTGATAAAGGCGAGGCCGCCCGCGCAGATGCGGATGTAGGTGACCGTTCCGGCAAAGGCCGCTTCCGGCGCCTTCATCAGGGCCGCCAGCTGCGGCGCAAAGACGATGAGCGCGGTCATGATGGCAAGGCAGAAACCGCTGAACAGAACCACCGCCGTCCCGATGATATCTCCCACCTGCTCCGTATCTTTCTGTCCGATCGCCCGGCCGATCAGCACCGTCATGCCCATGGCGAGGCCTGTCATGAAGCACAGCGCCAGCGTAACGATCCACCCACCCGTGGAGACGGCGGAAACGTCCGCAGTCGTGCCGAACGTGCCGATGACCAGCATGTCCACGGCGCCGTACGCGGTCTGCAACAGCTGCGACAGCAGGATGGGGACCGCGAACAGAACGAGGGGCGATAGGATCTTCCCTTCTGTAAAGTTATTGATCTTTGTCATATTTCCTCATAAAAAGGGACCGGAATGCGCTTCCGGCCCCCTGGAAAAGCCTTTCTTAGTTCTAGAACAGCAGCGAGCTTGCGATCGCGAAGTACACCAGCAGGGATACCGCATCCACGATCGTCGTGATGAACGGGCTGGCCATGACCGCCGGATCGAAGCCCAGCTTCTTGGCGATCATCGGCAGACTGCAGCCGATCAGCTTGGCCACCAGCACCGTCAGGGCCATAGTGGAGCAGACGACGGCCGCTACGGTGGTGTTTACGGCTTCGTTGCCGAGGATCATCTTATCCACGACCATCAGCTTGGCGAAGCACGCCGCCGCCAGGGAAACGCCGCACAGCACGGCGGTGCGGATCTCCTTCCAGATGACCACCGGCAGATCCTCGAACTCGATGTCGTCCAGGGACAGCGCACGGATGACCGTAACCGAAGCCTGTGACCCGGAGTTGCCGCCCGTATCCATCAGCATGGGGATGAACGCGGTCAGCACGACCTGTGCCGCCAGCGCATTTTCGAAATGGGTGATGATGATGCCGGTGAACGTAGCGGAGACCATCAGCAGGAGCAGCCAGGGAATACGGTGTTTAAACAGTTCCCAGGGCGAGGACCGATAGTACGTCTTTTCCGAAGGCGTAATACCTGCCATGATCTCCATGTCTTCCGTGGTCTCTTCTTCCAGAACGTCCATGGCGTCGTCGAACGTTACGATACCGACCATCCTCATGTCGCTGTCCACGACGGGCAGCGCCAGGAAGCTGTACTTCGTAAACATGTTGGCGACCTCTTCCTGGTCGTCCAGGGTGTTGACGGAGATAACGTTGGTCTCCATCAGGTCGCCCACCTTCTCTTCGTCCTTGGCGGTGAGCAGTTCCCGCACGGTGACCGTGCCCAGCAGCTTCCGCTCGTCGGTAACGTAGCAGGTGTAAATGGTCTCCTTATCCACGCCGGTGCGGCGGATGCGCCCGATGGCGTCCCCTACCGTCATGGACGGATGCAGGTTGACGTACTCCGTCGTCATGATGGACCCTGCCGAATCCTCGGGATAGCGCAGGATCTCGTTGATCTCCCGCCGCATCTTCGGATCGGCCTGGGCCAAGATGCGCTTGACCACGTTGGCGGGCATCTCCTCCACCAGGTCTACCGCATCGTCCACGAACAGCTCGTCCATAACTTCGTGCAGCTCGCGGTCGGAGAACCCTTCCACCAGGATCTCCTGCTGTTCCGGTTCCATCTCCACGAAGGTCTCCGCCGCCAGTTCTTTCGGAAGCAGGCGGAACAGAAGAGGCAGACGTTCTTCGTCCACATCTTCGAAGATCGCGGCGATGTCCGCGGGGTTCATGGTGACCAGCACATCTTTGATGGTGGAATATTTCTTTTCTTCCAGAAGCGCCTCAAAAGTGCGCTCAAATGATAATTCTGCCATAACTTATCCTCTCCATTAAAGGGAAATAATAAGATATAGGCAGGTCTAGATAAGTCTACCGGTTTCAGAAGGCAGCCACGGACGATCGCGGCGGCTCTGCTAGACTTTGGCCTGCCGATAAACCTATCGTACTTCCGCTATCCATGGTCTTTCCTCCTTTTCTGACTCAAAAAATACTCACGAAAACAAACGCATACTGCGCAATAGTATCTTACCACGCTCAGCGGACCACCGTCAAACAAAGGCGGAAATTTGTGATATACTTTTTCGCATGTGGGACTATTTGGCGAAAACCGAAAAAAAAATTCTGATCTACGGCCGGGGCAACGCCGCGGAGGCGATCGTCTCCGAACTGGCAAAGCGGGGCAAAAAGCCGGCCGGCTTTTTCGCGTCCGACGGATTCGTGCGGGCGAAGGAATTTCTGGGGTACCCGGTGACCTCCTTTACAGAGGCGATGCAGCGCTTCGGGAAGGATTCCATCGTTCTGTTGGCCTTCGGCACCCATAGAGAAGACGTGCTGCAGACCATACGCGGCATCGCATCGCGCACGGAGTTCTACGCGCCAGACCTGCCGGTCGCCGGAGAGGGGATTTTCGATAAACAGTATTACGTAGACCACGAAGCCCAACTGCAGAAAACCCTTGCAATCCTTGCGGACGAGCAGAGCCGCAAGGTCTTTCAGGACGTCATCTCCTATAAACTATCCGGAAAGATCGGTTATCTGGCGGACTGCGAGACGCCCGCTGTCGACAACTGGGCCCTGCTCGCCCCTGCCGCAGACAAAGCTTACGTGGACCTGGGCGCCTACACCGGCGATACCGTGCTGGACTATCTGGCTATCTGTGGCGGTTCCTGTGACCCGTCCATCCTGGCCGTCGAACCCGAACCCCGCAACTTCCGTAAGCTCAAGGAGACGGTTGCTGCGGCCGGCCTCACCCGCTGCCGCTGCGTGCAGGCCGTCATCGGCGATGCCACCGGCATGGCGGAGATCTCCAAAGGGGCCGGCCGGGGGTCGCGGTCGACGAAGACCGTACCCGTCTGCGCCGAAACTCTGGACCATCTGCTGGACGGCGCGCGGACGGACATCGTCAAGATGGACGTGGAAGGCAGCGAAGCCGCCGCGATCCGAGGAGCCGCCTTCACCATACAAAAATACCGCCCGGCGATGCTGATCGCAGCCTATCACCGGACGGATGATCTCTGGTCTATCCCCCTGCAGGTGATGGCACTGCGAGACGACTATAACGTCTATCTGCGCACGAGCCCCTGCCTTCCTGCCTGGGAAGTCAATTATTATTTTGTCTAATCCTCTTCTGCTAACAGCGCCCGGATGCGGTGGTTGACCATCGAGAGCGCCACATGGTTGCGGCCCCCTTCCGGGATGATGATGTCCGCGTATTTCTTCGAGGGCTCCACGAACTGCTCATGCATGGGCTTTACCGTCGTCAGATACTGGGTCACCACGGACTCCAGCGTCCGCCCTCTCTCCTCCACGTCTCTCAGGATGCGCCGCAGTATGCGTACGTCCGCATCCGTATCCACGAACAGTTTAATATCGAACAGGTTGCGCAGGCTTTCGTCGGCAAAGATCAGGATGCCTTCGATGATGATGACCCGCGCAGGTTTTACCTCCACGACTTCCTTCGCCCGGTTGTGATCGGAGAAGTCGTAGACCGGCCGGTGGATCGTAAGCCCCTGCTTTAACAGCTGCAGGTGCTCCACCAGCATATCCGTATCGTAGGCGCTGGGATGGTCGTAGTTGAGCAGGCAGCGCTGTTCGTAAGGCATGTCGTCGTGCGCCTTGTAGTAATAGTCGTGGCTGAGCAGGCATACGGAATCCTGGAATTCCGCTGCGATCTCCTGCACAAGCGTGGATGTGCCGGAGCCTGTGCCGCCGGCAATGCCGATGAGGATGGGTTCTTTCATGGGGTGCTCCTACTTTTTCTTGGACTTCTTTCCTTCCTTCTCCGGAATCTCCTTCGGAGGCAGTTCGCCCTCCAGCGGCAGTTCTTCGTCCGCCGGCCGGTCTTCCTTCGTAATGGTGGAGCCCAGATTGATGACGTCCTTCTCCAAGGAGGCCACCAGATTCTTGATCTCCGCCAGTTTTTCGGCGCTCACGGTGGTTTCCACCGTCTCGTTGGTATTGTAGAGCACGTTGTCCAGCGTCTTGTGCATCTCCTGCAGACGGGCCTTCAGATCGTCGATCTGCTCGGGAGAAGTGAATTCCTTCAGAGCCGCATCTTCCGCAGGCTTCTGCGGAGCCGCCTGCTCTGGCGCTTCCTGTGCAGGAACTTCCGCAGGCGCAGCCTTCGATGCATGCCGTTCCTCATGGGCGGAGAGTCTCGTCTCGTCCGTCAGTTCGTATTCGGAGATACCGTCTACGACGACGCAGTCCCAGCCCTTATGCTCCTTTACGTACGCTGCGAAATCCCGCTTGGCGTCCATTTCGCCGTGGACCAGGAAGATGTCGTGGGGCTGCTGCGTAAAGCTGGAGATCCAATGGTACAGGGCGTCTCTGTCCGCGTGGCCCGAGAACCCTTCCAGGTTGTGGATCTGCGCCTTTACGGCAATGTCTTCGCCGAACAGTTTTACCTCCTGGATTCCCTCGATGAGGGAGCGTCCCAGAGTGCCTTCGGCCTGGTAGCCAACGAACACGATGCTGTTGGCCGGATTGTACAGATTATGCTTTAAGTGGTGGCGGATACGGCCCGCGTCGCACATACCGCTGGCGGAGATGATGATCTTGGGTTTCGTATCCACGTTGATCATACGGCTCTCGTCGCTGGTGCGCGTAAAGTGCAGGTTGGGGAAATCCAGGGGATGGTCGCCCCGCAGAATGAATTCCCGCATCTCGTCGTCGTAAGTCTGGGCGTTATTCTTGAAGATCTCCGTCGCCTGGGCAGCCATGGGGCTATCGACGTAGACGTGGACATCCTTCAGCGCCTGCTTGTATTCGCTGTTGCCGTCGTAGATCCGGTTGAGCTCGAAGATGAGCTCCTGAGTACGGCCTACCGCGAAGCTGGGGATGACGACGTTGCCGCCCCGCTTGGTCGTCTCCACGATGATATCCAGCAGCTTTTTAATGCTGGTTGCGTTCTTTTCGTGCAGCCGGTTGCCGTAGGTGGTCTCCATCACGACATAGTCGGCTTTGTGGATGGTGACGGGGTCACGCAGGATCGGACGGTCCGTCATGCCGAGGTCGCCGGAAAAGACTATCTTCTTGCTCTTGCCGTTCTCCTCGACCCACAGTTCGATGATGGCGGATCCCAGGATGTGGCCGGCGTCGTTGAACACGATCTTCATCTGATCGTTGAGCGCGAACAGCGTATCGTAGAGCACCGGACGCACCAGTTTTAAGGTGTCCAGCGCATCATCCGCCGTGTAGAGAGGCTCCACCAGGGGGTGGCCCGCCCGTTCGGCTTTCCGGTTTTTCCACTCCGCCTCCTGCTCGTGGATGTGGGCGGAGTCCTTCAGCATAACGTCCAGCAGATCCGCCGTGGCGTCGGTGCAGTAGATCTCGCCCTTAAAGCCCTGTTTTACCAGCAGCGGCAGTCTGCCGCAGTGGTCGATATGCGCATGAGAAAGGACCACGCATTCGATCTCCGCCGGATTAAAGGGGAATGGCTCCCGGTTGCGCGCTTCCTCTTCCGCGCCGCCCTGGAACTGTCCGCAGTCAAACAGGATCTTGTGCTGGTCCGTCGAAATCATGTGGCAGCTGCCGGTGACACCGGAAGCCGCACCGCAGAATGTAATCTTCATCTCTTTCAGTTCACCTTTCTTATCGGTTACACTTATACAAAGTTAGTATACCACAAATGCGCCGATAATAACACTTGCACAGCGCCCCTTTTCGGTCGTATAATAGGTTGTCGAAAATAAGATATGCGGATGTAGTTTAATGGCAAAACAGCAGCTTCCCAAACAGGAATCGACACAAAACCAAAACGTTTATTTTTCAGCACATCTCAGCATCGTTTTTTAGGCAACATCTCAATTGTCAGACTATATGTAACACTATATTTTTTTCTTGCGGATGTAGTTTAATGGTAAAACATGGCCTTCCCAAGGCTAGGTCGAGGGTTCGATTCCCTTCATCCGCTCCAACGAAAAACCCGTTGTGTTTTTTACAACGGGTTTTCTTTATCATCTCTCAAACTGATGCGGCCGCTTTTGACGATTTGCCGGAGCATTATAGATCTTGCTTTGCTTTATCAGGTAGCTCTGTACACTTTTTCTCTCTCCGATCACCCGGGAATAATACCAGTGAATATTCCGTTGTGGCGGAGCCACCTTATCCGACAAAATAGAGCCACCTGTTCCGAAGTTTAGAGCCAATGCTCCGGAGCAGAGAGCCACCCCTAATGGGCAGCTCTGCTGTCCTTTGCACCTTGAAAACTAAATCCTGCTGTGAC
>JAGAHX010000063.1 GCA_017626845.1 Bacillota bacterium
AGCAGATGATCCTGTGGAACGAGTTCTTCCAAGGATACGATCTGTACTTGCGGTGGACCGCCTTGATTCTTGGAAAGCATTGAAATTCCGCCTTTCTTTGACACTTCTATTGTATCATACTTCTGGCAGAATGTGGGTTTTTGATGAGAAAAACCATGAGAAAAGGGCCACATTTCTGTGACCCTTTGTCTTCAGTCTGACCCGGTGTTGCAAGACACCGGGTTTTTCATTACGGTCCCTGAGCCTGTCGAAGGGACTGAAGAATCCTGTACAATGGCAGGCTTCATTGCGCTGCCTCTGCTGGATGCAGAAGTAATGCAACAATGCAGCAGCACCGTTGACAAATCTCCAAATTCAGATTCTGTCAAAGCAAATCCTTTGACAGAGTCGCTGATATGCCGGTGGCCAAAGGAAAAAGGCAGTTTATGGGTCAAAACCGCCCCATTTTCCTTGACCATTCAGAATAGTGAAATCTGGTCAAAGAAAACAACTTGACAAAATCAAACAACGTTTTAGTCATAATTTCCAGCAACTGGTGACGTGAAACATGCGTTTGAAAAAGGCTAGCTAAATACCAAAACGATTGCGATAAAAAAGAGACCTCCCCTATAAAACTGCACAGCTCTCAAACACTTCTCGCCTCCTCATGCAAGAGGAAAAAGTTTGAGATCCCTATAAAACTGCACAGCTCTCAAACGCCTGCGTGGCGGTCATCGAACATGGTGGAGTTTGAGATCCCTATAAAACTGCACAGCTCTCAAACACGTCGCCGCGGTTGTTTTCGTATTCTTCGGTTTGAGATCCCTATAAAACTGCACAGCTCTCAAACTGGTTGCCGTACTTGGCTGCCCATTGTCCGGTTTGAGATCCCTATAAAACTGCACAGCTCTCAAACGTACCTGTTGCGGCTGAAACGGTCCAGCTTGTTTGAGATCCCTATAAAACTGCACAGCTCTCAAACCGTAAGGTAACTGGCGTCGGCACAAATATGGTTTGAGATCCCTATAAAACTGCACAGCTCTCAAACTAGTTGAAAGGCCGCAAAACGAGCTGACGAGTTTGAGATCCCTATAAAACTGCACAGCTCTCAAACAATTACGGCTTCTACCAGGATGGCGGGTCAGTTTGAGATCCCTATAAAACTGCACAGCTCTCAAACGGTGCGGATGTAGTTCGCGAAGGCGTCGATGTTTGAGATCCCTATAAAACTGCACAGCTCTCAAACCTCTGTGATCGCCGGGTTGACCACCAGGTTGTTTGAGATCCCTATAAAACTGCACAGCTCTCAAACGACGATCTGGGAGATGCAGAACACGGCCATGTTTGAGATCCCTATAAAACTGCACAGCTCTCAAACCGCCGGGAACGTGTACGCCTGCTGCTCGAAGTTTGAGATCCCTATAAAACTGCACAGCTCTCAAACCTCAAATCTCTATTTGAGCAGCGTACAGCACGCTTTTGAGGGCTGTATAGGGATCTACCTGCACTAAAATTCACATAAATCATAGTCAATTGTCAACCGTCTTTCAAGCGTCAACAGATCTTTTGCAACTGAATCTATCATAAGAACATGAAATCCATGCTGCATACAGGTGCTTGCAAATAACTCCAAGCTCTTATCATCAACAAAGGATCTCAAATTTACCAGGATAAACAGTTTCTCGTTTTCCAAGTTGCTGACAAGGTCCATATACTCAATGATCTGTTCTGCTAACAATGTGGTTTCACTCTCGATATACAGACCAGCAGCCTTAATCAGTGAGTTCCAATTCAGTTTCTGGTAAGACAAAACACAGGGAAGGTCAAACGAAAGATCTTCCATATATGTTTCGATTTCCCCCAGCAATTGATTCCCTCTCATGTAGTTATCCGTATCCTGACATTTATGTTCCAAAGCACCCATCACCTTGGTAAGCAAACTCTTACGGTTTAGCTCAAAAGGAGCAAATCCATCCAGAACTTCTGCGTATTTGGAAAAACTGACAGGCACATTTTCTTGAGAAAGAACAGACTGGCCGGATCCGCCAAAGACCTGCGTTTTCAGGTCTAAAAGGATATTATACAACAAATCTGGATTCTCGATAACTACAGTGCTAAGACTATTACTATTGATCGTTATGGGCTGTAGAATCCCGGGAAGTACTATTTTCATAAGATAATGATACGCTCGTCTGAGTTAACAACATCCGATTCATATGTTCCGGAGATGTTTTCTATTCTTGAGAACTGTTTTTCCGTTATCGTTAAAACCTGGACCAGCCCTGCAGGAGGTTTATTTCTACGCAATACAGCAACTGCAGACGCAGCTGCTGATGGAGTTAAAACGATCTTTGTGTATATGGATTCCTGCATCATAATAAAACCATTTCTGATCAGCATTTTTCTAAACTTCCGGTAATTCCTCCGATCATCCGGAGAAACTACCGGTAAGTCAAACATAATGAGCATTCGCATAAATCTATAACTCATACACTTGAATAAACTGGATTTTTTCAGGATCGTCCTGGGATAAAGCATCCAGAACACTTCGTACATAGATTTTGATTGCATTCAACAATGTCTGCTCATTTCCGGATATCAGCACTGGAGCATTCAGCAGACTTACCAGTTCCATTTTCTCCCAATGCTCAAACTCGTCCGGATCCAAAGAAAAGACTCGGCGATCCACCATTACGCGTACAGGTTCCATCAAATCACTGCTTAAATTAAAATGATTGAACACATTATCGTGATGTATTCCAAGCTGAGTCATATAACCATTTGCTACGATCTCCCGGTTAAAAGCAGAAAGAATCAATGTATATCCATAGTCAAGCGCTGCATTGACTGGATCATTAGCACCTCGATAAAAGTCTTCTCCAAAAACTGCATTGAAATAAACTTTTGCTGCATGGCCCTCCCGATTCGAGAGGTCGGCCGGTTTTAGTTCTTTCAGATAGTTTTGCAGTAAGTCATGCTCTGCAGTAAAATGCAAATCTCTAAGAAACTCAGCCTGGCGGAAGATCTTTTCAGATACGATTTTTGTCCATACGAGATCCTTAGTCTCCTTTTGCCATGCAATCTGCATTCGAATCCTTTTGTTGCTGTCATGATTCCCGTAATACGAAACAAGTTCTGCCAGGGGAGATCGTTTGGAATCGCAGAAAATAACCTTAATCTTCTGTCTAATCAATTCTTCAAGAAGGCAGCCAGTAAGAGAAACCGCGGGGTTTTCTATTAGCAGGATTGCAACCTCCTCCAGAAACACCCTCTTTGTGTCCTCTGCTCGTACCACCATGTATCCCATCTTGTAATCTAATTTACAGCGCCTGGAGATGATGATTGTTCGCCAACTCATATCAGTTCCAGAATATTAACTGAATACTTCTCATGTAAACCGGACGCATCCATATCTATGATCTGCACGCATGCATATGACTTTGTCCATAAAGATGCTTTTGTGGAAAAACTGATCGTTGCAGCACTACGAGGACTTCCTCCGATTGCCTTTAAATCACATCCTGCGCTCATCCTGCCAAATATTTGTCCCATCTGCATGAGGGAATACAGTTGGACATCGAGGGCTTGACCTAAAAAACGTTCCCGGCCAGATTTGAAGATTTCTGAGGGATTATTCGGGCGTTTGTTGTAAGGCGAAGAGCTTGCTTTCATGCAGTAAAAATCATACAACATTAAATTTGCCGCTGAGCTTATCCCATTCAGCAATTCTTGTGGTTGATAACGATGATTCTCCTGCATCTTACGAACAGTGCTTTCCACCTTCTGCACATAAGCTTCTATCTCCGGAGAAGCATTCAACGCCATCAAAGGCTTCATAATCAAAGTCTTTTCGCCTCCGGAGACACCTCCAACGGCCATCCTAAATCCATCAAACGAAAAAACAGTATTGATTTTAATTTTCCGCAAGCCCAACGGGAACGACAGATCCGATACGTCTTTTTTCAGCAATTCGAATAATTTACCAGAGGCATAATCCGTAGCCACTGCCATGTCCGAATAAACGCCGCCTACACGCATCAGTTCTACGGGCAAAAGCATAAGGTCGTACTTTTCTTTTACCGCATATCTAACCAACAGGAAGCCTGCGATAGCCTTCTTGTTGTATCCGCCGTACATTTCAGGCGGCATGCCGGCTTTCCTCGGGACCAATCCCTCCGCCTTCTTCAGAGGCATTTGATCGAACAGTCCGCCTTTTTTTGTGTATGCATAAACCGTTAAGTGCGCATTGTTCTTTTTAATGGTTTCCTTGACTTTTACAATATCTGCTGACCCATGCCATATGCATTCATTGCCGACATTTACTTCCCGGCTGAAGATCGTCTCCGTTTTAATGGAATACTTGTCGGTTATCCTAAACCACCGCTTGGTAAACCGCATGTGATAAACGTTCCCAACAACAATATTCAAATATGCATCCTTTGCATGGTGAAGGTCGTTGAAACTTCTGGATTTAAGCATGCCAAACTGCTGCCGGAAATCAGAAACAAGGCCAGCTTTGGAATACACGATTTCAGTGGTTGGATAGTGCTCTTTTAGCAGCGCAATCACAGCTTTCGTAGACTGACTCGTTTCTACCAGCTGGCGATTGATGAATCCCTGCTTTTCCTCTTGGGTAAAACTAGTGGTCCGGGTAAGCCTCTTATATTTTTCATCCGTCATAAGACCATGCCTGTGCAGCATATCCCAGTACGGCCGCATAGCATTCTGAATGGCTGCATCCACTGGATACCGGTCGCTCTTAGCGCCATTCGCCTCGGATTTGACAAGAACCATATTGTTGAGGACACTGTCGTCTTTTACCAGACTCTGGGGATAGATATGTTCGATGTTATATGCATTCCCCCAAACGTCAGCAATATCAATCGCCTGCCCCGTATAGGCACATTTACCAAGCTGAATAAAGTACAGGAACAATCTGTCGCTGCGCAGTTCATTATCCGTTTTCTGCTGCAGTTCCGCTGTAAGCTGTGCAGCATCGTTCTTGAGCGGCTTATACCATTCCAAGATCTGTTCTCTACGGCTTTGGGTTCTCCTGCCCTTCCTTGCATCTCTAGCTTCCCGGGTAGTTTCGACAAATATTTTGTCCGGAGCCTGACCGCAGCAATCCACGACTTCACGGGTCACTTTAAGGGCACGGAAGATCGCCCTGCGAACCGCAGGAGAAAGATACATGGCCTTCAGCCGATCCTCGAGTTTCTTGGGATGTTCAGCGTAATAATCCTGCTGCAATTCCTGCAGTTCTTCCGCAAAAGTGTAGCGATCGCTTAGCAGCTGCATCAGATTATCGTTTGTCTCCCATAATGCCTTCAGGATGGTAAAGCACTCTCCGGTATCTTTACATACACCTTCAAATCCATTTAAAAATTTGTGGGAAAGTCTGCCGAATTCTTTCAACCCCTGCCGCCCGTTATACTTAACATCCTCCTCCGAAAGATTTGGATATTCCTTTCTTAACCAATCCTCAAGACGTGTGCGGTCCTCGGAATAAGCAGCCCTCTCAATGATTCTCTCGATGTCATCTTCGGTTAAGGCATCTCGCCCCAACAACTTTTTAAAGATGAAAAAGGGTTTAAGATCCGCATTGATTTTATCGTCTACGCCTGAAAGAAGCGGTCTTTGCGCCTCGGTAATCGACCCATTTGCAACGAGAAAATCTGCAATATTCTTTTTCGTTACAGTCTTTTTCTTCTGGAACAGTTCGCGATAAATGGACTGCTTTAAACCGACCGAGATTGGACGACCATCAATCGAAAGCGAATTGATCGCATTCAACACCATAAATTTGTGATAAGTAAGAGAATCCTTAGGCAAAACCTTTTCGCCGGGATAATAGGTGCAATAATTCGTCATCCGCACAATGAAAGCCTTCTCACTTTCATCTAAATCGACTTTTTCGGCAAAGTTCCAAGGATAGATTTTCCCTTCGGCTTTGCGCTTGATCCAAGCATTGGAAGACCCGGAATTCAATGGACCGACGAAATATGGAATACTGAATTCCATGATAGTAAGCAGCTTTTCCATATTGGACAGGCCGGACTCATCAATTTCTTTTAGGAACGGGAGATAGTCCTTCGCATTATTCAAAATTGCTTTCATTTCGTGCCAGTAAAGCTGATACGGAATTACTCGATTGTCTGTATTCTTTTGCTTGGGGAGGAAGGTATACGAACTTAATCTATCCAGCATGTCATTGTAAAAGGACTGGTCTTCCGATTTGGGCTCGATATCTTTTATCAACTTTTTTAGATGATCAGAGAAGTCTATAACTGTAGATTTTTTTACCGCCAGAGTTTCATCTGAATGATAAACGTAACTGGAATAGCTGTTTTCTGCTAATTTTGAGCGAAAAAGTTCGTTATATTGTTCCGGAAGATAGGTGCGGATGAACTGTTTTAGCCCCTTCAGGTCCTTTTGATGTTGTTCCCAAACTGCAACTTTCGCCGCAGAAATACTATTTTTCCCTCCGAGAGAATTCGTCAATACCGACCAGTCGTATACGGACTTCAGCACAGGGATTACAGAGGCACGCTCATCCAGTTCTGACATAAACTCTGCTATCTTTTCATCCTCATCAGATAAACTGATGCTCCCTGCCTCAGAAAAGGAATCGTCGTTTAATAACGCTTTGGCATCCGCCTTACCGCCACATAAAAGCTTCATGATGGCTTCTTTCCCAAATGCTGATTCCGGATTCTTGGAAGGAGATTTACCGCCAAACAGAACATTCTTCAGCGCAGACAGTTTACGGCTTATTCCCCTTTCTCCGCTCAGTATCTCTCTGATCTGTTCCGCATATTCGGAAGACCAAGGCAGATCATATCCGTTGTCTTCAAAATAATCCTCAAAGTTCCGATAAACCACATCAAAGTCTGTAACCGCAGCTATATTGTCTTTGTTTACCATACTGAGGAAATGACCTCTATGAGCCACCAGCCAAGCACAGGCAAGATAGACAAGCCGGACATCGTGCGGGTTTGTGGAATCCATCAGATCGCAGATCAGATGGTGGATCGTCGGATATTGCGCATAATACTCTTTATCTGTGTAATCTTTATCATTGAATAAGGGGTATTCAAATCCATCTGGTTTTCTGTATAGGGCGCTTTCCTGCAAGCGAATGTAGAAACGAGGATCCACCTTGGCAATCTCATGCGAAAAAATCTCCTGTACCAGATCCACGCGCTGCTGACGGCGGTCAAGCCGTCTTCTAGCCGTGCGAAATGCCCTGCGATCAGCAGCCGGTTTTGCCTCATCAAACAAATGCACGCCCCACATCGGTTCGCCTTTGAATTTCAACATGTTATATTCCGGGTCTGTAGCAGCCCAACCTACTGAATTTGTTCCTATATCAAGACCTAAATAGTAATCCTGCTTTTTCATCTTTACAAATCTCCTCTGAAGTGATATTCTACATACAGTTTCAGATCCCTATGAAACTGTACAGCGAGTTCAAATAAGAATTCATTCAAATCGCCGGTTCGACCGGCCGCACAGTGGTGCATCAAGGTTCCTTTAAGGAGCCTTTTTTCTTTTCAAAACTAGTCTACCGTAACAATTGGCCTATAAAACGGACTACTCAGTAGATAATCCCTCTAAATTCAGCCGATAGATCTGCGGAAGAGGATTCGTCTCCCTCTCTAGGAACATAAGCATGTAGATGGGTAAATATATGACACGTCCATCGATACTAATATTATCGTTCTGGAACACGAAAGCTGTCGGAATAGCATAATCTCTGTTGGACATCACATTGTCCAGTGCTGCGTGGCGTTTATAGTCTTTCCCTGATTTGATCTCAATAGGCAATACTTCTCCGTCTTGCTCAACGATAAAATCCAGTTCACCCTGTTTTTTGCTGTTAAAATAATAGAGGTCATAGCCATGCGCCTTCAATTCCTGTGCAGCAGCGTTTTCATATATAGAGCCAAAGTTGATATCTTTTTCCCTGTTCAACAGCTTAAGCTGGATTCCATCCATATACATAGAGGCCAGCAAACCAACATCCGAAAGGAATAGTTTAAAGAGATTAACACTTTTATTTAGCAATAAAGGAATCGTCGGTTCCGCTACGCAAAAGGTCGGCAATGCAACTCCTGCATTTTTCAACCAAAGGAAACTGTTCTTATAACGGGAAAACTTGAAGTTTTCATTTAAACTTTTTAATATGAACCGTTTATTTTTACTGTTCAGTTCACTCGGAATCAATTCTAATATTTCTTCTAAATACAATTTATTCTCGGGGTCATATTTAGCGATATCCTGCCTATATAACGTTAAAATCGATCGTTGTTCCTGTGCAACTTCCTGCAGGTTATTTGTTTCAAGATAATGAACAACGACAGACGGCATTCCGCCGACAATCAAATACAATAAGAATAGATCCATCATTTTTTTATGTACGATGGCATCAACCGGTGTGCGATTCCGGAACGACTCGCGAAGACTGTCGGTTACAAGTTTAGATACGCCGTTTGCTCTTATGAATTCTTCGAAGTCCAGTGGATACATTTCAAAAATATCCATATATCCAACCGGAGCAGATCGAATGTCCTTTAAATCTACGCCGAGAAGCGATCCGCTGAGAATGTATCGGTAATTTCCGTCTTCCACAAGAAATTTAATTGCGGTTACGATTTCCTTACATTCTTGTACTTCATCAAAAAAAATCAGAGTTTTACCAGGGATCAGCGGCTGATTCGCGATTGCAGAAATCCGCAGCAAAATACCAGCGCTGTTATCTACATTATCAAAAAGTGACTGCGCCATGCGGTCCTCTAGAAAGTTGATTTCGATGAATGATTCGAAGTTTTCTTTCCCTACTTTCCGGATGCTGTATGTCTTTCCAACCTGACGTGCACCGGTAACTAAAAGCGCTTTTTTCTCTCTTTCTAAGAAATCCCGTATGCGTTTTTCGATTTTTCTCTCGATCATGCAACACCTCCAGTCGCTGTACTATAGACAGAATATCATATATTGTCCGTTTTTCCAACAATACAAACTTTAAATTTGTCCGTTTTTCCAACCGCAATTAATTCGCCTTGTCCGTTTTTCCAACCGCAAAACAAAGTCATTGTGGTCGGTTTTCATAATAATTATAGTTCTATCGCAAAAAGGCTTATTACGCTAAACCCGAACATATCACAACATCCAAAACCCTATTGTCCAATAATTTCCGAACGTTCGACTTTTTGCCTTCAAAATCGTTTCAAATTCACGCCGATTTCATTGTAATTCCAACCCCCGAAGAGTAGAGTTAGACTGTACGAAAATGAACGCTGCTCTATTAAGGAGGCATTATGAAAAAAGTCGCCATCATCATGGGATCCGACAGCGATCTGCCGGTGGTCAAAAAAGGCACCGACCTGCTGAAGACCCTGGAGATCCCCTTCGAAGTCCACGTCTATTCCGCCCACCGCACGCCCGACCAGGTCCGCGATTTCGCCGCATCGGCCAAGGCGAACGGTTTCGGCGTTATCATCGCAGCCGCCGGCATGGCGGCACACCTGGCAGGCGTTATCGCCGCAGGCACCACGCTCCCCGTCATCGGCATCCCCTGCAAGTCTTCCGTACTGGAAGGCATGGACGCCCTGCTCTCCACCGTCATGATGCCCCCGGGCATTCCCGTAGCGACCGTCGCCATCGACGGCGGCGCCAATGCGGCTCTGCTGGCAGCGGAGATCATCGCTTTGGGCGACGAAGCGCTGGCTGCAAAGCTGGAGGCAAAGCGCAAGACGGATGCGGCTAAGGTCCTGGACAAGGACGCAGCCATTATGGAAAGACTGTAACAGGAGGCAGACATGGGAGGTTTCTTCGGAATCACATCGAATAAAGACGTCGTCTTGGACGTTTTCTTCGGAACGGACTATCACTCGCACTTAGGGACGAAGCGCGGCGGCATGGCCGCCTGGGACCCGGAGCTCGGCCTGCAGCGGGAGATCCACAACATCGAGGATTCGCCGTTCCGTACAAAGTTCGGCCACGTGCTGGACGAGATGAAGGGCACGGCAGCCATCGGCTGCATCTCGGACACCTATCCCCAGCCCCTGCTCATCCGTTCCAATCTGGGCGTCTACGCCATCACCACCATCGGCGTCATCAACAATGCGTCGGACCTGATCGACAACTACCTGTCCTTCTCCGGCGGGCACTTCGGCGCCATGACCGGCGGACAGATCAACGGCACGGAACTCATCGCAGCCCTCATTGACCAGAAGAGCACCTTCGCAGAAGGCATCAGCTTCGCCCAGAAGGCCATCGACGGCACCGCCAGCATCCTCATCCTGAAGGACGACGGCACGCTGATCGCAGCCAGAGACCGTGTGGGAAGACTGCCCGTCAAGATCGGCAAGGATGAAGACGGCTTCGCGGTCTCCTTCGAAGACTTCGGCTACCAGAAGCTGGGCTACGAAGACTATAAAGAACTGGGCCCGGGAGAGATCGTGGAGATCACCCCGAAGAGCATCAAGCAGCTGAAGGCCCCCGGCAAGAAAAAGCGCATCTGCGCATTCCTGTGGAGCTACTTCGGCTATCCGACGGCCACCTATGAAGGGGTCACCGTGGAATCCATGCGCTACCGCAACGGCGCCATCCTGGCGGAAAACGACCTGGCGAGAGAAGGCGGCCAGGAGCTGATCGACAGCATCGACTACATCGGCGGCGTACCCGACTCCGGAACGCCCCACGCCATCGGATACGCCAACCGCAGCGAAAAACCCTTCGCCCGCGCTTTCATCAAATACACGCCCACCTGGTCCAGAAGCTTTATGCCCACGAACCAGAAGGACCGCAACAAGATCGCCGAGATGAAGCAGATCCCGGTGCACGAACTCATCAAGGACAAGTCCCTGCTGTTCGTGGACGACTCCATCGTGAGAGGTACCCAGCTGCGGGAGACCGTCGAATTCCTGTACAACCACGGCGCCAAAGCCGTGCACATGCGCTCCGCCTGCCCGCCCATCATGTACGGCTGCAAATACCTCAACTTCAGCCGTTCCATCAGCGACATGGAGCTGCTGGCCAGACGGGTCATCCTGGAACTGGAAGGACCAGAAGGCTTCCAGCACATCGAGGAATACTCGGACGGCACGACCGAGCGTGGACAGAACCTGAGAAAGACCATCTGCGAAAAGTTCAACTTCGCTTCCCTGGAATTCCAGACGCTGGAGGGCGTCGTCGAATCCATCGGCTTGCCGGAATGTGAACTCTGCACTTATTGCTGGGACGGTAAAGAATAAGGAGAGACCCCATGAAAAATTCCAGATCCGAAGCCTACGCCGCAGCCGGCGTGGACATCACTGCAGGCTACAAGGCTGTAGAACTTATGAAGGAAAGCGTCCAGAGCACCTATACCGAAGGTGTTCTGGGAGACATCGGCAGTTTCGGCGGTCTGTTCCAGCCGGACCTCACCGGCATGACCCAGCCCATCCTCGTCTCCGGCACCGACGGCGTCGGCACGAAGCTGCGCATCGCCTTCCTGATGGATAAGCACGACACCGTAGGCATCGACTGCGTGGCCATGTGCGTCAACGACATCATCTGCTGCGGCGCAAAACCGCTGTTCTTCCTGGACTACATCGCCTGCGGCAAGAACGTGCCCGAGCGCATCGCTCAGATCGTCAAGGGCGTGGCGGACGGCTGCCGGCAGGCGGGAGCAGCCCTCATCGGCGGCGAGACCGCGGAGATGCCGGGCTTCTATCCCGAAGATGAATACGACCTGGCGGGCTATTCCACCGGCATCGTGGACAAAGCGGCCATCATCGACAACAAGACCATGAAGGAAGGCGACGTCATCCTCGCCCTGCCCTCCTCCGGCGTCCATTCCAACGGCTTCTCCCTGGTCCGCAAGGTCTTCGACGTGGAGAATGCCGACCTGAAGAAAAAGGTCAAGGCCCTGGACGGCAAGTCCCTGGGCGAGACCCTGCTGACCCCCACCAAGATCTACGTCAAGCCCGTGCTGGCGCTGCTGAGAGAAGTCAAGGTCAAGGGCATCTCCCACATCACCGGCGGCGGCTTCTATGAGAATATCCCCCGGAGCATCCCCGAAGGCCTGTGCGCCGAGATCGACAAGGCGAGCGTCAAAGTCCTGCCGATCTTCAAGCTCATCGCAGAGACCGGCGGCATCGACGAGCGGGATATGTTCAACACCTTCAACATGGGCGTAGGCATGAGCATCGTCGTCGCGGCGGAAGACAGCGAAAAAGCGCTGGAGATCCTGCGGGCGAACGGCGAGGAAGCCTACCGCATGGGACGCATCGTCAAGTCCCCGGAAGAAGGAGTGAGCATCGTTGTCCGCTAAGAAAGAAAGACGCGCGAACATCGCCGTGCTCATCAGCGGCGGAGGCACCAATCTGCAAGCCATCCTGGATGCGGAAAAAGCGGGCGCGCTGCACAGCGGCAGCGTAAAGCTCGTCATTTCCAACCGCAAGGGGGCCTACGGCCTCGAGCGGGCGAAGAATGCCGGGGTCAAAGCCGTTGCCGTGACCCGCAAGGACTGCGGCAGCCAGGAAGCCTTCGAAGCGGAGCTCATCCGCCTGCTGGACGAAGCGAAGACCGACCTCATCGTGCTGGCCGGCTGGCTCGCCATCCTCAGCGAAAACTTTACCCGGCACTACGAAAAACGCATCATCAACATCCACCCCGCCCTCATCCCCAGTTTCTGCGGCGAAGGCTTCTATGGACTCAAGGTCCACGAGGCGGCGCTGGCGAAAGGCGTCAAGGTGAGCGGCGCTACGGTGCACTACGTGAACGAGATCCCCGACGGCGGCGAGATCATCGCCCAGAAAGCCGTGCGGGTGTATCCGGGGGACACCCCGGAAAAGCTGCAGCTTCGCATCATGAAGCAGGCAGAATGGAAATTGCTTCCCAAGGCTGCAGAGGAGATCTGCGCCCAGATCGTCGCCGGGACTCATTCCGGATTCAAGGAGGTTGGATAGACTATGGACATCTACAAGATCCACGACATCGCAGAACTCATCCGCGGCAATTCCTACGTGGGACGCGGCATCGTGCTGGGAAAGAGCGAGGACGGCAAGAGCGCCGTATCCGCCTATTTCATCATGGGCCGCAGCGCCAACAGCCGCAACCGCATCTTTACCGTAAAGGACGGCGAAGTCTTTACGGAGCCCTTTGACGCGTCCAAGGTGGAGGACCCCAGCCTCATCATCTATGCGGCGCTCAGAAGCTATGAAAACCACCTGATCGTGACCAACGGCGACCAGACCGACACGATCTACGAAGGCCTGCAGAAGGGCAAGTGCATCCGGGGCAGCTTAAAGAGCCGCTGCTTCGAGCCCGATGCGCCGAACTTTACGCCGCGCATCTCCGGCGACATCGAATTCGGCGAAGGCGGCTTCTGCTACCACATGAGCATCCTCAAGAGCATCGATGCGGAAGGCAGCGATTGTGCCCGCTACACCTTCGACTATCCCGCAAAGGCTGGTCTCGGCCACTTCATCCACACCTATGTGTGCGACGGCGATCCCATCCCCACCTTCCAGGGTGAACCCGAGAGAGTTGCGATTCCCAACGATATTGACGAATTCACCGGCAAACTGTGGGATGCCCTCGATGCGGACAACAAGATCTCCTTATACGTAAGATATACGGATCTTGAAACGAAAGAATATAAAGAAAAGCTGATCAATAAGAATTGTTAATTGCGTTATGCTTCTGGAGTACCTGCCTGGCGCGGGTACTCGGGGAACCCGGTTCTTAGCGATTGCCGAGCTGAAAGCGAAGGCAGAGCTTAGAACCGCTGGGAGGGGCCCCCGGTAGCGAGAGCGTGCCCGCAAAGGCAGGTACTCCAAAGCATTTGATAAGGAGATCTTTTATGAAAGAATTCGAACTCAAATACGGATGCAATCCGAATCAGAAGCCGGCCAAGATCTACATGGCGGACGGCTCCGACCTGCCCGTGCAGATCTTAAACGGCCGCCCCGGCTACATCAATTTCCTGGATGCCTTCAACTCCTGGCAGCTCGTCAAGGAACTGAAGGAAGCCACCGGCATGCCCTGCGCGGCCAGCTTTAAGCACGTGAGCCCCACCTCCGCTGCCGTCGGCAAAGTCCTTCCCGAAAAGCTGAAGAAGGCCTGCTTCGTGGACGACATCGAAGGGCTGGATGACTCCCCCATCGCCTGCGCCTACGCAAGAGCCAGAGGCACCGACCGCATGTGCTCCTTCGGCGACTGGATCGCCCTGTCCGACGTGTGCGACGCGACCACTGCAAAGATCATCAAGAGAGAGGTCTCTGACGGGGTCATCGCGCCGGGCTACACCGACGAAGCCCTGGAGATCCTGAAGGCCAAGCGCAAGGGTTCCTACAACGTCGTGCAGATGGATCCGGACTACGTGCCTGATCCTCAGGAAACGAAGCAGGTCTTCGGCATCACCTTCGAACAGGGACGCAACAACTTCAAGATCGACCGCGCGCTGCTGTCCAACATCGTGACCGCCAACAAAGAGCTGCCCGACGATGCGGCCATCGACCTCATCGTCGCCCTCATCACCCTCAAATACACCCAGTCCAACTCCGTATGCTTTGCCGTGGACGGCCAGGCCATCGGCGTCGGCGCCGGCCAGCAGTCCCGCGTGCACTGCACCAGACTCGCCGGAAGCAAGGCCGACACCTGGCTGCTGCGACAGTCCGACAAGGTCCTGAACCTGCCGTTCAAGGAAGGCCTCGGCAGAGCGGACCGGGACAACGCCATCGACGGCTACATCAACCAGAACGAGCTGGACGTCTGTGCCGAAGGCAACTGGCAGAGATACTTCAGCAGACAGCCCGAACCCTTTACCAAGGAAGAGCAGAAGGCCTATCTCGCGACCATCGACGGCATCGCCCTCGGGTCCGACGCCTTCTTCCCCTTCGATGACAACATCGAAAGAGCGAAGCTATCCGGCGTCAAATACATCGCAGAGCCCGGCGGCTCGGTGAGAGACGATCTCGTCATCGGCTGCTGCGACAAATACGGCATGGTCATGGCCTTCACCGGCATGCGCCTGTTCCATCACTAGGAGGCATTTTTATGAAAGTAATGGTCATCGGCGGCGGCGGGCGTGAGCACGCCATCATCAAGAAGATCAAGGAAAACCCGCAGGTCGAGTGCATCTACTGTCTGCCCGGCAACGGCGGCATCGCCATGGACGCATACTGCGTGGACATCAAGGCGACGGATCTGGAGGGCATCAAAGAATTTGCGAAGGGTCACCCGGTGGATTACGCCGTGGTCGCCCCGGACGATCCCCTCGTCCTCGGCTGCGTAGACATGCTGCAGGAGATGGGCATCCCCTGCTTCGGTCCCGAGGCAAAGGCTGCCATCATCGAGGGCAGCAAGGTCTTCTCCAAGGACCTCATGAAGAAATACGGCATTCCCACCGCAAAATACGAGACCTTCGATGACATGGAGAAGGCGCTCGCTTACCTGGAGGATGCCCCCATCCCCACCGTCGTTAAAGCGGACGGCCTGGCGCTGGGCAAGGGCGTCATCATCGCCCAGACCCGCGAAGAAGCGAGGCAGGCGGTCGTTTCCATGATGCAGGATAAACAGTTCGGCAAGAGCGGCGAACGCATCGTCATCGAGGAATTCCTGGAGGGTCCCGAGGTCTCCGTGCTGTCCTTTACGGACGGAAAGACCGTCGTCCCCATGATTTCCTCCATGGATCATAAGCGCATCGGCGACGGCGACACCGGCCTCAACACCGGCGGCATGGGCACCATCGCCCCCAACCCCTACTACACGGAAGACGTGGCAAAGCGCTGCATGGAAGAGATCTTCCTGCCCACCATCGCCGCCATGAACGCCGAAGGCCGCACCTTCAAGGGCTGCCTGTACTTCGGCCTCATGATCTGCGCCGACGGCCCGAAAGTCATCGAATACAACTGCCGTTTCGGTGACCCGGAGACCCAGGTGGTGCTCCCCCTGCTGGAAAGCGATCTGCTGACCGTAATGCAGGCCGTAACGAACGGCACGCTGGCGGAGACCGAAGTCAAGTTCAGCGATAAGCACGCCTGCTGCGTCATCCTGGCAAGCAGCGGCTATCCCACTTCCTACAAGAAGGGCTTCCCCATCAGCATCCCGGCAGACGTGCTTCCCTGCACCTATATCGCAGGCGCGAAGAAGGAGATGGGCCAGCTGGTCACCTCCGGCGGCAGAGTTCTGGGGGTCACCGCAGTGGCGGACAGCTTAAAGGAAGCCATCGACGCCTCCTACGCCATGGCGGAGAAGATCCGCTTTGAAGGCGCCTATAAACGTTCGGATATCGGGGCAAGAGCTCTGAAAGCAAAATAGCGAAAGGACAAAGAACATGGTTTACAGAGTATACGTAGAAAAGAAGCCCGGATTCGACCTGGAAGCGAAGAGCATGCTGGCGGATCTGAAGTCCAGCCTGGGGATCGAAGGCCTGAAGGACGTGCGGATGTTCAACCGCTACGATGCGGAGAACATGTCGAAGGAACAGTTCGACTACGCCGTAAAGTACGTCTTCTCCGAACCGCAGATGGATACCGCCTGCGAGCTGCCCGATTTCGGCGATGCCAAGGTCTTCGCCGTGGAATTCCTGCCCGGCCAGTTCGACCAGAGGGCCGACTCCGCCGCCCAGTGCATCCAGCTGATCTTCCAGGGCGAGCGTCCCCTCACCCGTTCCGCCAGAGTCTATGCACTTTACGGCGATCTGAGCGATGCGGACGTGGAAGCGGTCAAGAAGTACGTCATCAACCCCGTGGAAGCCAGAGAAGCTGCGGCGGAAGTCCCCGAGACCCTGGTCGTCAACTACGACATCCCGACGGAAGTCGCCACGCTGACGGGCTTCACCGCCATGACCGATGCGGATCTGGACAAGTTTATCGCGGACAACGGCCTGGCGATGGACGAGGCGGACCTGGCGATGGTCCGCGACTACTTCGCTTCCGAGCACCGTGACCCCACCATCACCGAGATCAAGATGATCGACACCTACTGGTCCGATCACTGCAGACATACCACCTTCAACACCGTCATCGACGGCGTCACCTTCGAGGACGAACTGCTCCAGAACGCCTGGAACGACTACCTCAAGACCCGCGAGGATCTGGGCCGCACCAAGCCCATCTGCCTGATGGATCTGGGCACCATCGCAGCCAAAGAACTGAAGAAGCAGGGCAAGATGGACAAGTTGGACGAATCCGATGAGATCAACGCCTGCACCATCAAGATGACCGTCAACATCGGCGGCAAGGAAGAGCCCTGGCTGCTGCTCTTCAAGAACGAGACGCATAACCACCCGACGGAGATCGAGCCCTTCGGCGGCGCGGCCACCTGCACCGGCGGCATCATCCGCGACCCCCTCTCCGGCAGAGCCTACGTCTACGCAGCGATGCGCGTGAGCGGCGCGGCGGATCCGACGAAGCCCATCAGCGAAACGCTCCCGGGCAAGATCCCCCAGAAGAAGCTCACCCAGACCGCAGCGGCAGGAAACTCCTCCTACGGCAACCAGATCGGTCTTCCCGCAGGCCTGGTGGAAGAGATCTACCACCCCGGCTACGTAGCCAAGAGAATGGAGCTCGGCGCGGTCGTAGCGGCGGCTCCCGCGGCAAACGTCCGCAGAGAAGTTCCGGCTCCCGGCGACGTGGTCATCCTGCTGGGCGGCGGCACGGGCCGCGACGGCATCGGCGGCGCTACCGGCGCTTCCAAGGCGCACGACGTGCACTCCGTCGAGACCTGCGGTGCGGAAGTCCAGAAGGGCAACGCACCCGAAGAAAGAAAGATGCAGAGACTGTTCCGCAACGGCGAAGCGACCCGCCTCATCAAGCGCTGCAACGACTTCGGCGCAGGCGGCGTATCCGTCGCCATCGGCGAACTGGCGGACGGCCTGGATATCGATCTGGACCTTGTTCCCAAGAAGTACGAAGGTCTGGACGGCACCGAACTTGCCATCTCCGAATCCCAGGAGAGAATGGCCTGCTGCGTAGCGGCAGAAGACGTCGAAAAGTTCCTGGCTCTGGCGGCGGAAGAGAATCTGAACGCCGTACCCGTGGCCCGGGTCACCGACACGAACCGCCTCGTGATGCACTGGAACGGCAAGACCATCGTGGACATCTCCCGCGATTTCCTGAACACCAATGGTGCGGATAAGCACATTACCGCGGCACCCGCTCCCGCCGTCTGGGACGAAGAGCTGGCTTCCGGCAGCTTCGTGGAGAATCTGAAGACCGTGGCAGGCGACCTCAACTCCTGTTCGAGAAGAGGCCTCGTGGAGCGCTTCGACTCCAACGTCGGCGCAGCCACCGTCCTGTCCCCCTTCGGCGGCAAGTACCAGAGAACCCCCATCCAGGCGATGGTGCACAAAGTCTCCGTCGAAAAGGAAGACACCGACACCTGCTCGCTGATGGCATTCGGCTTCAACCCGTTCATCTCCAGCAGCAGCCCCTATCACGGCGCTTATCTGGCGGTCGTGGAATCCTGCGCGAAGCTGGTGGCAGCCGGTGCGGAATTCAAGGACGTTTACCTCACCTTCCAGGAATACTTCGAGAAGCTGGGCAAGGATCCCAAGCGCTGGGGCAAGCCTCTGTCCGCTCTGCTGGGCGCGTTTGAAGCCCAGATGGCCCTGGGCGTTGCAGCCATCGGCGGCAAGGACTCCATGAGCGGAACCTTCGAAGATCTGGACGTTCCGCCCACGCTGGTCTCCTTCGCGGTCACCACGGATAAGGTGGACCACATCGTTTCCAACGAATTCAAGGCGCCCGGCCACAAGGTGGTCTGGATCCGTCCCGAACTGAACGAAGCGGGGCTGCCCAAGGGCGAATCTCTGCTGAAGATCTTCGCAGAAGTCACCGAGCTGCAGAGAAGCGGCAAGGCCTGCACGGTCTACACCCCGGGCATGGGCGGCGCTGCAGCAGCTATCATGAAGATGGCCTTCGGCAACAAGATCGGTTTCTCCTTCGCGGAAGATGCGGATCTGCAGGATGTCTTCGCCACCTCCTACGGCTCCTTTATCGTGGAAATGGCGGACGGCTACTGCGAGAAGTGCGCGGCCAAGGTCGCACCCGAGAGCGTGCTGCTGGGCGTCACCACGGACGACGGCAAGTTTACCGCCGGCGAAGAGTGCGTCTCCATCGAAGAGATCGCGAAGATCTACGAGAGCAAGCTGGAAGACGTCTTCCCCTGCAACATCCCGACGGACGAAAGCGCGCCCATCGAGAAGTTCAGCTCCGATAAGAAGTGCACCGCGGCTCCGGCCATCAAGGTAGCGAAGCCTAGAGTGCTCATCCCGACCTTCCCCGGAACCAACAGCGAATACGACTCCGCCAAGTACGCGGAAGCGGCCGGTGCGGAAGCGAAGATCTCCATCATCCGCAATCTTACGCCAGACGATATCCAGAGATCTGTAGAAGAAGTAGCCGAAGAGATCCGCAAGAGCCAGATGATCTTCATCCCCGGCGGTTTCTCCGGCGGCGACGAGCCCGACGGCTCCGGCAAGTTCATCACCGCGTTCTTCCGCAATGCGGCCATCAAGGAGGCGGTCACCGAGCTGCTCGAAAAGAGAGACGGCCTGATGCTGGGCGTCTGCAACGGTTTCCAGGCTCTCGTCAAGCTGGGCCTCGTGCCCTACGGCAAGATCATCGACACCGACGAGAACTGCCCGACCGTTACCTTCAACAAGATCGGCCGCCTGCAGAGCAAGATCGTGCGCACCCGCGTCTGCTCCACCATGTCTCCCTGGCTGGCGAAGACCCAGGTGGGCGACGTGTACAACGTCGCCATCTCCCACGGCGAAGGACGCTTCTACGCGAGCGATGAACTCATCCACCAGCTGGCGGCGAACGGCCAGATCGCGCAGCAGTATGTCGGCCTCGACGGGGAACCCTCCATGTCCGTGGACGTTACCCCCAACGGTTCCGCCTACGCCATCGAAGGCATCACCTCCCCCGACGGCCGCGTCTTCGGCAAGATGGGCCATATCGAGCGCTACAGCAAGGGAATCTTCCGCAACATCCCGGGCAACTATGATCCGAAGCTGATGGAAGCAGCAGTAGAGTACTTTACGAAATAACCAAATAACACATAACACAAAGGGACAGGTACATTGTGCAGTACACAATGTACCTGTCCCTTTGTGTTGGCAGATAATTAGAAATGCGTCTCGATATACTTCTGCATCTTTCTCTTGTCGTACTCGCCCTTGAAATTGTTCTGGAAGCGCTGCACCGTAAAGCTGTTGAACTCCACGATGTTGCGGTACTTAAACAGCCCCAGCAGGAAGGGCACGCCTGCGCACACCCAGCCGAAAGGCGCGGTCTTGATGCAGGCCGTAAACAGCACGAACAGCATGAGCGCGGAGATGACCACGCCGGCGATCTTCTTTTTCGGCAGAATGGCCTTTACCTTATCCTCCGCAATGATGCCTTCCCGCACCATCTCGTCCGCAAAGCGCTGCAGCACGCCGAACTGCGAGATCGTATTCATCAGCACCGGCACGACGCCGAAGAAGGTGAAGACCACCAGCAGCGCGTCGCCCAGAAGCTGTCCCATATTTCCGTTCATAAACACACACTCCTCAATCGAGATATTCTTCTACCCATTGTAACATGGAAATGTCCGCTTCTGTCGAGAAATTGCCCATCTTCTTGACCGGACGGGCATTTGCCCCGTGGTCATCGGAGCCCTTCGACACCAGCATGCCCAGCCGCTTTGCCAGATCCAGCAGATAGGCGGTCTGCTGGGGCGTATGGGTCGGATACCAGCATTCGATGCCGGCCATGCCCAGATCTTTCAGGGCCCGGATGACGGCCTCCTGCCGCTGCCGGTAGACCTCCGGCTCCTCCCGTTTCGGCGGCTTAAACGACAATTGGAACGGGTGGGCGAAAAACGTCTTTCCTCCGGCTTCGTTCACCACCCGGATGGCCTCTGCCGCCGGGATCTTGTACCGGTGGATGGCCTTCACCTTGGGGTGCATCAGCATCTTGTCGTCGTCGAACGCATCGACCACCGTCTCGCAGTAACCTTTCGCCACCAGAAGCCGCGCGAAGGAGACCTTGCCCACGAACCCGTTGATGGACTGGGCCTTCAGCTCCTCCATGGTCATGGGATAGCCCAGCTCGCAGAACACCTGCCGCAGCGCCTCGTTGCGCCACTCGCGGCGTTCCTGGATGTAGCTAAGCGCCTTCTGCAGTTCCGGATCTGCAGGGTCCATGCCGTAGCCGAGAATGTGCATGTAATGGGTGCAGCCCTCGAAGCCGGGCACGTCCTCCGCATATTCCGCAGAGAACTCCACGCCCCGCACGACCCGTACGCCCAGGCGCTTTCCCTCTTCGACCGCCTCCTCCACGCCGCCCATGCCGTCGTGGTCGGTAATGGCCATCACGTCGATGCCCATGGCCTTGGCGCGCGCCACGACAACAGCCGGCGCTTCCTTGCCGTCGCTGTAATAGGTATGTAAATGCAGATCAGGATTCATCATCAATGGAAATTTCCTTATCTATGCCGAAAAGATAGAGAACGGCCCGCTTTACCGGCACCCCGGTGACCCCCTCCAGGGCCTCCCGGTACAGCGCCAGCTGAGGCAGGTAATCCGCCCGCAGCCGCTCCATCTCGGCGTCTAAATTTTCTTTGTCGATATAGTTGGACTTGTAATCCACCAGCACCCAGGCGCCGTCCTGCTTAAAGCAGCAGTCGATGGTGCCCTGGACCAGTACCTGCCGGTCCTCCAGCTCGTGGCGTATCGTAAAGGGCTGCTCTTTGTACAGCTCTTCGGCTGCCAGGGCGTCCCGCCCCGTCTGTGACCCGAAGAACGCGCTCACCCGCCGGGGATCCACCGCGGCGAATTCCGCATCCGTAAGCAGGCCGCGGGAAAGCAGACCTTCCATGAAGATCCGGATGCTGTCCGGGTCTTTTTCCTCCGGCGTAAAGGGCAGATGCTCCATCACCGTGTGATACGCCGTGCCCCTGGCTGCGGCGCCCAAGGTCTTCTGCGCCGAAAGGAATGCCGGCAGCGGATCTTTGGCAGGAAGGAAAGCTTCCTGCTCCTGCAGGGCTTCCTCCTCCCCTTCTGCGGCAAGCATCTTCGGCAGGGACTGCCGCTTCTCCCGCTCCATGGCTGCGATCTGGGACACGCTGTACTTGCGCTTCTCTTTTTGCTCCTGGGGCGGTTCGTAGTCGAAGTTCAGCCGGTAGGCGATCTCTTCCTTCGTAACGGGAAGCTCGTCTTCCGGAACGCAGAAACCTTCCGCCAGTTCCTTCGCCAGTTTTCTTCTTTCGACCGCCTGGGATGTCTGCTGCGATACCAGAGACGCACGCGGCACGATCTCCACGCTTCCCGCCGGAAGGAGCGGAACCAGCGCATTTACATAGTTCGTGCAGCTTTCCACGTCGCCGGGCAGAAGCGCGTCCGCTTTCGCCAGCAGCGCATCTCCGTGCTTTACGGCGGCGGACATCAGGACGATGTCCTTCGGTCTCGTGAGCGCCACGTACAGCACCCGGATGTTCTCCGCCAGTTCTTCCGCGTCCTTCTTTCTGCGGATCATCTGCAGGCTCAAGGGGTCACAGTAGAGCCCCGTCCCCGGCTGCACCAGACGCATCGCCGCGCCGAAGGACTTGTGAAAATCGGCCTTGCCCTTATGTTTGCCGCCGATCTTCTTGCCCAGTCCCGCCAGCAGAACGAAGGGAAATTCCAGGCCTTTGCTCTTGTGGATGGTCATGATGCGGACCACGTCCTCGCTCTCGGAGAGGATCTTCACCTGGCCCACGTCCACCGTGCCGCCCTTGCTGTTGACGGCGTCCACATAATTAATGAATCCGTACAATCCGCCGGCGCTGTCCGACTCGTACTGCTGCGCTTTATCCGCGAGCGCCCGCAGGTTCGCGAGCCGCTGGGTGCCCGCAGGCACCGCGGAGGCAAAGGAGGCATAGCCGCTGTCCGTCAGCAGTTCCCAGAGGAAATCGCCCAGAGGCATGTGGCGCGACAGCATGCGCCAGCGGTCCAGCTTCGCGGCGAACGCCAGACATTTTTCTTTGAGTGGGCCCTCCGGTCCTTCCGTCTGATATTCCGCAAAGATACGGTTATAGGGTGCGCGGGTCTCGCCCCGGCCCTTCGCCCAGATGCGGATGGACGCCAGATCGGAAGCGGTAAATCCGAATACGGGGGAGCGCAGCACGCTCAGCAGCGGCACGTCCTGGCTGCGGTTGTCGATGATGCGCAGCAGGTTGAGGAACACCTGGATCTCCACCGTATCGAAATAGCCTTCGCTGCGGTCCAGGAAGACCGGGATGCCCGATTCCGCCAAGGTCTTATAAAATACTTCGCCGTCGCCCTTCACCGCCCGCAGCAGGATGACCATATCCCGGTAGACAAGGGGCCGGTCGCAGTCTTTTTTATCGTCGTGGACCGTTTTTCCGTGATATTCCCGGATGAGCCGGACCGCGTTGATGGCTTCCAGCTCCGCAGCCTTCAGGTCCTCGATCTCTTCGTCCACGGAAGGGTCGTCCGCGTCTTCTTCCGGCTCCTCGACCGGAACGTCTTCCTCATCGGGCAGCTGCGTCTCCACCAGATACAGCCGCGGCGGATAGGACAGCGGCCCTTCGTAGGAACTGCCCTTGACCAGCGCCTCGTCCTCCGTATATTCCATGCCCGTCGTCTCCGGGGTCATGAGGGAGCGGAACAGGCGGTTGACCAGATCCACGACTTCCTTCTTGCTGCGGAAGTTGTTGTTGAGGTCGATCACGTTTCCGTCCGGGTCCTCCCCCGCCTTATACCGGCGGTAGCGGTCCAGGAACAGCTCCGGCTCCGCCAGACGAAATTTATAGATGCTCTGCTTTACGTCGCCCACCATGAAGACGTTGTCCGGCCGGGCGACCCGCTCGATGAGCTTATCCTGCACCAGGTTGCTGTCCTGGTATTCGTCCACGAAGATGCACGTGAACTTCTCCCGGTATTCCCGGCAGACCTCTTCGTTCTCCAGGATGTGCAGCGCAAAGTGTTCTATATCCGAGAAATCCAATAGGCCCAGAAGGTCCTTTTTCGCCCCATAGAGCGACGAAAACTCCTTTGTAAGGGAAACGAGCGTCCGCAGCGGTTCCGCGCCCAGGATCCGCTCTTTTTCCAGCTTTTCTTCCGAGAAGATCAGGAACTTTTCCTTGGCATCCTTTACGTGATCTTTGCCGTTGTCCCGCAGGGCCTTTACATAGTCCTTGCGGAGGTTCCAGTCCTCTTTTTCGTCCTTGGAGGGGCTCATCGTCGTAAACCGGTGACCCTCCAGAGCAGCCGCCGCCTCCGCCAGCGCCCCCTGCTCCGCCAGGGCACGCAGGGAGTACAGATAGGCCAGGTCGCCCTCGTTCTTCCCCTGCAGCTTCGGCAGGCCTTCCAGTTCATCGCCCGCCCTGCGGAAATATCCGATCGCCAGATCCAGCCGGCGCAGAGTCTGTTCCTTTGCAAATTTTCTGTATCGTTCTTCGAACTGTCCGGGATCGTTCAAAAGATCCTCCGTCCATTGCCAGGGATCGGGAAGGCTCTGCAGGAACTTGTGAAAATCCAGGATGAGATCGCGCACCGGGGCATCGCCTTTGGATGTGGCGTAGCGGTCCAGAAAGGCGCGGAATTCCGGGGTATCCGCTTCGTAGCAGCGCTCCATCAGCTCGTCCAGCGCCTCCCGGGACAGGATGGCCTGCCGGGGCTCGTCGCAGATGGCCAGATTCGGCTTAATGCCGATCACGTGATAGTAGCGGTGCACGACTTCCAGCGCGAACTTGTGAAACGTGGAGATGTTGGCCCGGCTCACCAGGTTCATCTGGGAGCGCAGCCAGTTCCGGCGGTCCTTCGGCTGCCCTTCCGCGGACAGCTGCCGGCTCAGGGACTCGTAGATGCGTTCCTTCATCTCCGCCGCGGCAGCGTTCGTAAAGGTGACGATGAGCATGTTCTCCAGGCTCACGCCCTCCTCCAGCACCAGCTGTTTGACCCGCTCCACCAGCACGGAGGTCTTGCCCGAACCTGCGGCAGCGGAAACAAGCAGGCTGCTTCCCCTGCTTTCGATCGCTTGCTTTTGTCTGTCGGTCCAGGCCATACTGCCACCTCCCAGCAGTTAATTATACACTACGGAAAGGCCGATTTGTGGTACAATCGAGGCATATGGAGGATTTTGACCCTATGAACAAACCGATCATGCTCTGCATCATGGACGGCTTCGGACTCGCCCCGGCTGGACCGGGCAACGCCATCGCAGCCGCCCGCACCCCGAACCTGGATGCCCTGTTTGCTTCCCGGCCGCACACGCAGCTGCAGGCCTCCGGCCGCGCTGTCGGACTGCCCGAAGGACAAATGGGAAATTCCGAAGTCGGGCACACCAACATGGGGGCCGGCCGCGTCGTCTGGCAGGACCTGTCCATGATCAGCAACGAGATAGAAGACGGAACATTTTTCGAGAACCCGGCGTTCGCCGAGGCCGTCGGCCACGTAAAGCAGCACGGCAGCACCCTGCATCTGTTCGGCCTGATGTCCGACGGCGGTGTGCATTCCCACATCGAACACATCAAAGGTCTGGTGACCCTGGCAGAAAAGGAAGGCCTGGAGCGCATCTACGTCCACTGCTTTATGGACGGACGGGACACGCCGCCCACCTCCGGCGCAGGATATGTGGAAGAGATGGAGGAATTTCTGGCGAAGGCGCAGGAAGAAGCCCGCGGGAAAGGCGTAAACGCCTCTTACCAGGTGGGGAGCGTCATCGGACGCTACTACGCCATGGACCGCGACAAGCGCTGGGACCGCGTGCAGCTGGCCTATGAATGCCTGACGGAACCGGTCCTGCCGGGCGATCTCTCCGGCAAAGACGCCGTGCTGGCGGCCTACGCCCTGGAAGAGACGGATGAATTTATCCAGCCCCGGGTCTGCAACGGATTCGATGCCATGAAAGACGGCGATGCCGTTATCTTCGCGAACTTCCGGCCGGACCGGGCACGCGAGATCACCCGGGCCTTCGTGGATCCGGACTTCGACGGGTTTGCGAGAACTGTGGTGCTGAAGGATCTGTGCTACGTCTGCATGACGACCTACGACGCCACCATCCCGAACGTACGCATCGCCTACCCGCCCAAGGATCTGAAGAACACCCTGGGCGAAGTGCTGGCGCAGAGAGGTCTGACTCAGCTTCGCATCGCGGAGACGGAAAAATATGCCCACGTAACGTTCTTCTTCAACGGCGGCGTGGAGCAGCCCTACGAAGGGGAAGACCGCATCCTCATCCCCTCCCCGAAGGTCGCGACCTACGACCTGCAGCCCGAGATGAGCGCTTTTGAGGTAACGGACGCGGTGTGCCGGCGCATCGAAGAGAACTGCCCGGACTTTATCATCCTGAACTTCGCCAACTGCGACATGGTGGGACACACCGGCGTGTTCGATGCGGCGGTGAAGGCCGTGGAGACGGTGGATACCTGCGTCGGCCGGGTCTGCGAGGCGGTGGAGAAGGCCGGCGGCAAGCTGTTCATCACGGCGGACCACGGCAACGCGGACGAGATGCTGGACGAAAAAGGGGAAGTGGTCACGGCCCACTCCACCAATCCGGTGCCGTTTATCTTCTGCGATTATACGGGGGCTGACCCGAGAACGCTCGCGGAAGGCGCTCTGTGCGACATCGCACCCACGATGCTGGATGCGGCAGGCATTCCGCAGCCCGCAGAGATGACGGGAAAGAGTCTGCTGAAATAGAAGGATAAATAAGGACGGTCCTTTGTCTCACGAACCCTGAGCTTGTCGAAGGGTGAGACAAAGAATCGTCCTCTTTTTTTTATTTTGCTCTGTTTTCCAGAATGTGCATCGCAGCATGATACCCATCCGCCGCGGCGGACATGATGCCGCCCGCATAGCCGGCTCCTTCGCCGGCAGGGTAGATGCCTTTTATGGAAACTTCAGGAGACGCCAGCGCCAGGCCGCCCGCGTCTCTTTTCATGCGCACGGGAGAAGAACTCCTTGCCTCGATCGCCGTCATCACGGCATCCGGCGCGTCGAAGCCCTTCAATTTTCTGCCCAGCAGCGGCAGCGCTTCTTCCAAAGATGCGCTCACGAAATCCGGCAGGCACTTATGCAGATCCGTCCACGTGACCCCGGGACGATACGTGGGCTCCACTGCACAGTGTACCTGTCCCTCTGTGTTGCGGCGTAAAAACGAGCCGACTATTTGGGCAGGAGCACGGTAGGCTGAGCCGCCCAGCTCGAAGGCCAGTTTCTCGTATTTTCTCTGAAATTCCACACCCGCCAGCGGATCACTGCTGCCGAAGTCTTCGGGCCGCACGTCCACCAGCAGACCGGAATTCGCATTTTCGCCGTCCCGCGCTCTCAGGCTCATGCCGTTGGTGCAAAGCCTGCCTTCTTCCGATGCGGAAGCCACCACCTGGCCGCCGGGGCACATGCAGAACGTGTACACGCCCCGCCCCGCCTTCGTGCGAACCGACAGCTTGTATTCCGCGGCGCCGATGCCCAGATCTTCGTGCAGCGCGCCGTACTGCGCCCGGTCGATATCCGCCTGGCGGTGTTCGATGCGCACGCCCATGGAAAAGGGCTTCTGCTCCATCCAAAGGCCGGATGCGTGCAGCATGGCAAAGCTGTCCCTTGCACTGTGACCCAGCGCAAGGATGAGGGCATCCGTTTCTATGATCTCCGTCTTTCCATCCGGACCTGCCGTTTCCACCGCGGTCAACCGGCCGTCCTCGAGCTGAAGCGCAGTAAGCTGCGTGCAGAAGCGCACTTCACCGCCCAGTTCCCCGATCTGCTTTCTGAGGTTCACGACCACGCCCCGCAGCACGTCCGTGCCCACGTGGGGATGCTGTTTGTACAGGATATCCGGATCGGCCCCGGCATCCGCGAAACACTGCAGGATGAGGCGGTGCACCGGATCTTTCGTCCCGGTCGTAAGCTTGCCGTCGGAAAAGCTGCCGGCCCCGCCTTCGCCAAACTGGACGTTGGTGCGGGGGTCAAGCACGCCTTCGGACCAGAAACGTTCGACGGCCGCTACCCGCTCCTCCATGCAGGCGCCCCGCTCCAGCACGATGGGCCGCAGGCCCGCCTTCGCCAGAGTGAGAGCTGCAAAGATACCGCAGGGGCCAAAGCCCGCCACGACGGGACGCTTCGCGCCCTCGGGCTGCAGCTGTTTTTCCGGGAACGACACGGCAGTCTCTTCCGTTACCGCGGCCTTGCAGCGGGCCCGCCTCGCTTCCGCCAGCAGTTCTTCCGGTGCAAATTCGCTGTCCAGCACGTCCAGGCTGAACACCCGGTAGACCTCCGGTTTTTCCCGGGCATCCAGGGATTCTTTCGCGATGCGGATCTTTCGGATGCTGTCCGCAGGCAGCCTTAAACGGCGCTGCACTTTGCGCAGCAAAAGAGCCTCCAGCTCTTCATGCTGCAGACCCTTCGCCTCGATGGCGTTAATTTTTATTTCGTGAATTCTTAACATAGTTATCTTTCGAATATCCCTTCGACAGGCTCAGGGACCGTTAGAGACAAGCTCGACGGCGGTTAGACGCGCGCTGAGCCTGTCGAAGCGCCGCATGCATCGGTTCCCGCCGTCCAGCCGCTGGCGAACGCCCAGGTAAGGCTGTAGCCGCCGCAGGGGCCGTCCACGTCCAGGATCTCCCCGGCGAAATACAGGCCGGGCACAAGTTTCGACTGCATCGTCTGGGGATCGACTTCTTCCAGCGCAACGCCGCCGGAGGTCGTGTGGGCCTCCTTCCAGCCCTTGCTGGCGACGGGCGTAAAGTGCAGATGTTTCAGCAGATGCGCGATCGTCTCTGCCTCCGGATCCGGGCCGGCAAGCGGCAGCACCGCTTCCGCCAGTTTGGCCGGCAGCAGCGCATCCAGGAAGTAGTCGCCCAGCGCTTCTTTTCGCTCTTCCAACTTAATTGCCAGATCCATTTCGCTGTATTCCGGCATCAGATCCAGTTCCAGCACGAAAGACACGCCCTCCCGGTGCCGGTAAAAGCCGGAGACGTTCATGACGCAGATGCCGGAAACCGAATCTTTGTTGAACTGGATCTCTCCGGTATCCCGCGAAAAAGCGATGGCGTTCTTTACCCCGCCGCCTTCCGGCACACCCAAAAGCCGCACGGTCCCGTGAACTCTTACACCCGCCAGTTTTTCCAGCAGATCCGTTTCGGCGCACAGAAAACCCGTCAGTGCCGGGATGGGCCGCACGATGCGGTGGCCCAGGCTTTCCGCAAACTTTAAGCCCTTTCCCTCGCAGCCGTACTGGATGCCGGCTTTTCCGCCGCTCGTCAGGATCACCCGCTTTGCGCGGATCTCCCGGCCATCCGCAGATGCCAGACGGAACGTGCCGTCCGGTTCCCGGTCGAGAGTCTTCGCTTCGAATCCGCCGAGGAACTGCGCAGGAACACCGGCACCGGCTTTTCCGAAGGCGCCCCGCTCCAGTGCGTGCACCACGGACGCCGCCTGCAGGCTTCTGGGATACAGCCTGCCTTCGCCCTCTTCCACGGTATCCAGGCCGAGGGATGCGAAGGTCTCCTGCAGCGCATCGAGTCCGCAGGCTGCAAAGGCCGGCGCAGTAAACGCTTCTGCGTTTCCTTCTCCGCTGCGGTAATCCTTTGGGGAAGCCGTCCGGTTGAGCAGATTGCACCGGCCGTTGCCGGTGGCATAGAGTTTCCTGCCCGCTTTTTCGTTTTTTTCAAGGACCGCGATCGTCAGGGAACGTTCTGCCCACGCCCGCCGCACGGAAATGGCAGCCATCAGACCGGCAGCGCCGGCTCCTAAGATCGCGATGTCGTAGATCGGTTCGTTTCTCATACGAATATTCTAAACTATCCGAGGGAATCGTGATAGAATAAATTCTATCAAAGAGTAACGGAGGTATTTATATATGGAATTGAAAGCATTACAGGCAGAAATGATCAAGGCCCTCAAGGCGGGTCAGAAAGAACGGAAGGAATCCATCTCCCAGCTGGTGGCAGCGGTCAAGAAGGCCGCCATCGACGCGGGATGCCGGAACGACGTCCCCGAAGACATGGTGGATGCCGCCATCCTGAAGGAAGTCAAAAGCGCCAAGGAACAGGTCGACACCTGCCCCGCCAGCCGTACGGATCTGCTGGAGCAGTATAAGGCCCATCTGGCGGTCATCGAAGAATTTGCGCCCAAGCAGCTGTCCGCGGAGGAGGTCAAGGCGCTGCTCACGGAAAAGTATGCAGAAGTCATCGCGTCCAAGAACCGGGGCCTCATCATGAAGACCGTCATGGCCGACCTCAAGGGCAAGGCCGACGGCAAGGTCATCTCCGCCGTCGTGGGCGAACTGTGCAAATAGGGGTGTGACCCATGGAATTCGTGCTTCCCTGCGAGCAGTATCTCGCTTCCTACCGCGAAGCCTACGCGGAAGACATTGCGGTAAACAAGGGCGAGCTGCAGATGCTGATCCATCCGGACATCGCCGTCGCGCGCTCCGAGAAGGAACGCAGAGGCGAAGGCCTGCCTGCTGGCTACGTGCCGGCCACGACGCTGTGGCTGGTGGATGGAGGCCGCTTTATCGGCAGGGTCAACATCCGGCACCGGCTTACCCCCGGTCTTCTGCGCTTCGGCGGCCACATCGGATACACGATACGTCCTTCCGAACAAGGCAAGGGCTACGGAAAGCTTCAACTGGCTATGGCGCTGGATTACTGCCGGGAGCATTTCGGCTTCGACCGGGTGCTCGTCACCTGCGACGACACGAATGTCCGCTCCGCGAAAACGATCGAAGCGAACGGCGGCGTGCTGCAGGATAAGATCGAGAACGAGATCGAACCCGGACACTTCGCGGTCACCCGCCGGTATTGGATCACATTGTAGCAGCGGCCTTTTCCGTTTCGCAGAATAGATGGCATTACAAAAGCCGGCCCCTCAAAGGGCCGGCTTTGATCGTTACAGCTTAATACTCTCCGCTGTCCACGCTGTCGTCGTGCTCGGCGAACAGATGGTATCTCTTCAGCAGGTCCGCGTCGCAGCTGGCGGCGTGGGATGCGCCGAGATCCAGCATGTCGCCCCGGCGGAGGATCTTCTCCTCTTCGCGCATCTGACGAGCCAGCCAGTCGTTCTTGCGGTCATCCTTCATAAAGGTCTCCGACAGACGGGATACTTTCTCCGCCTTCAGGGAAGAGCTCGTGGAGCGGCTGCCTGCGAAGGCGCTCTTGCCGAAACTGAACTGCTTTCCACCCGTCTTGTACTCCCCCGAACTGCTGTCCTTTAAGGACTTGACCAGACGGGGCTTTTCCTGCTGCGCAGCCGGCTGCTGCCAGGGGTTCGAGCCGCCGGATCTCTTCTGGCTCTGCTTCGCTGCCTTCGCCAATCTGCTGAAGATGAAGAGGATGACGATAAGCGGGATGATCGACGCGATAAAACCGATGATCGCGCCGACGATATCGAAGATATCCATGCTTTACTCTCCCTTGGATTCGGCAGGATCCTTTACAACGGCGCTCAGGGCGCTCAGCGTACCGGCCAGATTGGAAATGTCGGAGGGCACGATGATCTTCGTGGCCTGGCCGTCCGCCATCTTCTCGGCAGCCTTGTAGCTCTCCATGGTGAGGTAGCCGGCGGAAGGAGCCGCTTCGTTGATCATGCGGATACCTTCGGCTCTGGCCTTCTGAACGGCGAGCAGAGCTTCGGCTTCACCTTCTGCCTCGCGGATGCGCTGCTGCTTAACGGCTTCCGCGCGGAGGATCGCTGCTTCCTTTTCACCTTCTGCCAGGGTAATGGCGCTCTGCTTCTTACCTTCGGCGGTGAGGATCGCTTCTCTCTTTTCGCGTTCTGCCTTCATCTGCTTTTCCATAGCTTCCTGGATGCTTCTGGGCGGCGCGATATTCTTGACTTCTACCCGGCTCACCTTGATGCCCCACTTGTCCGTGGCGTTGTCCAGGATCGCGGTGATGCGGCTGTTGATGTCATCGCGGCTCGTCAGGGTCTCGTCCAGCGTCATGGAACCGATGATGTTACGGAGGGTCGTAGCGGACAGGTTCTCGATGGCTGCGATCGGTCTCTCCACGCCGTAGGCGAACAGCTTGGCGTCGAAAATGTAGAAGAAGACGACGGAGTCCACCATCATGGTGACGTTATCCTTCGTGATCACAGGCTGGGGTTCGAAGTCTGCGACCTGCTCCTTTAAGGAGACCTTCTTGACGACGCGGTGGATGATGGGCACCTTGAAATGAAGGCCCGCACCCCACGTGGCTTTATACTGACCTAACGCTTCCACGATCCATGCGCTGGCCTGCGGAACGATGCAGATGCAGCGGATGCACAGAATGATGAGAAGCAAAACGACGATGATTCCTAAGATTAATCCTACCATCTCTAACTCCTTTTTCTCGTGAATTGACCCATTTATGGGACTTTCCGTATGCTATGATCCAGACAACAGAAAGACCGCTGCCCGCATCCGTATTGATTATATCATTTGTTCGCACAAAAACACAGGGGGAGCGGTCTTTTCCTATTCAGTTCGGAACGGTTCCTATTCCAGCGGCTTGCCGGTGAGCAGTTCGTAGGCCTGCAGGTACTTTTCGATGGTCTTGTCCACGATCTCCTGCGGCAGCGTCCAGTCGTGCTCGTTGGCCTTCAGCCAATCGCGGGCAAACTGCTTGTCGAAGGAAGGCTGGCTCTTGCCGGCCTCGTAGCCTTCCAGGGGCCAGAAGCGGGAGCTGTCGGGGGTGAGCATCTCATCGCCCAGCACGATGTCGCCGTCTTCGTCCAGACCGAATTCAAACTTCGTATCCGCGATGATGATGCCTCTTTCCAGGGCATATGCCGCGCACTTCTTGTAAAGCGCCAGGGTGAGATCGCGCAGCTTCGCTGCGTATTCTTCCCCGTGACCCGGGAATCGCTCTTCCAGCCAGGCGACGCTCTCCTCGTAGGAGATGTTCATGTCGTGATCGCCCAGATCCGCCTTCGTGGACGGCGTATAAATGGGTTCGGGAAGTTTTTCGGATTCCTTCAGACCTTCCGGAAGCGTAATGCCGCAGACGGTGCCGTCCTTCTGGTAGCTGGCCCAGCCGCTGCCGGTGATGTAGCCGCGCACGACGCATTCCACAGGCAGCATCGTGAGCTTCTTGACCATCATGCTGTTGCCGTCGAAACGGGGCTGACGGAAGAACTCAGGCATGTCCTGTACGTCGGTGGAGATCATGTGGTTGGGCACGATGTCGCTGGTCAGATCGAACCAGAATTTCGACATCTGGGTGAGCACGGTGCCCTTCTTGCTGACGGTGTTGTGCAGGATCACGTCGAAGCAGCTGATGCGGTCTGTGGCGACCAGGATCAGATAGTCTCCGATGTCGTAGATCTCGCGGACCTTGCCTTCTTTGATCGGTTGATATTCTGTCATGAGTTCCCTCCTGTCCTGAAGTTGCAGCGTTAACAGAATTAGAATAATACAAAGAAGAAACCGGCGCAAGGCATCCTGCGTCAAGTTTTCGGAAAATTTGACTAATCGGCGCTGTTCTAATATAATAATTAGGTTTTCAGAAAGGCTGGAATCTATGAGAATATTGACCGTTATCTCCGGCATGCTGCTGGCTATAGCAGGTGCCTTCACATTCGCATTTTACTCCAACGCGTTTACAGGCCTGGCATTCATCCTGGGCCTCGTCATGCTCATCTCGGGACTCTGCATCCTGGGGGCCTACATCCTGTCCGGAAAAGTAGGCAGACTCCCCGACACCGTCCTGGTGGAAGGCATGGTCACGACGCTGTTCGGTTTTGCCGTACTCAACAACGAGGTCATGGACGCCATGGTCACGCTGTTCTTCGGCACCTGGATGACCCTGTCAGGGGTCACGCGTATCTCCCAGAGCTTCGCCGTAAGCCGCTACCGGCCCAAGGACTGGGCGAAGATCATGCCTTTGGCGCTGGCCGGCACCATCCTGGGCGTCATTATGCTGATGCCCTCCCTCACGAACTACATGAACCCTATGTTCCTGGTGGGTGCCGCCTTTATCATCAACGGTTTCTCCCAGCTCATCTACTCCATGTATATGAGAAAACACGAGCTGACGGACCGGGAGATCGAAGCGCAGGAAAGAGCGGAAGCCAGAAAGGTCGCCAAGGCGGAGGAGCGCAAGGCGCGCAACGCCTCCCGCAGCACCAGCTGGCATGAACGGGAAGAACAGAGAGACGAGCAGCGGCGCCAGGAGAAACGCAAGCTGGCAGCCCAGCGGGCCGCTAAAATGCAGGAACTGCAGGAAAGAAGAGCAGCGCGCCGTCCGGCGGCGGAAGCTACCATGCAGTTTACGCCGGAGGAAGTCGAAGAGATCAACCGGCTGGCGGAAGAGCCCCAGGCAGAAGCGGCACCGGCACCGGTCGAAGAGGAAGAGCTTCCCGTCACCGAAGTGCTGAGACCGAAGGAAACACAGCCGCAGGCTGAGCCCCAGGAAGAGCCGCTGGCGGAGACCTTGGAGAAGGCAAAGGCGCCGGTCTGGAACCGTCCCGAGAACATCCCTTCCCTTCGCGCCAAGAAGCTGGAGGAGGAAGCTGCCGCAGCACCGGCCGCACCCCAGCCCGAGGAGGAGATCTCCGACGTGCTGGCAAAACGCGCCGCCATCAACGTCGAAAAGATCGAAGAAGGTCTGGAAAGCGTGGAATTCGAACCCGTCAAGCTGCCGGATGTGGAGCTGGAATCCACCGGAGGCGAGGCGGAGGAACGCAAAGAGATCCTCGAGCAGCTGGAGACGGAGGTCAAGAAAGACGATCCGTTTAAGCCCTTCGAAGCCCTCAAGCTGGAAGACCTGTTCGGCGAAGACTACGTGCCCCTGCGGGAGAAAGATCCCAAGGAAGCCACCCGCTTTACCCAGTCCCTCAACCTGGATTGGACGAAACATCAGTAAATCAAAAGCCGGCCTTGCGGCCGGCTTTTTCATGTCTTTTATTCGTTATCTTTCAGAACTCTCAGGAAGTTGCCGTGGCAGATCTTATCGATCTCGTCATCCGTAAACTTGCCTTCCAGCGCATCGACGATCTGCGGGAAGCCCGCGAAGTCGCCGAATTCCAGTTTGGAGCTGATGCCGTCGAAGTCGGAGCCGAAGGCCAGCGCTTCGATGCCCGCCTTATCCTTCATGTACTCCAGATGCTTTACGATGTCTGCGATGGACGTATACTCCGTCTCTTCCTCGTGGAGGAACGCATCGTAGAAGTTTACGCCGATGACGCCGCCGGCTTCGCCCAGGGCTTTCAGCTGTTCGTCCGTCAGATTTCTGGGATGGTCACACAGCGCTCTGGCGCAGGAATGGCTTGCCGCAAAGGGCTTTTTGCTGGTCTTTGCGACGCCCCAGAAGCCGCCTTCGTTCAGGTGGGACACGTCCACGACGATGCCGTATTCATTCATCTTGGCGATCGCGTCGTAGCCGAAGGGCTTCAGACCCATCATATGCTCCGCAAAATCTCTGCGGTTGGGGTATCCCATGCAGTTTTCGTTGTTCCAGATGAGGCTTGCCATGCGCACGCCGTCCTCTTTCATCTCGTCGATGCGTTCCATCTTGCCCTCGACGAAGATGGAATCTTCCACCGTGAGGATCGCAGACAGCTTGCCGTCCGCCTTGTTCTGTTCGATCTCAGCGACCGTTCTTGCTTGACGCACGACGTCGCTGTTCTCCGCCATCGCTTTCTTAAAAAACGCCTTGGCAGTCTTGTAATAATCGTAATACCCTACGCCTGCGGTGTGGTGGCGCTCCGCCGCTTTGCCCGTGGGAATCCAGATGGCAAAGCACTGTGCGAGGCTTCCGCCTGCCGCCAGCTTATCGAGGGAGATATGGCCGGTCCCGCTGCGGAAATCGGCGCCGTTCGTGACGCATTCGACGATCGTGTCGCAATGCAGATCGATGATTTGAAATCGTTTCATGGTTGAGCCTTTCTGGTACAAATACCGTCTTTATTTTAACGATTGAGAAGAAACGGCGCAAGGCATATAATAAAAATGTATTAGGTTTAACCTTTCGTTTTTCACAGAGAAAAGGAGTGAATGCGTATGAATATGGTCAGCGAGATCAAAGGAAGTCATCTGTGGTTCGACGGCTGCGACACCGTGGAACTGGCGAAGGAATTCGGAACGCCGCTCTACGTCATGTCCAAGACGGATATCGTAGCCCGCATCAACGAGTTGAAGGAATGCTTCGTCAAACCTTATCCGAAGAACCGCATCGCTTATGCCGCTAAGGCTTTCTGCTGCATGGGCATGTATAAACTGTGTGAAAACGAAGGCATCTCCATGGACGTCGTTTCCGGCGGCGAGCTCTATACGGCCATGAAGGCAGGGATCGACCCCAGCAAGCTGGAGTTCAACGGCAACAACAAGCTGCCGAAGGAACTGGAAGCCGCCATCGATTACGGCGTAGAACGCATCATCATCGACGGCGAGCAGGAACTGGCTCTCATCGAGCAGATCTGCGAAAAGCTCGGCAAGAAGACCGATATCCTCATCCGGGTCACGCCCTGCGTGGAGGTCGACACCCACGACTACATCGTTACCGGCCGCAAAGATTCCAAATTCGGACTTAACATCGAGCCGGAATTCATCTATCCCTACGTCAAGAAGGCCATCGACTCCCAGTACGTAACGTTCCACGGCTTCCACTTCCACCTGGGCTCCCAGCTGTTCGACGCGAAGCCCTTCATGGATGCGACAAACGTTATGCTGGATCTGATGAAAGAGACGAGAGAACGCTTCGGCTTCGTCGCGGACGAGCTGAACATCGGCGGAGGCCCCGGCGTCACCTACATCAACGAAGAGAGACCGCCCTACAGCTATTACTACACCCCGGTGCTGCAGCGCATCGAGGAATGGTGCAAGGCGGAGGATTACGAGATGCCTGCGGTCATCTGTGAACCGGGCAGATCCATCGTGGCGGAAGCCGGCCTGCAGCTGTACACCGTCGGCATGACGAAGGTCGTTACCGGCATCCGTAAGTACGCTGCCATCGACGGCGGCATGCCCGACAACATCCGCCCGGCCCTGTACGGCGCCAAGTACAAGGGCATCGTCGCGAACCGCGCGGACGAAGAACCCACCGAGACCGTTACGATCTGCGGCAAGTGCTGCGAGGGTGACTCCGACATGATCATCCGGGACAGCAAGTTCGCAGACCCGAAGACCGGAGACATCATCGCGGTGTTCTCCACCGGCGCTTACGGCTACTCCATGGCCAACAACTACAACCGCAACCCCATCCCCGGCGTCGTGCTGGTGGAAAAAGGCAAGGCGGAATGGATGGTCAAACCCCAGACTTACGAGCAGATGATCGCCTGCGACGTAATGCCCGAGTCGCTGAAATAGGCAGAGCACAAAATCATAGACATGCAAAAACCGGCCGGACGGCCGGTTTTTTATATGCTTTTGCTTCTAGTTTTCCGGATCGAACTTCTCGAAGATGGGGATGGCGCCGGCAGCCTCGCAGACCGCCAGGTCCTCCTTGCTGCGGATGGTCCAGCAGACCTCCTGCACGCCCAGTTTATCGATCGTCCGGCGGATGGCCGGCGTGCCGCGGTCCTCGAACTTGCAGGCGATAAAATCCGGACGCGCTTTAACGTCCAGCAGCAGATTGGTGAGGACCACTCTCTGATAGAACGGCAGATCCTCCGGATCCTTCAGGAAATCCGAGACCAGCTGACCCCGTACGATGGCAGGCCTCAACTGTTTTACGTCTGCTACGGCTCTGGGGTCGAAGGATTCGATGCAGAACAGGCTGCAGAAGCGGTCCAGGCGCCTGCAGACGGCTTCCGACAGCGCTCTGTGGTTGCCTTTGTACGTCTTCAGCTCGATGATGAGGGGAGCCTTCCCTTCGAACAGTTCCAGGACCTCGTCGAAGGCAGGGATCTGCTCTTCCGTTCCCTCGAGCCGCAGCGCTTTCATCTCTTCGAACGTAAGGTCTTCCAGGATGCCCTCCGCGCCGGTGCAGCGCTTTAGGTCCGAATCGTGAAAGACCGCCAGCGTGCCGTCTTTCAGAAGATGCACGTCCAGTTCCGCGCCCCATCCCCTTTCGATGGCCCGGCGGAACGCAGGCAGCGAATTCTCCGGGATCACCGGCTTATCGTGGTAGCCCCGGTGTGCAAAGCGGTATTGTTTCAGTTGAGCCAAAAGCGGATGTCCCGTCCGCCCGGCCAGGATCTTATCGGTGATCATCAGTCTTCCATCTCCTCAAACGCTTCCAGTCCCTTCTTCGCATCCGGCCGGTTGTCGCCGTGCTGCACCCGGGTCATCGTAAGAAAACTCAGGGCGACGAACACCGCCGCATAGGGGAACAGGATCTTGTAGCTGATGTTGCGCATCAGCGTGCCCGCCAGGATAGGCGTTACGATCTGCGCCGCCATGGACGCGGTGTAGTAGTAACCGGTAAATTTACCGATATCCGAGCCTTTGCACATCTCCACGACCATGGGCAGGGAGTTGACGTTGATGGCAGCCCAGGCCAGGCCGACCAGCGCAAACACGATAAACATGATCGCGTTGATGGAGCTGTAGGTCGTCGTGAGCACGTAACCCAGAGCGAAGCACACGGCCAGCAGCACGATGCCACCCATGATGGTGCGTCTGCGGCCGATCTTCGATGCCAGCACGCCGATGGGGATATAGGAGATGATGGCACCGACTGTGGCGATCAGCAGGCACTTGGACGCGCCGCCCAGGGCCTGGCCCATCACCTGGCTCACGTAGGTGGTAAACCACGTCGTGACCCCGTTATAGCCGATGAACCACAATGCGATGGATGCCAGCAGGAAGCCCAGGCTGCGTTTTACCTGCGGAGGCAAAACTTCTCCGCCGGAGCCGTCGTCTTCCGCCAGGTTCCACTCGGGATGCTGCTCTTCCAGCGCCCGGTTCTCCGCGGTCAGCTTCGGCTCTTTGATCGTCAGGAACAGCAGACCGACGGCCACGAACATGATGGCGGCAACGATCATAAACAGCGGCTGGTAGTTAACATGAGCAAGGCCTGCGACCTTCTTGTTCGGATACAGCACCGCCGCCAGCGCCAGATAGATCATGCCGCCCACGGCGCCCATCAGGTTGATGATGGCGTTCGCTTTCGAGCGCAGAGGCTTCGGCGTAACGTCCGGCATGAGCGCCACCGCGGGAGAGCGGTAGATGCCCATGGCGATGAGCAGCAGTCCCAGAACAACGACAAACGAGACCATCTTAAAGAAACTGGGAGCCGCAAAATAGCCGTTGTCCAGCAGCGGCAGAACGTTTAACAGGATGACGGCGCAGCCGGTGCCGAACAGGATAAAGGGCATGCGCTTGCCGATCTTCGTGTTCGTCCGGTCGGAAAGCCCGCCGAAGAAAGGCAGCAGGAACAGCGCCAGGATGTTGTCCGCCGCCATGATGGCGCCGGAAAGCGTTTCATTCAGGTGGAACGTATTCGTGAGGATGAGAGGCACGACGTTGTCGTACATCTGCCAGAACGCGCAGATGGACAGGAAGGCCAGGCCGACCAGGATCGTGCGCTTGTTGTTGAGCTTCATGCTTTAGACTCCTTCTCCAGGGCGTTCAGCACGTCCCGGATGCCGTTATACACATAGGTGGGGCGGATCCCGTACTTTTCAACGTCCGAAGGCACCCCTTTCCCGGACAGCACGAATATGGTATCGACGCCGGCGTTGACCCCGCAGGCGATATCCGTATAGATGCGGTCGCCGATGACCACGGTCTGATCCGGTGAAAAACCGGTCTTCTCCATGGCGAGCTGCACCATGGCAGGCTGGGGTTTGCCCAGAACAAGCGGCTCCCTGCCGGTCGCCGTCTTCAGCAGCGCGATGATGCTGCCGCAGTCCGGCGCACTGCCGTACCAGGTCGGACAGACCAGATCGGGATGGGTCGCGATGTAATCCGCGCCGCGGCTGAGCAAAATACAGCAGACCTCCAGTTTGCGGTACGTCAGTTCTTTATCGTATCCCAGCAGCACGACGTCCGCGAGATCGCCCGGGTCAGTCTCCGGCGCACCGTTCTCCTCCGCGAGGATCAGCCCGGCAGCCCGCAGCTGCTGCTTTAAACTTTCCGTGCCGCACACGAAATAGCGGGTGTCCGGACCGTATGTCTCCTTCAGATAGCGGATCGACGCATCCGTCGACGTAACGAAGTCCTCCGGTCCGCAGACTATGCCGAAACCAGCCATGCGGCGGATATAGGCATCCAGGCCCCGGGAAGAATTGTTGGTCATGAAGACGGCGCTGCCGCCGCTGCGCTTTACGTAGTCCAGGAAATCCAGCGTGCCGTCGAACAGCCGGTCGCTTAAATAGAGCGTGCCGTCCATGTCCAGAAGAAACAGTTTTTTATCTTTCAGCGTCATGTTACTCTCCTGGCCTGTAGAACTTCGCCAGGCCGCCTTCCGCGGTCTCGCGGTAGCGGGCATTCATGTCCAGACCGGTCTGGTACATGGTCTCTACGACGGTGTCGAAGCTGATCTTGCGGGAGCTGGTGAGGAACGTGGCGATGGAGACCGCGTTGATGGACCGCATGGCCGCCACGGCGTTGCGCTCGATGCAGGGGATCTGCACCAGACCGTCGATGGGGTCGCAGGTGAGACCCAGCATATGTTCCATGGACACTTCGGCGGAGTACTCGATCTGCTCCAGTTCCAGACCCCGGATCTCCGCGAGAGCCGCCGCTGCCATGCAGCAGGCCGTGCCGACCTCCGCCTGGCAGCCGCATTCGGCGCCGGAGATGGAGGCGTTCGTCTTTACGACGTTGCCGATGACCCCGCCGGTCGCCAGCGCCTTCAGGATAACCGAATCCGGAAGACCCAGCTTGTTCTGGTAATAATAGAGCACGGCGGGGACCACGCCGCAGGAGCCGCAGGTGGGAGCGGTCACGACCCGGCCGCCGCCGGCGTTCTGTTCGGACACAGCGAAGGCGTAGGCGCAGACCATGCGGTTCTCCCTCGTCTCCGGCGCTTCGTTGGGATTGTACTGATTGTAGAGCGAAGACGCTCTGCGCTGCACGTTGAGCCCGCCGGGAAGCGTGCCCTCTTTCTTGATGCCTTTCTCCACGGCAGTCTTCATGGTCTTCCAGACTTCGCCGAGGAACTTCCAGATCTCTGGTCCTTCGTTCTGCTCCACGTACTGCCACAGCCGCAGGCCGTTCTCCTTGCAATACTGATAGATCTCCTCGAAGTTCTTCTCTTTATAGACTTCCGGCGCTTCGGCCTCTTTAAAGCCGTCCATCTGGATGGCGCCGCCGCCCACGCTGCGCACGCGGAAACGCTCCAGCTCTGCGCCGTCTTTGTAGGCGATGATCTCCATCGTGTTGGGATGTTCCGGCGTGGGGGTATCCATATCGAAGATGATCTCGGACGGAACGGGAGAAAGAACTTTGCGCACGACGGCGTCCGTCATGTGCCCCTTCCCCGTCTTCGCCAGGGAGGAGTAAAGGGTGACCCGGAAGCCGTCTGCCTCCGGATGCTTTTCTTTCGCGATCCGCGCAGCCCGGGCCGGTCCCATGGTATGGGAACTGGATGGGCCGTAGCCGATGCGGTACAGATCGGTCAAACTTTTCATAACGCCTCCGAAATGAGAACTTTTTGCACAAACTTACCGCTTTATTGTATCATAAAAAGAGCATATTGAACCGACACAAGGAGGTATCCCATGAAGATCACGAAGATCGACCTTCTCACCGTAGGAGGTCTGGACATTATCAGTTTTACCTTCTGCCGCGTCTACACCGACGCAGGCATCTACGGCGACGGCGAAGTCGCAGGCATTCACGGAAGCGGACATGCCGCCTTCGCCATGCTGCAGGATTTTGCAAAGTATCTGATCGGAAAAGATCCCATGAAAACAGAGCTGATCTGGGAAGATATGTTCAAGACCAGTTTCTGGGGCCAGAACGGCGGCCCTGCCGTGTTCAACGCCATGAGCGCCTACGACATCGCGCTCTGGGATATCAAGGGAAAATATTTCAACGTTCCGGTCTCCACGCTGCTGGGCGGCGCCAGCCGGGATTCCATCCGCTGCTACGCGAGCCAGCTGCAGGACGGCTGGTGGCCGCTGGACGAAAACGGCTACAGTGAACCGCACACCGCCATTACACTGGCAGAAATTGAGCAGAGCTGCAGACAGGCGGTGGCGGAAGGCTATACCTGCGTAAAGATCGACTGCCTGAACTACGATGCGAACGGCGTACGGCCCACCCGCGGCATGCGCGAACAGATGCTGGAGCCGGATTACCTGAACCTGTTCCGGAAACGGATCGAATGCGTACGCAAGGCGATCGGCCCGGACGTGCAGCTGATCGTGGAAAACCACTCCCGGCTGGACAGCTTCGGCGCCTGCCAGATCGCAGAGATCGCAAAGGATTACAACATCCTGTATTTTGAAGAGCCCAATACGCCGTCTGCCTATACGGCGGAATACCTGAAGGAAAAGATCGATATTCCCCTCGCCATGGGAGAGCGTATCTACACCCGCTGGCAGTATATCCCTTACCTGGAGAACCGCACGCTGCGCATTATCCAGCCGGACATCTCCAACTGCGGCGGCTATACCGAGACGAAGAAGGTATGCGACATGGCACATGCCTATGATGTGGGCGTTCAGATCCACACCTGCGGCAGCCCCCTGTCCACCCATATCGCGCTGCAGCTGGAGGCGGTCATCCCCAATTTCGCCATCCACGAACATCATTCGCTGCTGCGCAACATAAAATATCCCATTACCAAGTACAACTGGCAGCCGCAGAACGGCTGTCTGCCCGTTCCCACGGAGCCCGGCATCGGCAACGAGTTGACCCCTAAAGCCTGGGAACTGGCGGAAGCAAAGATGACGATCGAATAGCGCTGCCTTACACGGGCGGACTAGAAAACATTGCAAACGATACGATAAGGAGAACCCTATGAACACCGGACGATCCCAGCTCTTCTCCCATCTTTCTTCTTTTTTCGACAGTTTAGACGCCTGGCGCAAAGCGGCACCGGCTTTCGGTATCGACTCCAAACTGACGCAGATCGAATACGACGACCTTCTGAAGGGTACAAACGCCCACGTGTACGTGCCTCTTTGGACCTCCTGCGCCAAGAGCGGCACAAAGCTTCTGATGAGCGAGGTCACCCTGGACGTCATCAAATTCTACAAAGCCTGCGGCTGGCAGCCTCAGTATAGGGACGGCAATCCCCCCGACTACCTCGGCGAGGAGCTGGCGTTTCTGGCCTACGTTTATGGCTGCCTGGACGGTGACCCCTCCAGCTTTGCAGACGAACCGCAGCAGTTTATCGACCTCTACCTCAACGACACGGTAAAGGCGTTCTGCGCTGCGCTGGAAACAGAGGAGGTCCGGAAATGGATCTCCGCAGAAGGACTTGAGGAATTATCCCGCCTTTCCGGTCTGCTGACCTGTGCGGTAAAGGGTTCTTTCCCTGCGTCCGTCGAAGGACCTGCAGTTTCTTTCAGCCGCCTTCCCGCCATCCCTGTCGAACCGGTCCATAAAGTCCGGATCGCCAACGTCAACGACTGCGGCTGCAAATGCCAGATGCTTGCAGTCGTACAAGAGGGCTGCGTGCTTTCCACGGAACCGGAAAAGACGTTCCTGCCCTTTACCGGCTGCCAGCGCGGCCGTTCCTACCGCTACACCTTCCTGACCGCCGACCGCCTGCGCTACCCCATGGTGAGAAGAAGCGAGCGCGGTGACGGCCTGTTCCGCAGGGTCTCCTGGGAAGAAGCGGAAAAGATCGTTGCGGAAGAGATCCGCAGCACGAAGGATCGCTTCGGTCCCGGAGCCCGCTATGTGACCAACGCGTCCGGCGTTTCCGCCAGCGCAAGAGGCGACCGCTTTGTGCGCTGGCTCCTAGGGCTCGACGGTGGCTGGCTCGAGACCCGCAACGGCTACAGCTGCACCTGCGTCATGGACATGATGGAGATCACCTACGGCAGGATGGGCGGCGGCTCCAACGACGTGTACGACGTATTGAATTCGAATCTCATCGTTCTGTGGGGTCACAATCCGGCGGAAAACCACTTCGGACCCTTTATGAACAACGCCCTGGCGCGCTGTAAAGAAAAAGGCATTCCCATCGTCGTGATCGACCCCCGGGTGTCCGAAACGGTGCTTACCCTGGCGGATGAGTGGATCCCCATCCGGCCGTCTTCCGACGGCGCCATGGCGGATGCCATGTGCTACGTCATCTGGAAAAACGGCCTGCAGGACCAGGCATTCATGGACAAGTTCTGCATCGGATTCGACGAAGCGCACATGCCCGAAGGCGTACCGGCGGGCGAATCGTACCATTCCTACCTGTTCGGGAAAAAGGACGGCGTGGAAAAGACGCCGGAATGGGCGGAGGCGATCTGCGGCGTGCCGGCGAAGACGATCGAAGATCTGGCGATCCGCTTTGCGAAGGCAAAGCCCGCCTGTCTGCTTTCCGGCCTTGCGCCCCAGCGCACCGGCAACGGCGAACAGACGGCCCGCTGCTTCATGGCGCTGGCCTGCCTGTGCGGCTACGTGGGTGTTCCCGGCGGCAACAGCGGCGGCACGGGCTGGCAGGCGAACCGCACCGCATCCCCCGACGTGTGCGAATACGAGAACCCCTACGGGAAAAGCATCCCGTCCTTCCTGTGGACGAGAGCCGTTATGGAGCCGGAGATCTTCTCGCCCGAGATGCAG
>JAGAHX010000064.1 GCA_017626845.1 Bacillota bacterium
AAATCGCTGGCCGAGGTAGAATGGACGGCGCTCTCGGAAAGGGAGGAGCGCACGCTGCCGCCGATCGAGTCGCAGAAGACCATGGGCGTCGTCATGTAATAATCCGGTCCGCTGTACCAGTCCGGTTCCTTCGGCGCCAGCGCTTCGAAGTTCTTCGCCCACTTATCCGTCAGGCCGAATACATAGGCGTAGGGCAGGATATCGTAATAGTAATCCGGGTCCTGTTCCACCAGCTGGTTGATCCGGTCCAGTTCCGCCGCAGCGATAAAGTCCCGGAATCCCTGGATCCGTCCCAACATCTGCGTCCGGTAAGGCGTTGGGCGGCTCATGTTCAGCACGCAGAGGAACACGATGATGCTGCATACGGCCATGGTGGCGAGGAGTTTCAGGAACTGCCCGCCGTAGGAATACAGGAAGACCGTTGCCAGACAGAACACCATGAACATGATGCAGCCCGCCAGGCATCCGACCGCTGTATAGCCGTACCCTTCCTGCAGTTTCCGCTTCGAACTGGTCTTGCCGTAGCGGTCCTGCAGACTTTCCTTTGCCGCTTCGTAACTGTCGGCGAAGGAAGTGGAGACAGCCAGGTTCGCCAGATTCGCTTCTCTGCCGTATTCGAACAACCCGTCGAAGAAGTGTTTCTGGTAAGCCGGCGCGTCGTCCGGCAGATCCCGGCGTTTTTCCAGGATGATGATCGGCCGCTCTTTCCGCAGGAACTTCTTTTCTCCCGGGGCGGCGGAGATCTTCAGATATCCCTTCGAGGCGAACCACATCACCAGGGACGTCATATCCTTGTCGCCCACTGCATTATCGTAGATGTAGCCGATCTCCGCAGGCGACAGATCCTCCGGCGGATAGAATTCCACGGTACGGACCGTCTTCGGGTCACGCCCTTTTACCAGGAACAGCCCCAGGACCAGCAGCGTGATCCCTCCGAGGATCCCTTCCGCGATCCACCACTGTTTCGCATTGCTCTTTACGCCCGTCCAATAGCCTTCCGGCAGGACGATGCGGACCGTTACGCCTTCCCGGCCCGGCAGGGCGTCCACGTGACCCGCAAGAACCGTGCCGTCTTCTTCCACATCCCAGGAGGCTGTACTGTCGTCTCCGCTGCCGATGGGGCCGGTGATGACGTCCGCGGAGGATGCGTCAAACGCCTTGGGCATGTTGACGGTAAAGCCGGCAAAATCGATGTCCGTTTCCCAGTAAGCCGGGATGACGTTCCAGTACAGCTGGTCCAGGTAATCGATCCCGTCCTCGTACATCACGATATCGTACTCCAGCTTGTATTTCTGGGCGCCGGAGACCGTTACGTCCGCAGAACCGATCCGGACCGACAGAAAGCCGTCCTCGGAATCCGTTTCGACTTCCTGACCTTCGCACTTCACGTTACGGATAACATAGGGAAGCGGCGCTTCCACCAGCTCGCCGTCGTGCATAAAATAGGAATGGGTCCCCGAATTGGGGATCTGTCGGTAGATCCCGTGACCCGGAGAAGTAAAGGTAACGTAGATCTCCTCGGTTACGTGCATGGAGGAATCTTCCCCCACGTCCAGCGTCGTAAAGAAACCGTCCGTCGTAAAACTGACGGCGGAAGCCGGAACAGCGGCGAGAAGAACGATCACCATGCACAAAAGGCACGCGAACCCGTGCCTTCTCTTTGTGCCTTTCATATCGTTATCCTTTAGAACTGAACGGTTACGTTCTCTCTCTGCGTTACGTCGCCGATGTCGAAGAGCGGCTGTTTTACGAAGCCGAACATGCCGGCAAACAACGCACCGGGCATCTTCTCGATCTTCGTGTTGAACTCTCTTACGACCGCATTGTAGTACTTGCGGGCGTTGGCGATGTTATCTTCCTGCGCCTTCAACTGGTCCTGCAGGTTGAGGAAGTTCTGGTTCGCCTTCAGTTCCGGATAAGCTTCTGCGACCGCGAGCAATCTGCCCAGCGCGGACTGCAGTCCCTGTTCTCCCGCGACTTTCTGTTCTGCGGTCTGCGCCGCCATCGCCTTCGTGCGGGCTTCGGTGAGCGCGGTGAGCGTCTCCTGCTCGTGCTCCGCATAACCCTTGACGGTGTTCACCAGGTTCGGGATCAGGTCGTATCTCTGCTTGAGATATACATCCATCGTGGAGAACGCCTCTTCGATCTGGTTGCGCAGCTTGATGCAGCCATTGTAGAAACCGAATACGTAGAGCACGCATAAAAGGATGATCACAAGGATGATGATAAGGATCATAGTCTGTTACCTCCTGTGGCAACTGAGATAAGTACTGCCTTTATTATAAACGATTCCGGGTAAAACGGGGAAAAATGTTCGGAATTTACCAGGCGCCGCCGCCTCCGCCGCCACCACCTCCGCCGGAGAACCCGCCCCCGGACGATCCGCCGCCTCCGCCGGAAGAACTGCTGCGGCCGCCACCTCCGCCGGAAAAACTGGAATACGTGGGCTTCGGCATGGCGTGCGAGATGCCCGTATCGACGGAGCGGGCAAAGTTCGAACAGAACGTCTGCGGTGTTTCAAAAAGATCCGCCGGACCGCTGTACCACGCCGGCATCTCAGGTACGATCGCTTCGAAGTTTTTCGCCCACCGGTCCGTCAGACCGAACACATAGGCGTAAGGAAGGATCCGGTAGAAATACTCCGGATCGTCGTGCACCAAAAGCTTGATGCGGTCCAGCTCCGCCCTTTTGATGAACGTGCGGAATCCCTTCAGGCGTCCCAGCATGCCGGTGCGGTAATCCGAAGGCCGCAGCATGAATTTGACGCAGACAAGGATGATGAGGGTACAGAGCGTGCACTCTCCGAGCAGGCTGGAAATGAGATCCTCCGTGATCGTAAACGCAGCAACACCGATGATCGTCGCCAGAATGACGAGGATGCCAAGGAGGCAGCCGGTATTTTTCGCGGTCCTGCTGGCAGGATCGATAAAGTCTCTGTCGTCTGTAAACACTTCCTGCAGTTCGCTCTCCGCACGCGAATATGCACGCGCGAACGAGCCGGGCATTTTTTCCAGACGCACCTTGTCGCCGCCTTTGAACAATCCGTTAAAAAACGTCTCCTGATAGCGCGGCGCGCTGTTGGGTATGTCCTGCAGCTTGGTGAGCGTTATTTTATATGGGACTTTCCGCTTTTCTTTCGGATCGTCGTTTTCGACTGCGTGGATCTTCAAATAGCCCTTCGAAGCAAACCACATCACCAGGGATACCATATCTTTTCTCTGGAGTTTCTTGTCGTAGAGGTAGCCCGCCTCTGCGGAAGAGATGTCGTCCGGCGGATAGAATTCCACGGTCTTTACAGGCCGGCGGTCTTTGCCGTAGCGCACGAACAGCGTAACGACGGCAAATGTCGCGGCGCCGATCGCCGCCATGATGCCATAGACCCAGGGCGCATCGCTTCTCGCGCCTCTCCAGTATCCTTCGGGCAGCACGATGCGGGCTGTAACGCCCTCCCGGGAATCGATGGGTCCGGTCATATGTCCCTCGACCGTCGTGCCGTTTACCGTATAGACCGACCGGGACGTATCGTTGTCTCCGATGGGTCCTGCAATGATCTCCAGCTTGCTCTCGTCGAATGCCTTCGGCATGTTGATCGTAAAGCTGACCTTCTCTACGGGCGTCTCCCAGTACATAGGAATGATGTTCCAGTACAGCTGATCCATGTCGTCCAGATCGTCTTTGTACATGAGCACGTCGTATTCCAGCGTGTACGTGTGCCGGCCGGTGACCGTTTTATCGGCAGAACCGATCCGGATCGAAACGTAATCCCTATCCGTACTCTTTTTGATCTCCTCGCCTTCGCACTCGAAGTTCTTCAGCTTATACAGCATCTCCGTCCAGACCAGATCGTCGTCCTTCATGAACCAGACGGTTCCGTAAGTCCAGATATCGCGATAGATGCCGTGGGCCGGGGATTCGAAATCCACGGTGATGATCTCCGTCACGTGCATCGAGGAATTCTCTTTCACGTCCAGCGTCGTGTGGAAGCTCTCCGTCGTATAGTCGACCGCAAGCGCCGGCACCGTCTGCAGGGCGATGAGCAGCAAGCAAAAAAGGCACGCAAAAACGTGCCTTAGTGTACGGTTTTTCTTAAGATCTTTTGCATAACGCAGCATCTGTTTCTCCTACCACCGGATGGGCGTCTTTCCGAACTCGCGCAGTTTGTCGTTCGCCGCGCGGAAGTGGCCGCACCCGAAGAACCCGTTATAGGCAGACAGCGGACTGGGGTGAGCCGCCTCCATCACCACGTGCTTTGGGTTCGTGATCAGCGCCTTCTTCTCTCTGGCATTGCGCCCCCAGAGCAGGAAGACGACAGGGTCTTCCCGTTCGTTCAGCAGTTCGATGACCCGGTCCGTGAGGATCTCCCAGCCCTTGCCCCGGTGGGAATTCGCCGCATGCTCCCGCACGGTGAGCACCGCGTTGAGCAGCAGCACCCCCTGATCCGCCCACTTCTGCAGATAGCCGTCCTGGGGGATGGGCCAGCCGGGATATTCCGCCGCGATCTCCTTGTACATGTTCTGCAGCGAAGGAGGCACGGGCACGCCGGGCTTTACGGAAAAGCACATGCCGTGCGCCTGACCCGGTTCATGATACGGATCCTGACCCAGGATGACGACCTTTACGTCCTCGTAAGCGGTCGCCTTCAGGGCGTTAAAGATGTCGTGCATGTCCGGATAGATGACCCGGGTGGAATACTCCTGCTTGAGGAATTCCCGCAGTTTGAGATAATATTCCTTTTCGAACTCACTTTTCAGTTTTTCGTCCCAGGAATTGCCGATATGGACCATGGATCTCTCCTACCAGGCGCCGCCCTCAGTAAAGGACGTTACCGTCTCCGGCGCGTCGGGCACGCCGCGTTTGTCCTGCGGCAGTCCGTGTTCCTCCGCCATATCCAGGACGAAGTCTCTCATATCCTCCCAGACTTTCTCTTTGCCGATCTCGTTGAGGATCTCGTGCCGCATGTCTTCGTACAGCAGCAGGTTGACGTCTTTGCAGCCCGCAGCCTGCAGCTTGTCGTAGGTCTCCGCAGGACCCTTGCCCATATCGCCCACGGGGTCGTTCGAACCGGACGTGATGAGCATCGTGAGATTCTTGGGAACCTTTTCGTACCAACTGTCCGCCGTAATGTAGCGGATGAGCGCGAACAGATCCATGTAGCCGCCCAGCTTAAAGGGGAAGCCGCACATGGGATCTTTTTCGTAGGCGTGCACCAGATCCTTGTCGCGGGACAGCCAGGCGACTGCGCTCTTTTCCGCAGCGAAGGGCTTCGCGTAGGGGCCCATGGCCAGTCCGGTGATGAGATTGCTGGTCTTCTTCTCGCCCTTGATGCCCATCAGCAGCGTCGTAAGCGCTGCGCCGGCGCCGAGCGCCTTGTTGCTGCCGCAGGTGCCCATGATGATGACGCCGTCCACGTCCGCAGCCTTCGCGTACATGGCGAGCCAGGCCCGCAGGATGAAGGAGCCCATGCTGTGGCCCAGGATAACGTAAGGCGTGTTCGGATAGTCGCGGCGCATGATGTTTCTGAGCTTTTCCTCGTCGTCCACCAGGTGCTTCCAGCCGTCGGTGTGGCCGAAATAGCCGTAATCTGCGGGATCTGCGCTGGTGCCGTGACCGATGTGGTCGTCACCCACCACCAGGATACCCTGTTCCGCCAGCCAGGACGCAAACGCGCCGTAGCGGCCCACGTATTCGCTCATACCGTGGATGATGTGCAGGATGGCGACAGGTTTTTCCCTGTGCGCCTCGTCCGTTGGGCGCCAGATATAATATTGGATCGTGCTCGTCTTGTCCGAGCTCTTAAAACTATAGTTTTCCATCAGATATCGTATTCCTCCAGCATCTTGTTCTTCAGTTCCCAAAGCTTCGGGGACAGGTCCACGTAGTAGCGGTGCGGATTTTCAAAACGCAGCACCTCTTCCCATACGTGGTCCACGCTCTCCTTGCAGTGGGCCTTGATGTCCTGCAGATCCGGGCAGTCGTAGACCAGTTTGCCGCCCTGGAAGATGGGAACCAGCAGTTCCCGGACTTCGAAGTCGCTGTCCAGATACTTGATCATGCGGGGGGACTGGGGGTCCACGACGGTGTAGCTGCCCGGGGTGGGAGCCGGCTCGTCCGCCAGAGTGATGACGTCCGCGAAGGCGACGCCGTCTTCGTCGAACAGGCGGTAGACCTTCTTGTAACCGGGGTTGGTGACCTTCTCCACGTTCTCGGAGACTTTGATCTTCGGAACGATGGTACCGTCTTCCTTCTCTACGGCAGCCAGTTTGTAGACGCCGCCTAAAACGGGCTCCGCCTTGGAGGTGATGAGCCGTTCCCCGACGCCGAAGCTGTCGATGAAGGCGCCCTGGCGCAGCACGTCCCGGATAATGTATTCGTCCAGGGAGTTGGAGATGACGATCTTCGCGTCGGAATGTCCGGCGTCATCCAGCATCTTTCTCGCCTTCTTCGTCAGGTAGGCGATGTCGCCGGAGTCGATGCGGATGCCCTTCTTGTTGGGCTTGAGTTCGTCGAACACCTTGATGGCGTTGGGAACGCCGCTCTTCAGCACGTCGTAGGTATCCACCAGCAGCGTGCAGTTGTCGGGATAATGCTTCGCGTAAGCGTAGAACGCATCGTATTCCGTATCGAACAGCTGCACCCAGGAGTGGGCCATGGTGCCAAGCGCCGGGATACCGAATTCCGGTTCGCAGATGGCGCAGGCCGTGCCGGCCACACCGCCGATGAAAGCGGAGCGGGCGCCCATGATCGCGGCGTCGGAGCCGTGGGCTCTGCGGGAGCCGAATTCCATGATGGCTCTGCCCTCCGCTGCTCTTACGATGCGGTTCGACTTCGTGGCGATAAGGCTCTGATGGGAGATGAGCAGCAGCGCCATGGTCTCGATGAACTGGGCCTGGATGGCGGGGCCTCGGACGACCACGAGGGGCTCGTAGGGGAAGACCGGCGTGCCTTCGGGGACCGCCCACACATCGCAGGCGAACTTGAAGTTGCGCAGGTAGTCCAGGAACCGGTCGTCCATGCCCTTCTTCTTCAGGAAGGCCAGGTCGTCTTCGGTGAAGCGGATATTCTTCAGATAATCGATGAGGGGCTGGAGTCCCGCAGCGATCACGTAGCCGCCGTTCTCCGGGTTTCTGCGGTAGAACAGATCGAAATACACGGTCTTATCGCCCATGCCCTCCAGAAAATAGCCGTTGGCCATGGTCAGTTCGTAAAAGTCCGTGAGCATGGTAAGGTTCTGCTTGTCCATAGGGAGTTCCTCCTAAAGCATTTTCTTCAGATACTGACCCGTATAGGATCCCTTGACCTTGGCGACCTCCTCCGGCGTTCCCTTCGCGACGATGCGCCCGCCGCGTTCGCCGCCGTCGGGACCAAGATCGATAATGTAGTCCGCAGTTTTGATGACGTCCAGGTTGTGCTCGATAACGACTACGGTGTTTCCGGCGTCCACCAGCGCCTGCAGCACGTCGATCAGCTTCTCCACGTCCGCGAAATGAAGGCCCGTGGTGGGTTCATCCAGGATGTAGAGGGTCTTGCCCGTGCTCTTGCGCGACAGCTCCGTCGCCAGCTTGATGCGCTGGGCTTCGCCGCCGGACAGCTGCGTGGAGGGCTGGCCGAGCTTGATGTAGCCGAGACCGACCTCGTGCAGAGTGCGGATGTAGCGGTTGATGCCCGGAATGTTCTTGAAGAAATCCAGAGCTTCGTCCACGCTCATGTCCAGCACTTCGTAGATGTTCTTTCCCTTGTATTTGACTTCCAGCGTCTCCCGGTTGTAGCGCCTTCCGTGGCAGACTTCGCAGGGTACGTAGACGTCGGGAAGGAAGTTCATCTCGATCTTAATTATACCATCTCCCTGGCACGCTTCACACCTGCCGCCCTTTACATTGAAGGAAAATCTTCCCGGTGCATAGCCGCGCATCTTCGCCTCGTTCGTCTGGGCGAACAGATTACGGATGGGAGCGAAGACGCCGGTGTAGGTGGCGGGGTTGGAGCGGGGCGTCCGGCCGATGGGGGACTGGTCGATGTCGATGACCTTGTCGATGTGCTCGATGCCCTCGATCGCCTTATGCTTGCCCGGTTTGTCCTTCGCGCGGTACATCTTCTCGGCCACGCCCTTGTACAGGATCTCGTTGATCAGAGTCGATTTGCCCGATCCGGACACGCCGGTGATGCAGGTGAAGGTCCCCAGGGGGATGTCTACGTTGATATTCTTCAGATTGTTTTCCGCGGCGCCCTTGATGGTGAGCTTTTCGCCGTTTCCGGAACGTCTGTGTTCCGGAACGCGGATCTGCCTCGCGCCGCTCAGATACTGGCCTGTGATGGATTCCTTGCACGCCTTCACTTCCTCCAGCGTGCCCTGGACCACCAGGTGGCCGCCTTCCGCGCCGGCGCCGGGACCGATGTCGATGATCTGGTCCGCCTTTTCCATGGTCTCCTGGTCGTGTTCTACAACGATGAGGGTGTTGCCCAGATCCGTCAGGCCCCGCAGGGCGTCCAGCAGCTTGCTGTTGTCCTTCTGATGCAGGCCGATGGAGGGTTCATCCAGGATGTACATGACCCCCACCAGCGACGATCCGATCTGGGTCGCCAGGCGGATGCGCTGGGATTCGCCGCCGGAAAGCGTGGCGGAAGCCCGTGCCAGCGTCAGGTAGTCCAGCCCCACTTCGATAAGGAAAGACAGCCGCGCCTTGATCTCCTTGAGGATGAGCCGCGCGATGGACATCTCCTTTTCGGAGAGCTTGTCCGGCAGCTGTTCCGTGAATGCCAGAGCATCCCGGATGGACATCTCCGTAAAAGCGATGATGTCGATGCCGCCCACGGTGACCGCCAGGATCTCGGGTTTAAGCCTTCTGCCCTTGCATTCGCTGCAGGTGTTGATGGACATAAAGCTTTCGATGCGCTGGCGTATGCTTTCGGTCTGGGTATAGCCCAGGCGGTTTTCGATGTTGTGGCAGAGACCGGACAGGGAATCCTGGCGATGGGAGATCGTACCGTCCCACCGCTTGTAATCGTAGGTGATCTTGCGGCCGTTCGTGCCGTGCCAGATCTCGTCCTTGAACTTCTGGGGCATATCCTTGTAGGGCACGGAGGTGTCGCTGCCGTAATCCCTCGCCAGCTGCCGGTGCATGGCCTTGTAGATGCCGGGGAATTCGACCATGGCGTAGGCGTTCTTCAGGGCACCTTCGTCGATGGATTTGTCCGGCTCTTCGACGACCAGGTCAGGATCGACATAGGAGATAAAGCCCAGGCCGTTGCACTTGGGGCAGGCACCGAAGGGCGAGTTGAAGGAAAAGCTGCGGGGCTCCAGTTCACCGACGGAGATGCCGTGATCCGGACAGGCCAGTTTCGTGGAGAACAGCTTTTCTTCGGTTTTGTCTCCGATCTGCACGATGCAGCCCACGAGACCGTCGCCCTGGGAGACCGCCAGTTCGGCGGATTCCGCGATGCGGCTCTCCTGGCCCTCTCTTACGACGATGCGGTCCACCACGATGTCGATGGAATGCTTGAAGGTCTTTGCCAGTTTGATCTCGTCTTCGTTGAGATTTTTGATCTCTCCGTCCACCCGCACGCGGATAAAGCCTTCTCTTTTGATACGCTCCAGGATCTTTTCGTGCGTCCCCTTCTTTTCCCGGATGACCGGAGCCAGCAGCGTAAGTCTTGCCCCTTCGCCGAAGGCCATCAGCTGCTCCACGATCTGATCCACGCTCTGGCTCGTGATCTCCCTGCCGCAGATGGGACAGTGGGGAATGCCGATGCGGGCGTAGAGCAGACGCAGATAGTCGTAGATTTCGGTGACCGTTCCTACGGTGGACCGGGGGTTCTTCGAGGTCGTCTTCTGGTCGATGGAAATGGCAGGCGACAGGCCTTCGATGGAATCCACGTCGGGTTTATCCACCTGGCCCAGGAACTGGCGGGCGTAGGCCGACAGACTTTCCACATAGCGTCTCTGCCCTTCCGCGTAGATCGTATCGAACGCCAAAGAGGACTTTCCGCTGCCGGAAAGCCCCGTCACAACGACCATCTTGTCGCGGGGGATCGTTACGTTGATGTTTTTCAGGTTATGGGCGCGCGCGCCCCGAATAACTAAGTCTTTTTGCATGGTTTACGGTCGCTGAGCCTGTCGAAGCGACAATGCTCCTTTCTCTTGTTTAAAGCGCAGTTATAGCTATTATAATACAAAAGCGGCGTGTTTGCCACGCCGCTTGCTTTCAAACAATGTTAAGACTTCTGTGCAATGTCTGAGATTAGATCCGTAACGACCCGGTTTAACTGAGAAGCATTCTTCGAAGATATGACTGGTTTTCCGATCCGGTCCTCCAACGCTTTTCTTGCGATGCCGGCAACGTCGCCGCCTGTTTGGGCAACGGCGACATTCTCCTCGAAAGTCTCTGGTTGCTCTGTCTTTGAAATTTCCGCCGTCGAGGTTTCAGCAAGCATATTCAGCACAAGTTCCGTGGTGGTCATATTATCCCGGAGATTCTCCTTTTTAAGTCCCTTCAGGTCCTTATACTGTCTCGTAGTCATACCGGACCAGGCCTTTGTGATCTCGTCCGTCAGGATGGCAAATTCCGCTCCTTTTTTTACCCCTCGATCCTGCCATTCATCTGTCAGTTCTTTGCGTACCTGGATTGCTTGTAGTCTTTGATTGATCCACTCTCTGGAGTACCCTTTCCGCAAATAGGTTTCCAACGCACGGTCGATCGTCAACTCAGGGTCGGCAGTCTCTTCAATCCGTTCCCGGCCGATCTTGGCCAACCACAATTTAAAAGGTTCCGCCTTCGGCGAAGGGATCGATTGTATGACCCGAAGCAGTTGTTCGGTATCTGCAACATCCGTCAACCGCTTTTTTCCGTCAGTCGCTTTCATCTTCAACTGCTTACAATTTGTAAGCAGTTGATTCGCGCCTTCTTCCTTTAGCCGATTTTTCAAAACTGCCCAGTATGTACTTGCATGACGAGAATTCGGTTGTTCCGTTAATGCACCTACTACGTCTACTATTGAAAAAAGCCAGTCCTCTTTTTCCTCATCCCACGCAGATCTTATGGGCTGATCCTCGAATAATTGAATTTTATCGTGATCCATTGTGTTTCCTTTATGTTTTGCATTTGTTATAACGACTTTCCGCGGTCATCTGTAATTATTATACAGCATAAAGAACATATGTTCAATCTGTTGCCGCAAAAAACGGCATCACTTTAGATGCCGCGTATACGGTAAATTCTACCGATCCTTCGTTAATTCTATGTTAATCTCATTAAGACGTTGGTTAAGTGGTAACAACTTTGATTGCCTCACGCTAATTTCTTCTTTATACTTTTCCTGTTGTTCAGTTAATTGGCTTTCGACTGTACGAATTTTTGCATCGCACTCTGCAATCTGTGCTTGAAGTTCCCTTTTCTTGTTTCCGGCAAAGAGTCCGAGGGCATTAAGCTTAGTTTTCAACTGTTTATGTTGACTGGATAGTTCATCGAATTCAGCTTTCGCGGGGACAGCGTTCATTTGGCTTGTGAACTCTGCAATCTCTTCACAAAGAATTGCTGCATCTGCATTCAATTGTTTTTTTTCATTAGTCAACAACATCCATTCATTTTGATGTGTTGACCAATAGTTCATTATAGCTATTTTTTTTTCAAATAAATCGACAACTTCGTTAAACTTTTCAGGGACATGTTGAGACTGCTCACAGGTCACCATTGCATTCTTTATGGAATCGGCCAATTCACTTAACTCTTTATCGTCGCCAAAATTATTTGCAAGCCCATTTGAACAGGCATTTACTAGGTGTATGAGTGACGCCTTCAAAGCCATAAATTGATTATGACCATTAGAACTAAAAATACTTTCATTTGATGTTTCCTTTATTATTCGATCAGACTCCGAATTTTGTAACACTTTAATTAAATGACCGGTTCTCTGTAATACTTCTGCAACTGCATCATAAAGTTCGTTGCTTTGTGAACAAGAATCTTTGATTAGCGATAATGTTGACGTTACGCTACCTTCAAAAGCCAACATAATTGATGATATTTCTCCTCTTTTTCTATCCAAGGAGTTGTAATAGAATGTGTAAAAGTTTGCCTCCCAACTTAATGGATCCAATCCCAATATCATGTCGTAATACTTTGATGCCTGTGTAATATTATCAGAGTCTTTAGCTCGTCTTGCGATTTGATACAAACGAGCTAACTCCTCCGTATTATCGACTTTAATAGTACTTCCTGAAACATCAACGGTCCCTTCTATCATCATTTTGCGAGCTTCATCAACAGAATATTTACATCCGCAGGATTGGCAGACAAAAACGCCCTCTTGCTTGATAATATCTGTGCTTCCACACATTTCACATACTAACTGTTTCATAATTACCTCCCACTAACCATTGTTCTCAGCACATTGGCCTATACATTTGTGAAATAATTGATCCAACAAAAGTTCCAGCAGCTTCAGAAGCAATTGCAACGAGTTCTTTCGATTTCTTCTTATTGTAGTTCTTAAAATAAGACTCTCCTTTCTGAGTACAATCATAATAATTCGCACCATAATGATTAAGGCTTCCATTTTCAC
>JAGAHX010000065.1 GCA_017626845.1 Bacillota bacterium
AGGGCATCATGTTCGGCTATGCCTGCAACGAGACCCCGGAACTCATGCCGCTGCCCATCTCTCTGGCTCACAAGCTGGCGATGCAGCTCACCAAGGTCCGCAAGGACGGCGTGCTGACCTATCTGCGCCCGGACGGCAAGACCCAGGTCACCGTCGAATACGAGGACGATAAGCCCGTGCGCGTGGATACCATCCTGATCTCCACCCAGCACGATCCCGATGTGACCCAGGAGCAGATCAAGGCGGACCTCATCGAAAAGGTCATCAAGCCCATCGTGCCCGCCGAACTGCTGGACGACGCCACCAAGTACTACGTGAACCCCACCGGCCGCTTCGTCATCGGCGGACCCCACGGCGACTCCGGTCTCACCGGCCGTAAGATCATCGTCGATACCTACGGCGGCTATGCGCGCCATGGCGGCGGCGCCTTTTCCGGCAAGGACCCCACGAAGGTGGACAGAAGCGCCTGCTATGCAGCCAGATACGCTGCCAAGAACGTGGTCGCTACCGGTCTGGCAGACCGCTGCGAGATCGAACTGGCCTACGCCATCGGCATCGCACAGCCCGTCTCCATCCTGGTAGACACCCAGGGCACCGGCAAGCTGCCCGACGATAAGATCGCCGAGATCGTCTCCAAGGTCTTCGACTTTACGCCGGGCGGCATCATCAAGAAGCTCGACCTGCGCAGACCCATCTTCCGCAAGACTGCAGCCTACGGCCACTTCGGCCGCGAAGATGCGGACTTCACCTGGGAGAAGGTCGACATGGTCGATGCCCTCAAGGCCGAAGCCAGCCTGTAAGGCGCATTTGGGGACGGCGGTGCGCTGAGCCTGCCGAAGTGTTCTCCAGTGTTCATTTTTAACGATTTTCGAATTACAACTTCAACTTCAAAATAGCGGAGCGGGCGCGAGAGCGCCCGCTCTGTTGCATTGTAAGGTTATCCTGCGGAGTTGCGAGGAAGAATTCAGAGGGGACAAGAGGGCCATAATAAAGCCTCCCGAAGCTTCTCGCCGTTAGCCCTAAGCCAAATGCGCATATCAGCATATGGCTTAGGGATTCCTATTGCAATCCGGGTTTGAGTGACTTGGCTTAGGGAAAATTGAAGGTAAATGGGCGGGTCACGCCTAAGCCCGTAGTAGATACCCTGTTTTCGCTTAGTTTTTCCTAAGCGAATCCCCGCACCGGCGTGTTCGCTTAGGTGCGCCTCCACCAGACGCGAAACATTCGGATTCGGCATCTGCGGGATGCGATGCATTTGGATGTGTGCTTTACAGGACGTGAAACAAGTGGATTTGGCCTCCACCAGAGGCGAAACGTTCGGATGCATAACTCTTCCGGATGCGATGCATCTTGATGCGGCCTCTTCCAATCGCAAACACTCGTATACCTTACAGCAGATATGCCTGGATCTTAGCCTGGATATCCGAGACACTTAGAGTGCAGATACCTTTAAATTCACAGGTGCAGATAAGATTATATCCGGGAACGATTCCGAGTTTCATCAGGGCCGGCAGCTTGCGGGAGAACGCCTCCTGATATTCAGCAACATCCATCATGCCGAAGAATTCCCAGATATAAATTCTCCCGGTCCTTTTATTCCGTACAACAAAATCGGGGTGCAGTGCGATATTGCCGATCCGGATCTCTGGTTCATAAATGTATTCGATCCCCGCATTGGCAAAACACATGGCGTGCATCGCCTCTCCTTTGGAACGGAATTTCTGTTCATCCGCTTCGTATAGCAACCCTTCCGGACGGTAAGATCCTGCGGATCTCTTCAGGGTTTCCCAATCAAGGACCCCGTTCCCCGGATAATCTTCCGAGAGTCCCGTCGATGTCGGAAGCACGCCAAACCAATCGCTAAAGTCTACCCAGCGGAACCCTTCCAGAAGCTGCTCTAGAAGGGCGATGTTTGTTCGCAATTCGGCAGCGTGCTTTTCATAGACACGGTTTGCCCGCAGTGTATGCACGATGCCGGCGTTCTTTTCCGTGATCCGGGCATAAACTGTCTTCTTGCCCTCTTTTCGCGCATGATATAGCCTTACCGTTCCGCTTTTGTTTTTCTGCCGCACCAAGTGACCTTTCAGCCCGCGGTCCGCTTCGCGTTCCAAGACCGCGAGCATTTCTTTATTCCTGCGCAGTTCCTCTTCCAATTGTATCTTGTTGATCATCTTTATCCCTTTCTAAGGGCTCCCGCAAAATAACATTACCATTAATAGTAAATAATGTAAATCATAATTTGCAGAAAAATGTGCTATGATGCAGAGAGGAAACTCCCATATACCGGCAGAGGAGGTGCGGCATGGACTATAAAAAAGAAGCAAAATCATTGGAAACAGAATGCATCGCGATCCGCCGCGATATTCACAGGCACCCGGAACTCGGATTTCAGGAATTCCGGACGGCAGGCATCATTCGGGATTATCTGAAAAGCATTCCTTTGGACGAAGTAAAGGAGTGTTCGGGGACGGGGACGATCGGTATTTTGCGCGGGTCAAAGCCTGGACCGACCGTAATGATACGCGCCGATATCGATGCACTGCCGATCCTGGAACAGAGCGGTGAGCCCTTCAGCTCCGAAACGCCCGGCGTGATGCATGCCTGCGGCCACGACGGCCACACTGCCATGCTGCTCTGCGAGGCGAAGATCTTGGCTGCCCACAGAGACGAGATCCCCGGCACGATCGCTTTTGTCTTTCAGCCCAACGAGGAGGATGCGGGGGCGCAGATCATGATCGACGATGGCGCTATGGAGTTGGCGGGTCATCCTGAGGCGGCATTTGGTCTGCATCTAAAGCACAACTACCCCTTCGGCACGATTGCCATGTGCCCCGGCCCCATGATGGCCAGCAGTTACTATTTTAAGCTGACGATCCAAGGGAAAGGCGGACACGGCGGCTATCCGCACCTGTGCATTAACCCCATCGTTGCAGCAGCCCACGTCATCGAAAACCTTGAATCCTTCCGGGCTTTCGAAAACAGCGTGTTCGAGCCGACTGTCATCTCCGTCGGCATGATCCATGCTGGAGAAAAGAATATCGTCATCCCGAACGATATCGAGTTGGAGGGCTCCATCCGCTGCCTGCACAGAAATCATGAGCACATCCATCGCCGTTTCTACGAGGTCGTGGAGCAAACCTGCAGCCTCTACCGCTGCACTTGCGACATTGAACTGAAATGCGGCAATTCTCTGGTTTATAACGATCCTGTGCTGGAAAAGCTGGCGGAAGAAGCTGCGGTCGAGACAGTCGGTGCCGAAAACCTTCTGACGGAGAACATAGCAGTCATGGGCGGCGATGACATGGCGGAATTCATGAACGACCGGCCCGGCATCTACTTTTTCGTCGGTATGGGTGACCCTTCCAAGGGTACAGATTGTCCAAACCACAACGACCATTTCCGCTTAAACGAAGATTCGCTTGCGATCGGCATGGAAATGACGATGCGGCTGGTCCTGAAATACATGGAGCAACGGGCTGTGCAGAAATCGCAGGGATCTATGCTTGGCGAAAACTAAGCCATTTGGCAAAATAGATGCATTGCTTAGGAAAAACTAAGCAGCAGAACGATATTAGGGTCACGCTTAGGCGTGACCCCTTCATTTTTCGCCGAATTCCCTAAGCGAAAGGGTGATTTACGGGGATGGCATTACGGATCCCTAAGCGAACTACCGGTTTTCGCATTTGGCTTAGGTGGCACAGGATGGAAAACCTTTTAAGTCGGTGCCTGTCCCTTTACGGCAGCATGCAGGGCTTGCCATTTGGCAGAGAAGCGATATAATTAATGATAGTTAGCGACGGCTAACTACAATAACAAGACAAACAGAGTCCAGACTAAAAGTATTTCCCCGCAAAACGGCGGGGAGGAGGATAGATATGAATTCAGATATTTTGCGCGGCATCCTGATCCCATTCCTGGGGACTTCTGCAGGAGCTGCCTGCGTGTTTTTCATGAAAAAAGAGCTGAGCCGGAACGTGCAGCGGGCTCTGAGCGGGTTTGCTGCCGGGGTCATGGTGGCGGCATCGGTCTGGAGCTTGCTGATCCCTGCCATGGAGCAGAGTGCATCGCTGGGCAGGGGAGCCTTCCTTCCCGCCGCGGCAGGCTTCTGGCTCGGCATCCTGTTCCTGCTCCTCCTGGATCACATTATCCCGCACCTGCACGTCTATCCGATCGAAGCGGAAGGGCCGAAGAGCAATCTGGCCCGCACCACGATGATGGTCCTCGCAGTGACCCTCCACAACATCCCCGAAGGCATGGCGGTGGGCGTCGTCTTTGCCGGCCTGCTCTCCGGCAGCGCGGAAGTGACGACCGGCGGTGCACTGGCCCTGGCCCTGGGAATCGCGATCCAGAACTTCCCGGAAGGTGCGATCATCTCCATGCCCCTGCGGGCAGAAGGCAGCAGCAAGGGGAAAGCCTTCTGGTACGGCGTGCTCTCCGGCGCGGTGGAGCCCATCGGCGCCTTCCTTACGATCCTGGCAGCCAGCCGCATCGTGCCGGCCATGCCGTACTTTCTGAGTTTCGCCGCCGGTGCCATGATGTATGTGGTCGCGGAAGAACTCATTCCGGAGATGTCCGAGGGCAGTCATTCTCACATCGGCGTATTGATGTTTGCTGCCGGGTTCACCGTCATGATGGCCTTGGACGTAGCCCTGGGATGACCCTTCCTGTTGCCTTTTCCCCACAAAGAATGGTATAATGCTCTTTGTCTAATCCCACCAAAAAATTCGGAAGGAACTTATACAAATGGCTAAAAAATTCATCGCAGACAGAGCAGAATTCAAACCCAGCGTGCTGATGCAGCTGGCAGGACTCTCCAAGGGCATGGACGATCTGATCGACCTGTCCATCGGCGATCCGGACTTTACCACGCCCGAGCCCATCCTCACCGCAGGATATCAGGATGCCCTCAAAGGCTACACCCACTACTCCCCGGCGAAAGGCTATCCCGACACCATTCAGGCGGTCGTCGACTCGTATAAACGAGATCTCGGCATCGAGATCGTCCCGGAAAATGTGCTGATCGCGGCGTCCGGCGCCTATTCCTGCTTCCTGGCCTGCTTTTCCACGATCAACCCCGGCGACGAGCTGCTGGTAGCGGATCCGACCTTCCTCGCTTACAAGGAGCAGATCGCCTACGCCGGCGGCGTGCCCGTGTTCTTCCCCACCTACGAGAAGGACGACTGGCGCATCAAGGCGGAGAACGCGGAGCCCTTCATCACCGAAAAGACGAAGGGCATCTTCCTCTGCAATCCCAACAATCCCACCGGCGCGTGCCTGCACAGGGAAGACCTGCAGGCCATCTACGACCTGGCGGAGAAATACGACCTGATGATCTACGCCGACGAGATCTACACCGCCTACAGCTACGAGGTGCCCTTCACCTCCATGCTGTCCATCCCCGGCGCGGCCAAGCGGACGATCGTCATCAACTCCCTGTCCAAGAACTTCGTCGCCACCGGCGCAAGACTGGGCTGGATCATCGCGCAGCCGGAGATCATCAACGCCTGCACCATGGTGGGGGTCAACGTGGTGTATACCGCGCCCGCCATCTCCCAGCGCATGGCGAAATTCGCCCTCAACCAGGGAACGCAGTACATGGGCGATATCATGAAGGAATTCAAGGACCGCATGTTCAAGACGGCGGAGCGGATCAACAGGATCCCGCACCTGTCCGTGCAGTGCCCGCCTCCCGGTACGTTTTACCTGTTTGTAAACGTTAAGGAGACCGGCCTGGACGACGTGGAATTCACCATGAAGGTCCTCAAAGAAGCCCACGTAACGGTGGTCCCGGGATCCGACTTCGGCGAGCTGGGCAAAGGCTACGTGCGCATCTGTGCGACGGTGGGCCTGCCCAAGCTGATGGAGGCGTGCGACCGGATCGAGGCCCTGGGCCTGTGACCCGCACCATCAACATAGGTATCTCAGCAGCGGCGTCCGGAAGGGCGCCGCTTTTGTTTTATGCGCATACCGGCCCCAATATGCGTGCATAATGCATAATATACGGTAAATCTCAAAAATATTTAAAAAATTATTCAAATTTCCCCTTGACATCCGCCAAGCATAAATATACACTGTCACCGTTGATTTACGAATAACCATGAATATTTAGACCGATATACTGCATAAACAACATGAGCACCATAGCAGACATCTTCGCCAATTATTATCAATACTTCTTACGGGGCACCCGGACCACCATCGTGGTCTCCCTGGTCACCGTATTCTTCGGCGCCCTCATCGGCTGCCTCATCGCACTTCTGAGACTTTCGAAGTACAAGCCCCTGTCCGGTTTCGCAAAACTGTATATCACCGTCATCCGCGGCACGCCGCTGCTGGTGCAGCTGTACATCGTGTACTACCAGCTGAACTTCATCCACTATCCCAGCGGATCTTTCCTGGGCGTGGAGCTGGCGCGGGTCATCCCCTGCATCATCGCCCTGAGCATCAACTCCGGCGCCTACGTGGCGGAGGTCATCCGGGCGGGCATCCAGGCGGTGGATTTCGGCCAGACGGAGGCGGCGCTCTCCTGCGGCATGACCTTCGCCCAGTCCATGTGGAACATCGTGCTTCCCCAGGCGGTGAAAAACATCCTGCCGGCCATCGGCAACGAGTTCGTCACTATGGTGAAGGAAACATCCATCATCCAGTATCTGGGCATCTCCGACCTGATGTACAACAACGGCATCGTGGTCACGTCCACCTACAATCCTCTTCCCTGCTACTACATCTCGGCCCTCATTTACCTGACGCTCAATATCGTCCTGGGCAAGGGCCTGAACATCTTCGAAATGAGGCTGAAGCAAAGTGAACGGTAACGTACTGTTTGAGATACAAGGTTTAAAGAAAAACTTCGGAGAGGTCGAAGTCCTGAAGGGCATCGACCAGAAGATCGAGAAAGGCGAGGTAGTCGTGGTGATCGGGCCTTCGGGTTCCGGGAAATCCACGTTCATCAGATGCCTCAACCTCCTGGAAACGCCTACAGACGGCAAGATCCTGTTCGAAGGCACCGACATCTGCGGCAAAGAGACCCAGGCCAATCTCCACCGGGAAAAGGTGGGCATGGTGTTCCAGCAGTTCAACCTGTTCAACAACCTGTCCGTGCTGGACAACATCACCGTTTCCCTGAAGAAGGTCAAAAAGATGCCTGAGGCGCAGGCAAAGGAAAAGGCCTTAAAACTTCTGGACCGGGTCGGGCTCACCGACAAGGCGGACACCTATCCGTCCCA
>JAGAHX010000001.1 GCA_017626845.1 Bacillota bacterium
ATGGAGATGAGGGCGCCTAAAAACGCGCCCGCCATGGTGCCGTAGCCGCCCAAAAACCACAGATAACCGTACATGATGACGGATACCGCACCGGCGGATGCGCCGTGGGAGATACCCAGCACGTACGGGTCTGCCAGGGAATTTTTCGTGAGCACCTGCATCAGGATGCCGCACATGGTAAGACCCGCGCCTACGATAAAGGCCGTAAAGACGCGGGGCGTGCGGATGTCCCAGACGATGGACTCCAGGCTGTATTCCCAGGTGACCGGGTAATACTCGCTGGCGGTGAGTTTGTTGACCAGCACGCCTTTGATGATGTCCGGGTCGATCTCCACGCTGCCCATGCGCATCGCCGTAAACATGGCGATGCCCATGAGACAGACCATCAGGATGCAGAAGATCAGAAAATGCGATTCTTTGTGCAGCGGAAACAGCGCTGTCTTTCGTTTTTCCATCTTCGCTAATTTTTTAAACCTTAGAACTTATCGGGATAGAACTGCTTCGCCATGATCTCGACGGTACCGGCGGAACCGGCAGAGCCCTGCATATCGGCGCAGCAGGCGGAATAGATCCGGCCTTCTTTGACCGCTCTCAGGTTCTTGGTGAAGTCGTTGTTCTGCAGGAATTCGATCTTGGCGTCGGTGTCGTAGTCGTAGTCCAGGATGAGGATGACGTCCGGGTCACGCGCGACGACTTCTTCCCAGGACGGCGTCGCCCAGCCCTTTTCGATGTCGTCGAAGATGGAGATGCCGCCGGCTCTCTTAATCATGTCGCCGGGCATGCCCTGGCAGGCGGTGAAAGGAGCGTCCTCACCGGAGTCGTAGACAAACACGCGGATGGGGTTCTCGTAGACTTCTGCGCCCAGCGTCTCTTCGACATAGGCCAGCTTGTCCTTCATGGCCTGTACTTTTTCTGCGGCCAGTTCCTGTACGCCGAAGACGTTGCCCAGCACTTCGTAGTCCTTATAGATATCCTCGAAGGTGGCCTTGTCGGAGCAGCAGTACGGGAAGTACGGGATGATGCCGTGCTCCAGGCAGAAGCTGACGGAGAAGTTATTGTCGGAGAACAGGGAGTCCCAGCCCATCATGAAGTCGCAGCCGGTGGCGATGATGTCTTCCTTGGAGACCTTGGCAAGACCGGTTCCGTCCGGAGCCATCTTGTGAACGGTGTCTCTGGCGGGATACTGGCTGACGGTGGACCAGCAGGATCCTCTGGTGAAGCCTGCCATGTTGTTTTCCAGGCCCAGATCGAAGAAGAAGTCCGCCATCTGGTCGCCGGAAGCGATGGCCTTGGTGGGCGCGGAGGTAAAGGTCTCCTCCATGTTCTGGCCGATGCCGGAACGCTCCAGATTCAAGGTGATGGTATACGGCTCGTACTCCCCGCCTTCGGTGCCGACCTGAACGGCCTCATCCGTAACGGTAAATTCTTCGCCGTGCTGATTTTCGACTTTGCTTGTGTCGTCCTTGCTGCAGGCGCCCAGCACGAGGGCCAGCACGCACAGCAGCGCAATAAGAGTTTTCTTGGTCTTCACAGTTGTCCTCCTTCGTTACAACGTGCAATAAAAAACCGCATTCCTGCGGGGGAATACGGAAAAACACGCAAACGGGATGAGATGCGAAGACAAAGCCGGTCGAACCTGGATCCTATGCGCTGCCCCGACCGTTTCCTCGCAGTCCTTTGGCAACGAACAGAAAGCAGGTCTCCTAACTGATGAGTATCCGCCCTCTTCCGCCTTCCCGGGATCTTCCCCAGTGACATTGTATCGGAGGACGACTCAAACATAGTTGCGGGACAGTACAGGAATCTCACCTGTTTCCCTTTTCAGACGGGCTTTGCGGGCCCGCGCACTCTCTGCCGTTTATGAGTTGTCTGGTGCTAATCATAGCAGGGCGGATGAGCCTTGTCAATGGATATTCCCGACAAGTGTCGAAAAAATGGGCGGGTCACGCGTGACCCGCCCAAAACGTACGCATATGTCGTTTGCCGCTTCGACAGGCTCAGCGGCCGTCGATGCGCGATCTACTTGAATTCCTTCGCAATAGCCTCTTCGATGGCCTTGGCTTCTTCTTCTTTGATCTTGTAAGCGTGTACGCCGTCGATCGGGAACTGGCCGCCCTTGACCTCTGCGCAGTAATCCTGGAAGGACTTGAGCAGGACTTCGCCGACGTTGCCGTACTTCTTGACGAACTTCGGAGTGAAGTCGTCGAAGTAGCCGACCATATCCGCGAAGATCAGCAGCTGGCCGTCCATGTAGGAACCGGCGCCGATGCCGAGAACGGGGATGGAGACTGCATCGTGGATGGCCTTACCGGTGATGGCGGGAACGCCTTCGACCAGGATCATGGAAGCACCTGCGGCTTCGATGTCCTTGGCAGCCTTGACGAGCTTAACGGCAGCTTCCAGAGACTTGCCCTGGGCCTTGTTGCCGCCCAGCTGAGCCGCGAACTGCGGGGTGAGGCCGATGTGGCCGATTACGACCATGCCGGCATCGTTGATGGCAGTGATTCTCTCCAGGCAGGACTTGGTGTAGCCTTCCAGCTTGATGGCATCCATGTCGGCTTCCTTGATGAATCTGCCGGCGTTGATGATGGCGTCCTCGTTGGAGATCTGATAGCTCATGAAGGGCATATCGCCTACGCAGAAGGTGTTGGGAGCGCCCTTGCGGACTGCTTTTGCGTGGGAGATCATCTCGTCCATCGTTACGGGCCAGGTGTCCTTGTAGCCGTGCATAACGTTGCCTGCGGAGTCGCCGACCAGGATCATTTCTACGCCCGCTCTCTCTTCGTACTTAGCGGTCAGGTAGTCATAACCGGTGAGCCAGGTGATCTTGTCGCCTTCGGCCTTCATCTTGCGAAAATCTACGATAGTCTTTTTCTTAACGTCTGCCATGATATTACCTCTCTCTTAAAAAACTGAGAAATGAAATGACGAATGTCTTGATGGAAATATTATACACCCTTTCCGTGAGGCGTGACCCGCCCAAAAGAAAAAGACAGCCCTAATGTTTTCTATGGCTGTCATAAGATTTCTTAATTGGTTTCGGGCGGCTGCAGGCGCTAATCCAGCGCTTTCAGGAATTCTGTAAAATCCGTCATGCCGCTCATGGCGAACTCGTAGATGATGGGGTCAGCGAACTGGTACTTGGCCGTGGACTGGATGTGCTTGCCCGCTCTCCCGGTCTGCAGCAGCGCTTCCGCCCGCACGATGTCTTCCAGGGAATAGGCGCCGACGATGAGCTGGCCGTAGTCCGTGACGAAATACAGGGTCTGCACGTCGTCGGACAGCATGAATTCCGGCTGGTCCACGTGATAGTTGTCGCGCTTGAACTCCATGTACATGTCGCCGCAGTCGTGGCCGGTCTTCTGGGCTCCCACGACGTAGGGCGCAAAGTCCGCGTCGAAGGAATCCATGTCGCCGTAGATCTCGTACACCGTTACGAATTCCGGGCGGGAGAGCTTCATGGAAGCCTCGTAGTCCGAGATCCGGAACTCGCTCTTCTTCTGGGCTGCAACGACCTTGCCCCCTGCCACGGACACCTCGCTCGTCACGATGCGGTGGGCATTCTCGTCATCCACTTCGATGAGGGATTCGCAGAGGTAATTCCGGCGGATGACCCCGCCATTGTCCTGGATGCTGTTGCGCAGGAAGGTGCAGTGCCGGCGGGGCTCGGAGATGGTGAGAACCTCCGGGTCTGCCCCCTTGGCCACCAGCAGGGCCGCGCCCTCCGGATCTTTGCCGTATAGGCGCATCAGGTAGTAATTGACCACGCCGTAATCGGTGCGGATGGGCACGCACATCTTGCGGTTGAGAGCTTCCTTCTCTTCTTCCGTGAGCAGCACCGGCGCCTTGGTGATGAAGTCCAGGTCGCGCGCTTCTTCAGGCAGAAGCTGGTTCTTGCGCTTGGTCTCGGCGATCATCTCCCCCGCCAGATAGCGGGCTTCCCGCTCGGTGAGGGGCTTCATCTCGGCGCCCAGACCGCCGAAGATGCTCTTTGCGGTCACCTCCACCGCGATCTCGTCATCGCCGATGTACACGCCCATGGATTCCAGGCCCAGCTCCTCGATGTCGTAGTAATAGAACTGGTGCAGGTCGCGGTTTTCGGTCTCGTAGGGCAGGAGCCAGTGCAGGTGCATGCCAAGAACACCCATCAGCCGGGTGTTCGTGATCTCGCCTCCTGCGAACCGGTATTCCGTTATGAGGGAGCTGCTCTTGCCGCCCTTTAAGACCTTGAGTTCCATGGTTTTACGCGAATAGAAAACCCGGCGTGTTCCAGCCGGGTCTTTGGGTACCTTTTATCGCAATTAGTCGATGTTGTACTTCTGCTTGAACTTTTCCACACGGCCGCCGCGATTGATGAACTTCTGCTGACCCGTAAAGAAAGGATGGCACTGTGCGCAAACGTCCAGACGGATCTCGTCCTTCGTGGACTTGGTCATAAACGTGTTTCCGCAGGCGCAGGTTACCTTGCAATCTCTGTATGCAGGATGGATACCTTCTTTCATCGCTGTGTTCCTCCTTCTACCAAAATATCTATTGACTGGCGCTCCGAAAAGCGCTCATACGCTTTACAAGCCTTATTAATATAGCATAAGTGCGGTTGGGTTGCAAGCACTTTTTTGAACCGTCCTCAACAGTTCCTTCATATCCTTGCTTTTAAATTGCGGATCTTTCCGGCGAGGTCGCGGAGAACTTCAAAGGAGGCATATCGGCCGCTCTCTTCGCAGGCAGAACGTACCAATTCTTCCTGTGTATCGTCGATCTCCATCAGGAGAAGGCCGCCCGGCATAAGATACTCCGGCGCCTCTCTGATGATGCGTGCGACGAGATCCATGCCTTCCGGTCCTCCGTCCAGCGCCAGCCGCGGTTCGAAGTCCTTCACTTCCGCATCCAGTCCGTCCACCGTTTTGCTCGGGATGTAGGGCGGATTGGAGAGGATCGCATCAAAGCGGAGACCGTCCCCAACGGCGCCGAACAGATCGCCCTGCCTCAGTTCGATCCGGGAATTTCGGCAGTTTTCCGCCGCGATGGCCAAAGCTTCTTCACTCAGATCCGCAGCGACGATCTTAGCATCGCCAAATGCCGATGCGGCCCATGCCGCGATGCATCCGGAGCCGGTGCAGAGATCCAGGATGCGGGCAGGCCAGCGGCTCGCAGGGTCCGCCGCCTTGCGCACCTTCGCCTCGTTTGCCAGCAGTTCGCACAGGCCTTCCGTTTCAGGTCTTGGGATCAGAACACCGGGTGCCACCCGGATATCCAGGCCCATAAAGTCCGTATGGCCCAAAATGTACTGCATGGGTTCACCCGCCGCCCGGCGCTTCGCCCAGTCGAAGGCCGTCTCCACGCAGGAAGTGCAGGCGTAGTCCCGGTAGCCCGTTACGAGCTGCACGGAATCGCAGCCCAGGGCGTCCTGCAGCAGAAACCGGGCTTCGTTCATGGCGTTCTCCACGCCCCCCTCTTTTAGGATCTTCGCGATCTCTCTCTGGGCTTCGATGATGGTCATGGACATCCTCCTAAACGATATGCCCGCGTAGCCCCGGAATGGCGTTCAGGACCGCGGAAACGGCGAGGCTGGCCAGCGCGATGCCGGCCGTCAAAACGGGAACGGAGAGCGCCGCCGGAAGATCCGCGGCATGCAGGCCGAAGACGTCCCGGAGCAGCTCCAGAAACAGCACGTGGACGAGGTAAACGCCGAAGCTGTACTGCGACAGCTTTCCGGCGATCTTTGCTTTGCAGGAAGCCTGCCCGGAGCCCCTCCCGGCTCCGAGTTTCTGGAACAGCACGAACACCCCCAGCGCCTCGAACATCACGTTGAGGGAGAAATTGCTATTAAAACTGACCGCTTCGCCCGAGGCAGCCGTCATTACTTCGGCCATGCGGGCGGTCACGTAAAAGGAGGCGGCGGAAAGCAGAAGGATGACCGCGGTCAACACCCGCCCCGGCGGCCACCGCCGCAGAGTATAGCCCGCCATAAAATAGCCGGTGTAGCCCAGCGGCAGGAACAGGTAGGTCTTGGCCCAGTCCGCGCGCAGGGCGGAGACGATCAGGGACAGGTCTTCGTTTCCGCTCCGGGGCAGGTAAAAATCCGCCAGGTCTGCCGCCGTGGAAAACACGAAAGCCGCGAAAAACGCCAGCGCGAGGAAATACGCGGCGGTGTGCTTTTCCTTCGCGACCGGCCGCAGGAGAGGCGTAACGGCGTACAGGCCCACGATCAGAAACAGGAACCACATGTGGTATTTGCCCTGCAGGAAGGTGTTCCAAAGGTGGATGGACTGCATCGAGGGATTCTGCCACTTCGCGTACAGCGTGTACGCCGCGCTCCAGAAGCAGAACGTCAGGAAAATGCGGAAAATATATTTGCGCCAGAGAGTTCCGGCCGCGACCGGTTTGCCGGGGTCAAGGAACAGTGACCCCGAGATCATCACAAAAACAGGCACGCCCCAACGGACGCAGGCGTTGAAGGCGTTGAAGATCCGCCATTCGCTGCTGCCCGGGACCGCCGCGTTCCAGCCCTGGGAGGACACGTGAAGCACGATCACGGCGACGGTCGCCGCGACCCGCAGGGCATCCAGCCAGACGATATTGTGTTTTCCGGAATTGGAACTGCTCATCGATACATCCTTTCGGGATAAATGCAGAAATATTATAGCATGAAAGACTCCCTTGATGTCGCCGGAAAGGCAACCGCTGCGCGACGAAATTTGCTATACTTTATGCAGAGCAGAAAGGAGAGGGACCATGAGAACGATCAAAGTAACGGGAAAAGGCAAGGTTAGCATCGCCCCGGACACCATGTCCCTGGGGATCTCCCTTGCGGGAACGGAACCGGAATACCTGAAGGCTATGGAAAAATCCGCAGCGGATACCCGGGCACTGCAGAATGCGCTGGCTTCGCTGGGTTTTGCGGAAACGGACCTGAAGACGAACAGTTTTTCCATCGATGCAGACTACGAAGGCTACCAGGAGGACGGCGTCTGGAAGCAAAGATTTAAGGGCTACCGGTATTTTCACAACATGAAGCTGGAATTCCCTTCGGACAGCGAACGGCTGGGCAAGATCCTCTACGTCCTTGCGCAGAGCGGCACCGATCCCGAGTGCCATATCGCCTTCACCGTCGCAGATAAGGAGAGCGCCAAGGAGCTGCTGCTGGCCTGCGCCGTAAAGGATGCGGAAGCGAAGGCGAAGGTGCTGGCGGGGGCTGCGGGGGTCACTCTGGGGGGCCTGCAGAGCATCGACTATTCCTGGGGCGAGCTGAATTTCTACACCCGGCCCATGGAATCGCCCCTGATGGCGAAGAGCATGACCGCAAACGAAGCGGAAGAAGACCGTTTCGATCTCGCCGTCAATCCGGACGACGTGCAGTTGTCCGAGACCGTAACGCTTGTCTGGGAGATCGGCTAGATGTGTCACAGGATCTGGTACACGAAATTTGCGCTCGAGCGGGCGCGCTGGAAATTCGGGCTCGCGGAGGAGATGGAGACGTTTGCATGGGGTACGATTAACCCCAGCGATCTCGCCGTGATCATCGGCGGCATGGCGGGGCGGTTCGCCGCAAAACAGGCCCGCTGGGGGTTTGAGGGAAAGGACGGCTCTCTCGTGGTCAACGCCCGCTCGGAGAGCATCTTCCAAAAGCCCATGTTCAGCAGTTCCGCGCTGTACCGGCGCTGTGTCGTACCGGCGGAAGTCTTCTACGAGTGGGATCCGGACAAGAACAAAGTCGGCTTCGACCTGCCCGGCGAAAAGCTGATGTATCTGGCGGGACTATGGCGGCCTGCGCAGGATGCATCGTCCGAGGACGATCTGCGGTTCGTGGTGATCACCGCACCGGCCAACAAGTCCGTGGAGAATGTGCACGACCGCATGCCGCTGCTGATCGGCGAGGATGAGGCGAAGGCCTGGATCTTCGACGAGGAGGCGGCCCGGCAGCTGCTGGGGAAGCCCCTGCCCGATCTGCGGCAGAGCCGGGAGGAAGAGCAGATCAAGATGTTTTAGCCGGGCAGCGGGTGGTACATACGGTTTTAGTGGCCGCGAAACCGCAGCGGTTTTGCGGAAACCTATCATTATGTGGAATCTGCGCAATACTCAAGATACCGGGGATCGTATCGATTTCCGGTTTTTGAATGCAAAGAGACGATTGACATATATTGGTATTATCTATATAATTTTCTTGCGCGCGGGAGCAGAGAAATAATGATAACAAAGCTAATAGAAGATCTGCTGCGAAAAGATGAGAGGGCAATGTTGGCGGCAAAGAAAAGGCTGGCCCGCCATGCTGAAGGATCGATCCTGGTGAAAAAGAGAGGAGGATCCGTATCCTTTTACCACCTACTGCCCGCAGATGAAGAAGGACACCGCAGGGAAGTCTCTATTCCGAGACGCAACAAAAGACTGCTCGCATCGTTATGCGACAAAAGATATTGCGAAAAGTTGATTCCTATTCTGGAGAAGGAAATCAAACTGCTTCGATCCTTTTTAACTAAATTCGATCCGGAAGAAAAAGTTCTTTTAAGGAAGTCTCTACCGGAAGAAATGAGCAGTTATATTGCGCCGTTGATAAAAACCACGGAAGAACAGATCCAATCATGGCTCAATGAGCGTTTTGACACAAATCCTTATCCGTTGCCCAATGATTCATACCGCACAAAGAAAGGCGAGTACGTCCGTAGCCGGTTGGAATTGCACGTTGCGAATCTGCTTTACGATCTTGGCATCCCCTACCGCTATGAATGCGCGGTGTACCTGGAAGATGGCTCAGTCTTTTATCCGGATTTTACACTGTTACATCCGGAGACTCTAGAAGTTTATTGGCTTGAGCTGTTCGGAATGATGGACGATCCCGATTATGCGGCAGCGAACATGCAAAAAATCGCTCGCTATTCCCAATCCAAGATGTTTCCTAATCTTATCATGGTATTCGACCACAAGGCTGCACCATTTCGAACAGAAACGATCGAAACGATCCTTCGCAACATTTTCCTGAACAAGTAACGTAAATTTCGCGGATTTTGAAAATGTATCGATTTCAAGAGTTTTTGCCATTTTTAGATACATATCCCGGTTTTCATCGCATTTTGCCGGTCTGGGGTTATGTATACTTGTATCGAAAACCGGGAATCTTGCCAAAAATCGATACATCACAAGCCATCCACACTGAAAAACAGTGTCCGTAAGCGCCCTTTCGATCTGGCAGTACGCAGCAAGCTCTGTTAGATGTATCTAAATCTGAGAAAAACACAGGAAATAGATACATCTTCCTCTGCCGCGTTTTTTCATCAATCATTTTACCAACACTTTTTGTCCACCCTGTATCTTGCTCGAAAAAAGATAAAACTGCCGCAACCGTTGAAACATCAACGATTGTGGCAGTTCATATCAACACTTTTTGTCCTATAAGCCTCGATCTCTACCGCTGCCTTTTCTTCCCTGCCGGCAATTCCTCTGCCATCGCTGCCAGCAAACCGCACAGAAATTCCCTATCGTCCACGTTATCTACGAGCAGCATCTCTTTTGCACCCGGATAGGGCGCTTCCTGGATCGCATCGGGCATCTGCGCCTTTGCGGAAGGCACCGGTTTTACAAGAAGGCGGTCGTCATAGATGCCGCCGACGATCTTATCGCGGTAATAGAGGATATACTCGCCCATCATCGGACGAAAAGACACGCCGTCCAAGCCAGACAACTGGTCCAGAACAAAGTCGAGGTATTCTTTCGAAGAAGCCATAACAAACCGGCCTTTCTTTTTAGCGAATCAGCTCGATCTCGCCGATAAATGGCAGCGGGCGGTCGTCCATATTCAGCGCGCGGATGATGCCCATAAAGAAGAACACGAGAGCCGCCAGATCCAGGATAAAGGCCGCCGGACCAAAGATCGCAAAACGGCTCAGGATCCTCGAGACAGTCTCTATGAGGTTGATGAGGAGCGCCTGGTTCAGGTGGCGGCGCACCAGGGGGTCCGCCGGATCGCGGGCGATCATGGCGATGATAAAACCGATCCATGTGATATAGCTGATCACAGCGTAAAGTTTTGAATGTCTGTACATGTTATTTTCTCCGATCCCAATCTCTATTTCTGCCGGCCTTACAGTCTCAGGTTCTGCTTTGCGCAACCTGCATTAGCAACTCAATCGCTGCTTTCCCCGCCAGGCTTACCGTCTCGGGTCCTGTTTTGTTCAGCTTGCATTAGCAGCTCGATCACTGCTTCGCCCGGCTTTACCTTTCCGCTCTACTTCTCTCTATCCGCCTTGTACTTCGCGGTCTCTTCCTCGTCCTTGACGTATTCGCCGGAGGGCTTTACGCGGCCGACCCAGTACTCCACCGGGATCGACGGATCTTCGTGGGAAGGCAGCACGGCCTTCACCGCGATGATCGCGACTTCCAGCATATCGTCCGTGGGCTCTTTGGTCGTAAGTTTCTGCAGCAGAATGCCGGGCATCGACAGGATGCGCACGCACTTGCCGTCGTGCCGGCCCGTAAACTGCAGCAGCTCGTAGGACAGCCCTGCGATCACCGGAATGAGCAGCAGCCGGGAGATGACCCGGGCAGCCAGATTCGGCCAACCCAGCAGGGAGAACACCAGCAGCGAGATGACCATCACGAACATCAGAAAGCTCGTTCCGCAGCGGGGATGCAGCGTGTAGAAGGACTGGGCGTTGGCCGGGGTCAGCTCCAGGCCGTTCTCGTAGCAGTGGATCGTCTTATGCTCCGCCCCGTGGTACATGAATGTGCGGCGGATGTCGGGCATCTTCGAGATGAGCGACACGTAGACGACGAACATGCAGATGCGCAGCACGCCCTCGATCAGGTTGAGCAGCACCGGGCTGTCGATGCCGGCCTTTTTCAGGAGGCTCATGATGCCGGTGGGCAGGATAATGAACACGCCCACGGTAAGCAGGATCGAAAGCAGCACCGACACGTACATCATGATGGTGTTGGCCTTCTCCTTGCCGAACTTTTCGTTCATCCAGATCGTCAGTTTATCGTCTTCGTAGTAGGAATTGCCTTCCGTGTCCGCGCAGTTTTCCAGCACGTCCGCCGAGTACATCAGGATGCGGGTGCCGGTGACCAGAGAGGACACGAACGACACGACGCCCCGGATGATGGGCATCTTCTTCCACTTGCCGGGTGCAGGGAGCGGCTCCACCGTCAGGTGCACATCGCCGTCGGGCTGGCGCACCGCGATGGCAAGAGCGCGGCTGCCCCGCATCATCAGACCTTCCAGAATGGCCTGCCCGCCCACTTTCGTAGGCGTGGCGTTTTTCATAAATATTTTGCTGAAATCCATATTACAGTCTGAGTTTCTTTAATCTCTGAATAAAGTCCTCGTTGCGCTTGGTGTGGGCGAGCTCCATCACCACGCGCTCGGTGGCTTCCTCGATGCCCCAATCCGCGACGGCGCGGCGCATCATCCAGACGGCCTCGAGCTCGTCCTGGGTCATGAGCATGTCCTCGCGGCGGGTGCCGGATTTATTGATGTTGAGCGCCGGGAAAATGCGCTTTTCCTGCAGCCTGCGGTCCAGATGCAGTTCCATGTTGCCCGTGCCCTTGAATTCCTCGAAGATCACGTCGTCCATGCGGCTGCCGGTCTCCACCAGTGCCGTCGCCAGAATGGTGATGGACCCGCCCTCTTCGATGTTTCTCGCGGCTCCGAAGAACTTCTTCGGCTTATACAGCGCCGCCGGATCCAGACCACCGGACAGCGTGCGGCCGCTGGGCGTCTCCACCAGGTTGTACGCCCGGGCGAGGCGTGTAATGGAATCCATCAGGATAATGACGTCCTTGCCGTGCTCCACCAGCCTCTGGGCCCGCGCCAGCACCATCTCCGCCACCTTCACGTGGTGGGAGGGCTGCTCGTCGAAGGTGGAATAGATCACCTGGCCTTTGATCTCCCGCTGCATGTCGGTCACTTCCTCGGGCCGCTCGTCGATGAGCAGCACGATGAGCTCCGCGTCGACGTGCTGGGCCTCGATGGCCTTCGCGATCTGCTTTAACAGCGTGGTCTTACCGGCTTTCGGAGGCGCGACGATCAGCCCGCGCTGACCCTTCCCAATAGGCGCCACCAGATCGGTGAGCCGCATGGAAAGCGCCGAGGAGCCGGCTTCCAGCCGGATGCGCTCCGTGGGATAGATGGGGGTGAGGTCGGAGAAATCCCTGCGGCGGATGGACACACCGGGCTCGTCGTCGTTGACGGTCTTGACGTACAGCAGCGCGCCGAACCGCTCATCGCTTCCGGGCTTTCTCGCGATGCCGCAGATCTTGTCGCCGGTCTTCAGATTGAACCTGCGGATCTGCGTGGGGGATACGTAGACGTCCTCATCGGACGTCAGGAAGTTGTCGAAACGGAGGAATCCGAATCCGCCCTCTGCGATGTCCAGGATGCCGGTCTTCTCCACCCGGCCTTCCTTCATGGGAGCACCCTTTTTCGGATCGGACTCCTCGGACTTGATCTCTTCTGTTTTTTCGGGCAGAGAAGCAGGTTCTGCAGCAGGTTCCGCAGGCTTATTTTCCGGAACGGCAGAAATCGTATTCTCTTCAGAAATATAAACCGAAGCAGGTTCGGGGATGTAGACCTTCAGCTGGGATTCGGCGGGTTCTTCTTTGGGTTCCGCGGCAGCGGGCTGCGTTTTTTTCGGCTTTGCCGCCCTCTTCGCATTTTTCTCCGGTTTGCCGGAGGCTGGCTCGGAGGCAGGCTCTGCATTTTTCTTTGCGGTCCGCTTTGTTTTCGGAGCGGCTTTTGGAGCCGCTTTTTCCGCAGCGGCCGCCTTCTCCTTTTCCGCCTCTTCGTGCATGCGGGTGAGCAGATCCACGATCTCCTGCTTCTTCATGCCGGAAGCGCCCTTTATCCCAAGCGCTTTCGCGATTTCCCGCAATTCCGCGACTTTTTTATCCTTTAAGATATCGAGTTCCATAAAACCCATAAACCTCGCTGTACGGGCCGATTTTCGGCCTTAAAACATATCCGGAGACCGGAGGTAGAGTGTGCCGTGCACGCAAACCACCGGAAAGCTCCAGCCTCTATTGAATTCTCTCTCAACAAAAGGGAAAACCGCGGAAGAACTCCGCGGTTGTATTATAGCATTTTTGCAGATGGTTGCAAGGGCGGCCCTTCGACAGGCTCAGGGTCCGGCGTCTACGCTCCCAGGTATGCCTTCTTGATCTGGTCGCTGGCCAGCAGCTCCTTGCCGGTGCCGCTCATGACGACCTTGCCGGTCTCCAGCACGTAGGCGCGGTCTGCGACAGACAGCGCCGCCTGGGCGTTCTGCTCGACGAGCAGGATAGTCGCGCCGCCCTGGTGCAGGCTCTTGATGATGTCGAAGATGTGGTCCACCAGGATGGGTGCGAGACCCATGGACGGTTCATCCAGCATGATCAGCTTCGGCTTCGCCATCAGCGCCCGGCCCATGGCCAGCATCTGCTGCTCGCCGCCGGACAGGGTGCCGCCGATCTGGGTGCGCCGTTCCTTCAGTCTTGGGAACAGCTCGTACACCTCTTCCAGCGAAGCCTTGATGCTGGAATTGGGCTGCGAATACGCGCCCATCTCCAGGTTCTCCTCCACTGTCATCTGGGTAAAGATGCGGCGGCCTTCTGGGACCATCACCAGGCCTCTCTCCACGATCTTGTGGGGCGCCACCTTCGCCAGGGACTCCCCGAAGAACTCGATGGAGCCGGTCTTGGAACGGAGCAGGCCCGAGATCGTATTCAGGGTGGTGGATTTGCCGGCGCCGTTCGCGCCGATCAGGGTCACGATCTCCCCTTCGTTTACCTCGAAGGAAATGCCCTTGATGGCGTGGATGCTGCCGTAATATACGTTAATGTCGTTGACTTTTAAGATCTGTGCCATGACTACCCCTCCTTATGCTTGCCCAGGTAGGCTTCGATAACGACGGGGTTGCTCTGGATCTCGGCGGGCGTGCCGCGGGCGATCACCTGGCCGAAGTTGAGCACAGTGATCTGGTCGCAGATGCCCATGACCAGGCTCATGTCGTGTTCGATCAGCAGGATGGCGATGCCGAACTTGTCGCGGATGCGGCCGATGTTCTCCATCAGCTCCGCCGTTTCTGCGGGGTTCATGCCTGCCGCCGGTTCGTCCAGCAGCAGGAGACTCGGCTCCGTCGCCAGGGCCCGGACGATCTCCAGACGCCGCTGCGCACCGTAGGGCAGCGATCCGGCCTTAACGTCCGCCATGCCCTGCATGTCGAAGATGGAGAGCAGATCCAGGGCCTTTTCGCGGGCCTCCTTCTCCTCTTTCCAATAGCGCGGCAGCCGCAGCACGGCTTCCAGCAGGGAGTATTTCATGGACTGGTTCATGGCCGTCATGACGTTCTCCGCCACCGTCAGCTTGTCGAACAGACGGATGTTCTGGAACGTTCTCGCGATGCCGGCCTTCGAGAGCTGCACCGTCGTCTTCTTCGCGGTGGATTCGCCGTTGAGGAAGATCTCGCCGGAGGTGGGTTCGTACACCTTCGTCAGCAGGTTGAAGACCGTGGTCTTGCCGGCGCCGTTGGGGCCGATGAGGCCTGCGATCTCTTTTTCGTGTACTTCGATGTCGAAGTCGTTGACCGCCGCCAGACCGCCGAAGACGATGCCCAGATCTACGCACTTCAATACGACGTTACTCATCTGCCGCACCTCCTTCCGCCAGTTTCTTTCCGGTCCGCTTCTCGGCCGCGTTCTTTAAGATATCCTTGATCTTCTGGTTGTTGGACACCAGCATCACAGCGATCAGGATGACCGCGTACATCAGCATGCGGTAGTCCGCGAAGCTTCTCAGCGCCTCGGGCAGGATGGTGAGGGCTGCCGCCGCGATGATGGAGCCGAGCATGTTGCCCTGGCCGCCCAGCACCACGAATACGAGGATGAGGATGGACGTATCGATGTTGAACTTGCTCGCGATGAGGGAGCTGTAGTTGTTGCCGAACAGGGCTCCCGCCGCGCCGGCCATGGCTGCAGAGATCGTAAATGCGGTAATTTTGTACTTGAACGCCGGGATCCCGATGGATTCCGCCGCGATGTAGTTGTCGCGCACCGCCATGATGGCCCGTCCGGACCGGCTTCCCACCATGTGGAAGATGACGATGAGCGAGATCATGATGAGCACGAATCCCGCGGTAAACGTCGCGATCTTGGGGATCGAACGGATGCCCATGGCGCCCTCGATGATGATCTTTCCTTCCGGACTCATGTTGAGCTCGTTCGTGAACATGGAGAGCTTCAGCTGGCCGTGGTCAACGCCCATATACACGTTGCCCACCAGGGACTTGATGATCTCGCCGAAGGCCAGCGTAACGATGGCCAGGTAGTCGCCCCGCAGACGCAGCACCGGGATGCCGATGAGGAATCCGACGATGGCTGCCGCAATGGCGCCGACGATAATGCCGATGCACAGGCGCAGGGCCGTATTGGGAACGGCGTCCACCAGGCACATGGTCGTCGCGGTGCCGGTAAAGGCGCCGACAGACATAAAGCCCGCGTGACCCAGAGAAAGCTCGCCCATGACGCCGACGGTCAGGTTGAGGGACAGCGCCATGACGATATACGCGCAGATCGGTACCAGCATGCCCTTGGTCGCGGCCTTCAGGCCGCCGCCCTTCAGCATGACTTCCAGGATAACGTACGCTGCGATCACGAGGATGTAGGTGAGATAATTGGTCCGCGTTGTGCGGTTCATTGTTTTGAGTTTATTCATGGCCCGCACCTACACTTTCTCTCTCGTCGGCTTGCCGAGAAGCCCTGCCGGCTTCACCAGCAGCACGATGATCAGAACGCCGAACACGATGGCGTCGGAGATCTGGGTGGAGATGTACGCTTTCGCCAGGTTCTCGATGATCCCAAGAAGCAGCCCGCCCAGGAACGCGCCGGGGATGGAGCCGATGCCGCCGAATACGGCAGCGGTGAAGGCCTTGATGCCGGGCATGGAACCGGTGGTGGGAGTCAGGTTGGGATAGGCGGAGCACAGCAGCACGCCGGCGATGGCGGCCAGGCCCGAACCGATGGCGAAGGTCACGGAGATGGTGGTGTTCACGTCGATGCCCATCAGCTGCGCCGCGCCCTTATCCTCGGATACGGCCCGCATGGCCTTGCCCAGCTTCGTCTTGTTGATGAAGGTCGTCAGCACGATCATGATGGCGACGCAGACGAGTATGGTGAGCAGCGTAATGTAGGAGACGGTGAGTCCTCCGAGGTTGATCGACTTATTCGGAATGATGGGGTTGAACACCTTCGGGTTGGAGGACCAGAACAGCAGCGCCAGGTTCTGCAGCAGATAGCTGACGCCGATGGCGGTGATGAGTACGGCAAGAGAAGGAGCTTGGCGCAGCGGCTTGTACGCCAGCTTTTCGATGACGATACCCAGGCAGGTGCACACGAGCATGGCTAAGATCACGCTGATAAAAGGGTTGAGCCCATAGCGCGTAAACGCAAAAAAACAGATATACGCGCCGACCATAATAACGTCGCCGTGTGCGAAGTTCAGCATCTTCGCGATGCCGTACACCATGGTGTAGCCCAAGGCGATGATCGCGTAGACGCTCCCCAGACTGAGTCCGCTAACCAGGTAGTTGAGGAAACTCATAGATAAACAAACCTTTCTCAAAAGTTAGAACAAGAGCCGGGGGCGGTTGGAGACCCCCGGCTTTGTTTATGCAAGTTTCCGTATCGCTACGGAAGATTACATACCTACGTATGCGCCGTTCTCGATGACGACTGCGTTCGGCATCTTGGAAACGGTACCGTCAGCGCCCCAGGTCATGTCTGCGCCGGTGAGGCCGTTGAAGGTCATGGAAGTGAACTGGGCGACCATTGCGTCGCAGATCGCTTCGTGATCCATGGTAGAGGGATCGATGCCGGCTGCGGTAGCGGCCTGATACATTGCATAGATGCAGTCATAGCCGTCTGCTGCGAACTGGTTGGGAATTTCGCCGAACTTTTCCTGATACTTCGCTACGAAGTTCTGGTTGAGCTCGGAGTCGTCGTCTGCAGAGTACGGAGTGAGTACGACTACGCCTTCGGCCAGGGAGGTGTCGAAGCCTTCCATGGTGAGGATGCCGTCCATGCCGTCAACGCCGAACCAGGTGGGAGCATAGCCTGCTGCGTTGGCCTGGTTGAGGATGAGGGAAGCGGGTTCGTAGTACATGGGCAGGAAGACCAGATCTGCGCCGGCTTCCTGGCACTTTGCGATCTGTACGGAGAAGTCCGTCTTGGTCGCTTCGGTGAAGGTCTCTTCGGTAACGATGTTCAGACCCAGCTCGCCGGCCTTTTCCACGAAGGTGTTGCGGATACCGGTGGAGTAGGAGTCGTCGTTCTTCCAGATGATCGCGATCTTTTCCGCCATGTTGTTCTCGGCGATGTAGGTCGCGGAACCGGAACCCTGGTTCGGGTCGGTGAAGCACATCTGGAAGATGTTGTCCTTACCGTCGATGACGTTCGTGGAGGAAGCGGACGGAGTCAGGAAGAAGTAGCGGTCTGCATAAGCATCGGCTGCGGTAACTTCAGCGGGAGCGGAAGTTACGGTGCCCATCATCATGTCCATGCCCCAGTCGACCAGAGCGTTATAAGCGTTCTCTGCCTTTTCGGGGTCGTGGGTGTCGTCTTCCATCTGGAAGATGAACTGGATGCCGCCCATTTCGTTGATCTCGTCGACCGCGATCTCTGCGCCGTTCTTTACGGCCTGGCCGTAGATGGCTGCGCCGCCGGTGAGGGGGCCGGTCGCGCCGATGTGGATCTGGACTGCGCCTTCTGCCGCTTCGCCGCCTTCTTCAGCGGGTTCTGCTGCGGGTTCGTTGCTGCCGCCAGAGCAGGCTGCGAGGCTGAACACCATCATCATCGCGAGTAAGATCGCAAATACCTTTTTCATGTTCATTTCTAATACACTCTCCTTAGTTTTCCTTACTATAGGTTTTAGACTTGGTTATTTAAAAAGCGGTGCCCGTTGGAGCACCGCGATCTAACACACTCTCGTTTGTGCCCCAACCTATTCAATTGACCGGGCGACGCCCAGCAGGACGATTCTGCGGACAATGCCGGCAATGCGAAGAATAGGGGCCAGCAGGCGCAGAACAACAACAAAATCAACAGCAGTCTCTGCCGCGGGTCTTACTGTGATGTTTGTTGCTGTTGCTGTCATTTTCTGCACCTTTCTGCCGGGGTCATTTATCTATGATGGTGCTATTTTAGTCCCTTCTGCGGGGCATGTCAAGGCAAAAATTGTGGCCGCGGGCACGGGTTTTTGTTATGTTTTTGTTGACTCTGCACAAATTCAGTCCCGATCTGCCCTGCGCTCCCCCACTTTAGTCAATAAAAGTGCAGGCATTTTGTTGCCTGCACCAAATTGATTTTATTCTGCTGTTTCGGGGCATTAAGACCCTTCTGACCCTTCGACAGGCTCAGGGTCCGTCTCGGGATCCGTAATAACATTCCCCTGGCTGTCGAATTCGATGTCGATGACGGTGCCGTCCCCCTTGGGCAGATAGTTGCGGTTGAGGGTCGGCTTTTCCAGCAGGCGGATGGTGGTGGGGATGGAGAGGTCACCCTCCTCGCCCGAACCGATGCGGTAGATCTCCTCGAGCATCTGGAACACGCCGTCTTCGTTGGGCTGCCAGAAGGAGAAGCCCTGGATCATGGCGTCGGTGCCGGGCAGCACGTAGGAATTGATGGAATCCCCGGAGAGCTTAAAGGCCTTCGTCGCCACGGAGATCGCCATGCTGTAGGTGATGTCCGACTCCACGTTCTCCACCGCGACCTTCGCGACGTCCAGGATGTTGCCCGCTTTGAGGCACTCCTTGATGACCTTCTTGACGAACTCCTGGTGCACCTGGATACGGCCGATGTCGCCATTGCGGTAGCCCTTGCGGTAACGCAGATACTCCATGACGTTGGACGAATCGATAGTCTGCTCGCCCGCGTAGATGCGGATGTGCAGCGGCGGGGTATCGGTGGGGTCATCGTAGATCATGTCGAAGGGCACGTCCACTTCCACACCCCCGATGACGTCCATCACCTTCTCGATGTCCTCGTACTCCACGATGGCGTAGTAATGCAGCGGCATGCCGTACAGGGTCTTGGAGACGGCCTCCGCCAGGGGCGCGATGCCCTCGCTGTGATAGATGGCGTTGATCTTGTTGCCGGCGTAGTTGGCCTCCCAGCCCGGGCGGTAATAGAAGGTGTCGCGAGGCACGGAGATGAGGTTGACGTACTGGTTCTCCATGTCGTAGCTGCACACCATGATGACGTCGGTCATGCCCTGGTTGACCCCCAGCAGCAGCAGATTGACGCGGTCCTTGCTCTGAAACACCTCGTAAAACGGGCTGGTCTCGTCCACCACGATGGGGGTCATGTCCTTGGACAGTTTGGTGTCGGATTGTTCGAAGATGGGAATGTCGAGAACGCCCCCTTCTTCGCCTCCGCGCAGTAGCGTAAGCCCGACGGTCGCCAGCGCGAACACCGCCAGAGCGATTATGATGATTTTCTTACTGATCTTAAACATGTACTATCCCCCGGTGTAGTTCGGTACGATCTCTTTAATAAAGCTGCGGACCTCTTCGTCCCCCTTGTCCGTGAGGGCCGCCAGGCTTTCTTCCAGGCCCACATCCTGCAGGCGGATAAAGCCGTCTGAGAATTCGATGGGGTGACCCACGAAGATCTTGCCGTGCTGCGTCTCCTTGATCCCCTCTTCGGACAGCAGCAGTTCTTCGTAGAGCTTTTCGCCGGGCCGCAGGCCCGTCACCTGGATATCGATGTCCTTGCCGACTTCCAGGCCGGAAAGGCGTATCATCTTTTCCGCCAGGTCCATGATCTTGACGGGTTCCCCCATGTCGAGGATGAAGATCTCGCCGCCGGATGCCATGGCGCCGGCCTGGATGATGAGCTGAACGGCCTCGAACGTCGTCATAAAGAACCTTGTTACATCTTTATGCGTTACAGTAACCGGTCCGCCGGCAGCGATCTGTTTACGGAACAGCGGGATGACCGAACCATTGCTGCCAAGTACGTTGCCGAAACGAACCGCACAGAACTCGGTAGAACTGCCTCTGGAATAGGCTGCCGCGGCTCTGGCCTGCATCAGCATCTCGCAGATACGCTTGGACGCGCCCATCACGCTGGTGGGATTGACGGCCTTGTCCGTGGAGATGAGCACGAACTTCTCGGCCCGGTACTTTTCCGCCAGGTCCATGCAGATATCGGTGCCGAGGCAGTTGTTAAGCAGTGCTTCTTTCGCCGCATCCTCCATCAGAGGCACATGCTTGTGCGCCGCCGCATGGAAGACCACATGAGGCCTGTATTTTATGAAAATTTCTTCCATCAAAGCTCTGTCGCGCACAGAGGCGATGCATAGTTCCGTTTCCACGTCGGGGAACTTCTGCTTCATCTCCTGCCCTAGCTCGAAAGTGCTGTTCTCGTAGATGTCCACGACTATAATACGTCTGGGATTATATCGTGCGACCTGACGCACCAACTCCGATCCGATGGAACCGCCGCCGCCAGTGACCATAACGACATGCTCCGAAAGATATCCAGTGATGGATTTCAGGTCCACTTCCACCTGGTCTCTTCCCAGCAGGTCCTCGATATCCACGTCGCGCAGCGCCTTGATGGAGATCTTGTTATTCATCAGATCCATCAAAGACGGCATGATCTGCACTTTGCACTTTGTCTTGTGGCAGATCTCCAGGATCTCGGAGATCGTTTTGCGCGGAGCGGTGGGGATCGCCACCACGATCTCGTCGATGCCGTATTTCTCCACTGCCTGCGGAATGTAGTCCCGGTTACCAACGACCTTAATGCCATACGCGGTACGGCCGATCTTGGCCGGGTCGTCGTCGATAAATGCGACCACGCGGCGCGGATCGTTTTTAGCATCCCGGATCTCTTTCAAGACCGTACCACCGCCGTTCCCGGCGCCGACGAGAAGAACGCACACAACATCTTCATCATCTTTCAAGGTGAAGTAGTTCCTATGCTTCGCTTTCGGCATGGAGAAAAAACCCGGATGACGATATTCCCGGATATACCGGTAGAAAAACCGGATCCCTCCGACTAAAATTACATCGAGAAACGTACAGATAATATAAAAACTGCGGGGCAGGGACTGCTGGGTCATGGCCATGTAGGCAAGAAAACCCAGATTCCCAACGGTACAGGCCACAAAGACCTTCACGATCTCATCGGACCCTGCATAACGCCATAGACTACGATAGATCCCAAAAAAGACCAGGCAGATCTCCTTGATAACCAGCAGCCAGGGTAGATTTTTTAGAAGTGTCTCCAGATAATAGACAAACTGAATATTGTCCGGATCCAGTTCAAAGCGCACTAACAACGCCAAAATGGACATGACTGCCATGCAGATCACGTCCAGGACAACGAGCAATGCAACTTTTAATCTATGTTCGTTCATTAACGCTTTACAAGATCCTTCAGGATGCTTAATTCTTCGAACTTCGCGGCCTTCAGCAGCACGAGGTACACGATGCCTGCCGAGGCGACTGCGCCAGCAAGGCTTACGACTTGCGGACTCTTTATTTTATCACTTAACAGCATAAAGCACAAATACGAGATGGCCACAGATATGGCGGAAAAGAATACGATCCGCACCAGCTTGCGCTTGGAGCTTAAAAGCTTAATGTCCGGGTACTTGCGCTTAAAGGTATAGTACAGCAGCAGCGCGTTGATGGTCTGGGCGATGGAGGTGGCCAGGGCCAGTCCCGCGTGAGCCATAGAACGCACCAGGATAAGGTTGAGCACGATATTGCACACGACGGACGCCACGGAGCAGTAGACCGCCGTTTTCGTGTCGTGCAGGGAATAAAAGACCTTGGTGATGAGCTGATTGACCGCCAGGAACGTAAGGCCGATGGCATAGCAGAAGAACGCCGCCGCGGTCCGCTGGGTATCTTCTGCGGTAAATGCGCCTCTCTGGTAGACGATCTGGATGACGGGCTGCGCATAAAGCATGGCGCCCATGGAAAGCGGCACTGCCAGCAGCGCCAGCACATTGATGCCGCGCTCGGTGAGGGTGCCGACCTGGAGGCGGTCACCCTGGGCGAAGGCCTGGTTGAGTTTCGGGTAGATGATGGTAACGAGGATGGTGACCGTGAGCATGACGATCGAGTTGATGATCTCGTTGCCGTAGGTGAGCACGGACACGCTGCCCTCGGGCAGGCTCGACGCCAGCATGCGGTCCACGAAGGTGTTGATCTGCGCTACGCTGCCCCCTAAGAAGACGGGCAGAGCGAGGAGCATGGCTTCTTTGACGGCGTCACCCATGTGGAAGTCCGGCGTATAACGGTAACCCTGCCTGCCGGCGATGGCCCAGCAGCCCAGGCCCCGCAGCGCGAAGCCCAGCACGATGCCAAAGATCAGCAGATGATAGTTCGTCTTGGAAGAGAGCACCACAAAAACGATCACCGAGATGCTCTGCACGTAGCCCAGCACGATCTGCGGGAAGAAGACGCCGCGGTACTGCAGATAGGCCTCGAAAATGTACACGAAAGCCGTGAACAGCACAGAAAAGAAGGCAAAGCGCAGGTACCAGACCGTCAGGTCCGCCTGGGTGCCCTCGTAGCCCGGTGCGAAGATGCGCACCAGGGGCCCTGCGAAGATCGCTCCCAGCGCGATGGCCGTGCAGATGACCAGGATCAGGCCGTTCAGCAGGCGGCTGGTGTAGAGATCTCCCTCCTTCTGCCCTTCTTCCTCCACCTTGCGCGACAGGATGGGCATGTAGGCGACGGAGGCAGCGGAGACCAGCCCTGCCAGCAGGATGTTCGGGATGTTCTGCGCCATATTGTAAGCGTCGGTGATCTCTCCGGCCCCGTAGAATGCGGCCAGTACCATCTCCCGCACGAAGGCCAGCACCTTGGTGCCCACGGTGAGTATAGCCATGAAGGCGGCAGTCTGTGCCGTTGTGAGTTTGCGATTTTTCAAGATATTAGATCTCAGGCATCTGTGCCTGTTTCTTGCTTACCGGTTGTTCCGATTGAACCCATTGATCTCTAGCATTGATGGCAAAGCCAAGACCCAGCATCGTATAGAACATAGGCATCGTGTTGACGCTTCCGTCGTTGAAAAATGCCGTGGCAAGGAACCCGATAATGCCGCAGAAGATGCCGCCGTTTACGAAGTCGCAGAAATCCACAAAGCCGCGTTTCCTGAAGTATTTAACGGCCCCGACCAGATAAAAGCCCACCATAGCAAGCCAGGCAACCAAGGACAGGAAACCGGTATTAACCCAGTACTGCATGTAGAGGTTATGCGCCTTATCTGTTACCAGATTCATCTGCTGCCCTTCAAACGTATTGTATAACGTAACGTAATCGTTCTGGGGAAAGACAAAGGGGAAGCAGTCTGCTCCGGCACCCACAAGCATATAGTGCTTCAGCATAGGGATCGTCGTTGCCCAGATGCGGCCGCGGTAGGAACCGAAAGCGTAGTTCTTAATTAAGCTGGAATGGGGGATCGGGGTGAGGTCGACGTATTTACCGACGCTATTTGCATATTGGAATTTCTCTCCATCATATAGAAAATACCACTCCGTACCTTTTGTGGTAACATCAATGACTGTACCGTCTTCGGCGCGAATCAGGGAAAGGGTCACATAGTCATGGAAGCGTTCATCCAATATTTGAAACGTTCCATCCACTCCCTCAATCGTGGTCATATATAGTTGTTCACCGTTTTCATCCGTTATTGTAAATGCGGATTGCGCATCATCACGAGCAATTAAGATTTTGCTTCCATTGATTCCAAAACTGACTTGAGTACTGGTTGTTTCTATCGTATCGATAGGAATCCATGTATCTGCAGGCGCATTCTTAAAATCTTCTACCGACGGAAGCTCATCATCGGCATAGATAAAATCTGTAACGGATTGCATCGCGCCACCAACCAGCTCTTTGATCTCAGGAAGCCAACGGTCTGCCAGCATTCCCATTACCAAACCTGCCACCAAAATAAGGCAAATGAGAGGTTTGATCCATTTTTTTAGTTCTTTGTGGAAAATGATTATTGCAGTAATGAAAATCGCGGTCAACCCGAAATAGCCACTTGCAGAGTTTGCTGCGAAAAAATTATATAGAGCTAAAGCATATACTATAAGAAACGCGATCGCTGCAACTCTGCCATTCATGCTTCCATTAATAGTATAATGAATAAACAACGCAGCACACAAAGGAATGATTAAAGTTAAATAAAATGGAACATAGTTGATGTTGTATACAGTTTGATAAACCTCTCCTTGCGTAAAAGAAAACGTGAATACTCGATCACCTTGAGAGGCGAGCATATCGATCATATCCCACAATTTTATCCCGGAATCCAGTGTATAATTCGGAGCCATTACCTTTTGGCCGGTTGCCGTGGTAAGGAAATCATGTCCGTAAGCCTGCGTTATTCCTAGGAGCGCAAGTAAAACTACAACAGCCATTACAAATACGACAATGCTCTTTACGCGATATTCGTTGTTCACCGAGAAAAGCAGAAATATCAGCATAAACATATATATTAAAAGTATAGCTGTACCCTCAAAATGCTCATGCATCCCACGCAAAGCAAAATATTTATAATCGGAAAAGGCAAAGGAAAGAACAACTGCAACCGAATAGATCAAGACCGGAAGAAGAACACGATTTGTATTAAACCGCACTTTATCCCTAAAATAAGCCACAACCAGAGAAATAGTTGCCAAGAATCCAGCGCAAATAACCATCATAGCCTTCCAAAAGGAAAACATGTCGGTCAATTCAGTGGAATCAGTTGCGTCACTCCAGTAAATATTAGACAAGGGCATCGAAAAAAAATGCAGCCTTATCAAAAGGATTGACGCAATAAATAAAAATGCAGGGATAAGATATATAAGATTATTAAATTTATTTTTTAAGCCTTTTTCCACGAGCAAGCCTCCTTTGGCAACAAAACTTATTCTATTAATTATACGCCAACGAGGCTTTTCCGTAAAGGAGAAGCATGTAAAGAACGAGGCCCCCTCAATTGAGGGGGCCTCGTTTTGTTTTATTCTAGTTTAGTCTAACTGTGCTATTTTACGACAACAATTACGATGTCATAGAGCTTGTCGGACTTGAACAGAATGATGTCGGAGAAGTATTCCGCACCCTTTGCGAGGAAGGAAGCCTTCTCAACACTCCAGTCGGAGCCGTCCTTTACGTAGACGACTGCATCCGGATCCATGGAGTAGTTAACATCGTTGTACTTGTAGACGTTACCGGAGAAGGTACCCTTCTTCATACCGTCGAAGTGTTCAACTGCAGAGATACCACTAGCAACATCAGATACTTCTTCGCCGTCGAAGGTCAGCTTGTAGTTGACTGCAGCTGCAGTAGTGAAGATCTTGATTTCCTTATCGGTGGTAACGGTGAAGTCCTTAACTTCGCCATCATACAGAGCGGTGAGGACTCTGCCGTCCTTGCTGGTACCATTGTCCTTAACGAAGAAGGTGTAGACATCATCAGCAGCTTCGAACTTCAGAGCCAGAACAGCAACATAGTTGCCTTCATCAGCTTTGGAGAACATATCCTTTACTTCTTTGTCAAAGAGTTCAGAAGCCTTCAGAACGCTGTAGTTATCGGCCTTAGTCCAGTCATCATGACCATCAGCGGTGTTGCCGCTGTAATTGAAGACAACCGTGGAATCCTTCAGCGCATTACCAGCACCTACGCCGTTCTTATCAAACGTAACAGCTGCCTTAGTGGTGAATGCCTCAACCTTGGTAACCTTATCCTTCTTGTCGACGCTGTATTTTACCAGATCGCCAGCCTTGCAAGCGGAAGAGGTCTTGTCAGTGAAGGTCTTAGCGAAGTCGCCACCAGCTTCAAATTCCTTGGTGGTTCCGTCTGCCAGGAAGAGCTTAACCATCTTGCTGCCGCCATCAGACTTCCAGCTGCCACCGGCATTACCGGTATCCAGAACTACTGCATAGTTGGTGGTAACAGCATCAGCATCAGCCAGATAGATATCTCCAGCATAGTCGATGTAGAAGGTCGCCTCGGTCTCATTGTTCATGAGATCCTTGAGTTCTGCTGCGGTTGTTTCAGCCTGAGCATTCAGACCATAGGTTTCGCCGCCGATAGTATAAGTATCGCCGTCCTTGTTGATCTTAGTGATAACACCAAGAACAGTCTTGTCGGATACATCGATTCTGGCAACAGTGCCATCGGAACCCTTGAAGACGGTAACAACATCGTCTTCCTTGATTTCGCTGAGTGCATTTACGCCATTCAGAATGAATGCGCCAGTATCGATTGCATCATCTTCATCCAGAGCAAATTTTGCGCCGTTGATCTTCGGGGTCTTAGCATTGATGGAGTCCTGAGTGTCTTCATCAGCCTGGAAGGACTGACCGTCCTGCCATACCTGCATGGAGTAAACTTCAGAAATCTTCTTGCCGTCCAGCTTAACAGCCAGCTTTACAGACTCTTCGGGCTTGTCATAAGCAACGTCGGTCTTATCGATGTCGCCATTCTTGAAGGACTTATAGATATCTGCAGCAGCCTGCTTGGTGCTGTCAAACTTATAATCGTCCTTCAGATCATCAAGATATCCTTCGATGAATTCGGACTTAACTTCCTTGATTGCAACGATGTCGCCATCCTTGTTTTCATAAACGGAAGCATATACGCCCATGTAGTTCATCAGATTGATATCTGCATCTTCGGTTCCTTCGATAACGAAGAACAGTTCCTTACCATCAGCCCCTTTACGGACTTTCGCACCAAGTCTGGTCAGCATGGTATCATTAGCTACGCCATTGCCGTCCAGGTTTGCATGCCAATAACCGTCTTTGTCAACATAACCAATGTTAGCGGTCAGAGCCTTGTACAGGAAGCAAGCGATGTCCTGTCTGGGAGCAGGTGCATTACCAGTGGTAGCGCAGATGTCCAGGATGCCAAGACCTCTTGCCTTGTTGACGAATGCGCCGGGCCATACACCAGGCAGAGTCTCTGCGGTGTAACCCAGGGAAGCAACGATCATGGTCAGAGCTTCGTTGTAGGATACAGGATTCTCGGGCTTGAAGGTCTTGTCGGGATAGCCTGCAACAAATCCTACGGAAACTGCGTAAGCGATGTAACCGGATGCCCAGTGGGAAGCGGGAACATCGGAGAAGCCGGTAGCGCCGCTGCCTTTGACGGGAATGCCAAGAGCTGCAGTGATCATAGTAGCCATCTGAGCTCTGGTAACATTATCGCCAGGCTTGAAGGTGCCATCGGGGAAACCCGCGATTACGCCGAGGCCGGAAAGAACGTTAACGGGTTCGCTGTAATACTCGGTGTCCTTGACATCAGAGAAATCGCTAGCGAAAACGAAACCGAAGCTTCCCAGGATCATTGCGAACGCGAGTACCAGAGAAAGTACTTTCTTCATTCTTAATTCCTCCTTAAGAATAAGCCTCTGGGGACCTACTAATCCGCGCCTGTCTGCCCCAGTCAGACGATTGCGGGTCGAAGATTTTGCATGCAACAGACATATGTAACCTTCGACAGTTAGCATTATAGCACCCCTCGGCAAGGGTGCAAGCGGTTTACACCGTTTGTAAAAAACCTGTAATAATACATGCATATTAAGACAATGTAGCCGATTTGTAGCCATACGGCAGAAAGGAGAAGAATGTCCGTCTCGAAGGATAAAAAGACCGGCAAATGGATCGCGCAGGTGCGGATCCGGGACCAGGCCGGCAAAGTAACACACAAAAAGAAAAGAGGGTTTGCGACGAAAAAAGCGGCGCAGGAATGGGTGAATAGTATAGGAAGAAAGGACTGCTCTCTCGACATGCCATTCGCGAAGTTCGTGGAGCTTTATCTGGATGATGCGGGTCACCGGATGAAGCCCTCGACCATGGCCACGAAACGCATGATCCTCACGACGAAGATCCTCCCCTATTTCGGTGAGATGCAGCTGGATGCGATCGGGCCGGCCGATGTGCGCAGCTGGCAGAATGCGATGATGAGCCGGACCAACGAGCGGGGGCTTCCTTTCGCGAAGACGTACCTCCGGACGATGCACGGGCAGCTGACGGCGGTGTTTAACTATGCGATGCGATATTACAGGCTGCGGGAGAATCCCTGCCGGGCGGCAGGCAGCATCGGCACGAAAAAGGGCGAGAACGTAAACTTCTGGACGAAGGAGGAGTTCTTGCGGTTTCTGGATACGCAGCGGGGCAATGCGGCGACGTATACGATGTTTATGGTGCTGTATTATACGGGAATGCGGGAAGGAGAATTGCTGGCGTTGACAGTGGAGGATGTTGACTTTGAGAGAATGGAGATTTGGATCAATAAGACGTATCAACGCATTGCGCGGCAAGACATTGTGATGACACCAAAGACACCAAAAAGCAACCGGGTGATCTCGATGTCGCCAGCGCTGGGGGAATGTTTGAAGGGATATTTGGAGGATAGTGGAATTTGGACAGGACGGGTATTTCCGTACAGCCGCTACTATTTATATAGGCAGTTGAAAAAGGGGTGCGCTTCTGCGGGCGTAAAAACAATTCGTGTGCACGACCTGCGGCACAGCCATGCGAGTTTGCTGGTGGAGATGGGCTATTCGCCCTTGCTGATCGCGGAGCGGCTGGGTCACGACCACGTGCAGACGACGATGGATACCTATAGTCATTTGTATCCCAACAAGCAGCGCGATGTAGCCAACCGGCTGGATGCGTTTATCAATGGATGAGAAGAGGTTTTGCGAGAAAGTGTAGCCAAAGTGGAGCCAATGTATATTGACATATTTTAACAAACTCTATATAATAAACCCTCGAACAGAATATTTACGCGGGCCAACGGCTCACCCGGCTGTTCGCGAGCACCAAAGTGCGATAGGAGTGATTCCTATCGCTTTTTTGTTAAAGGAGTAATAGTAAATGCATTATTTTTCCCCCTCTTGTTATATAATATAAGGAGACCAAGTTATGATTACAGTAAAAATCGATGTTCTTACCCCATGCCTAAAGGATAAGAATACCGGCGACATCATCCTAACCGAAGTAGTTCGTGTAAAGCGTCCATCTGTTTTGCGCAAGTTTAAATCTTCTAATGGTTGGTATGTTGATTGGGAAGACCTACTGGAGGAAAATGAGATCTACGCGCTGGTCGTTGAGGGCTCTGTAGATGTACAAGGTCTTGTAGCGGTCAGACCTAACTATGACATGCGTGCGTTGTGCATTAATTGGATGTGCGCCAGCCCTGACAACAATGCGCTGATTCATGAAGACGTTAGGTATACAGGTGTTGGAGGATATCTGTTTGCCATAGCCTCACAAAAATCCATCGACTATGGATTTGACGGAGTAATGTTTGGATTTGCTGCAAACAAGGCTCTGTTAAGCCATTATCTCAATGTATTTAATGGAGAATTTATAGGCGTTTTGCATCCGTACCATTTTGCAATTGATGAAGAAAACTCAAAACGAATTTTGGAGGAATATGATTATGAATGGACAGATGAAGAGATATAAAGAAAGTCTCGCAAAAACGCCCGGACCTATCGGTCAAGACCAGTTTCCGAAAATCAAGTTAGATCTTCGGGGACTTATGAAATACGCAAAAGACAAAGGCTTAAAAGTGGTCGATTTGTCAGAAGAAGAAAAAAAGATGTTTATTTGTGAGTAATAACGTACTAAGGCCCGCCTCCCCGAGGCGGGCCGTTTTCATCTTATCCGGCAGGTTCTACCCTTCCGACGGCTCGTACGCATTCCAGACGAGGTCGTCCACAGAGAAGAAGCTTTCTACGGGGTTGCCGTCTGCACCGGGATAGGATACGGTAAAGCACTCGTCGTCAGGCAGATAGGCCTCTGCGATCGCCGTTCCCGGGCCGGTATAGCCTTCCGTCCAGTCCTCCTGCACGACAGTACCGACTTGGACTGCACCGTCCACCAGCTGATAGACATACACGCGCTGTACGCCGTCACCGCCGAAGGTGCAGTTGCAGACGAGTTCTGGCACGCCGTCGCCGTACAGGTCCACGATGTAATCGGCAGGGTCACCGTAGCCGAAGCTTTCGCCGATGACCACATCCTCCCCATCCATATCCGCGTGGTACACCCGTTCGTACCACTCGCCGCCTGCCTCACTTACATTTACGACATAGCCCTTCAGGCCCATGATGTTGTCAAACAGTTCGGCGCCTTCCGGCACATCGATGGCAAGGCCGGTACCGTTGTCCGCCGGGCTGTTGCTGCAGCCGCAGAGGGCCAGGGTGAGGACGGCGATGATTGCAAAGATTCGTTTCATAGGGGTTCCTCCTTTAACGTAACATTCTAATGTAACGTGGATTTCTAACAACCATTATACACGAAAAAGATTGACACATTTTTACATTTCGTGTATCATTGGCGTACACATCATAATATTTACGCGGGCCAACGGCTCACCCGGCTGTTCGCGAGCACCAAAGTGCGATAGGAGTGATTCCTATCGCTTTTTTGTTAAAGAAGGAGATCTGTATGTTGCTAAAGAAAGACGAAAAATTCAATCCGATCGACGATGTAATGTTCACGAAGATGGCGGAAGATCCGAGGTTTTGTGAGGAGATCATCAGGGTCATCCTAGGGAAACCGGAACTGTGCGTGGTCGAAGTGCGGCCGCAGGACCAGGTGACGAATCTGAAAGGCCGCAGTGTTCGGCTCGACGTGCTGTGCCGGCTGGCAGACGGCACGCTGGTGAACGTAGAGGTTCAAAAGTATTCTGATGAGGATCACGAAAAGCGGGTCCGATACTATGGATCGCTGCTGACCGCGGAACATACACCGAAAGGATCGTCGTTTACGGATGTAGTGAATGTCTGCGTTATCTACATTGCGAAGTTCGACATTTTTTTGGATGGCCGCTCAGTTTACCATGTGGACAGAATCGTGCGCGAAACCGGAAAAGTCGTGTATAATGGAATGGAAGAGGTCTACGTAAACGCAGAGGCGCGGGATGGTACGGAAGTGGCCGAACTGATGCAGGTGTTTACGGAGGGCCCGGTCTACAACGATAAGTTTCCGGTAACATCCGGTTTGAAGAAACTTTACAGGGACGGTGATGATGAGATGATCTACACGTTATCCGACAAGTTGAGGGAGGAAGGACGCGATAAAGAACGAGCCCGGATCGTTCTGAATATGCTGGAATCCGGGATATCTGCTGAGCAGATCGTAAAACTGACAGGGATAGATCAGTCTACTGTTGCTGCAATTAAAAACAATCTTCAGGTTCAGCAATAACGCACCAAAGCCCGCCTCCCCGAGGCGGGCCGTTTTCTACGATAAGTTCCCAGACGAGGTCATCCATGCACCCAGTTTACTGCGCCTGCTCGAGCTGCTTATAAATATACTCCGCATCCTTCTCCCAAGTCTCGTAGGCATCGTCGCCTCGATGGTCGGGGATGTCATAATGGTCCGCAAGATACTGACCAAACCAGCTGGTAAACTTCGCCGCGCCGGGGGCGTTCAGGTGGCCATCATCGGCCATGTCGGTCGCAAAATCCATGCCCACTTCGTCGTACATAACATTGCAATCGATAAACGGTACACCGTACTCCGCCGCGATGTCTGCAGCCGTGTTGAAGCGCATCTGCTTCTCCGGGGTCGTCGCGTAGGGCGTGCAGACGACCAGCAGCGGCACGTCCTTCTCTGTGCACAGTTCAAGGATCTTCCGGTAGTACTCTTCCGTGCGGGGCTGCAGCGGGTCACGCGCCGACACGTCCGCCACCTGCGGCGTCTCCTTCGCCTCCGTATTGAACTTCAGCGTCGTCCCCTTCCAGTTCTCGTACATCACGTCGTCCTGGTAAGGCAGGATGTCGCGGAACGTCAGGTCGTTGTAGCGCGTGTGGTACTGGGTGTAGCTCAGCAGGAAGTCGATCCAGCGGTCACGCGGGGCACTGGCCTTGATCGCCTCGATCTTGTTGCGGCTCCAGCGCATGCCGAACGTGTTGCGGATGACCATCGAATCGTCGCGGTAGGGCGTGTCGATGTAGGTCATGTAGCCTTCCAGCACCACGAGGCTCGGCTTCTGGTATTTCAGCGCCTCCACGAGGCAATGATACGAATTCCACATGGGCTGCTGGCTGCCGGCCAGAATGTACGCCGGGATACCCTGCTCCCGCCACAGCACGCCGGTGTTGAACCCGCAGTACGCGTGACTGCTGCCCAGCACAAGCACCTCCACCGAGTTTTCGGGGAGTTCGTAGAACAGTTCCATGTCGTAGATGCCGTCGTCGTTCTTCGGCTTCAGCACGTGGCATACCGAGACCAGCACGAGGGCCAGCACGATCAGAAAGCATGTTATGCGGATGGCGGATCTCAAAGGTTTGCTCATCGCGAAACGGGGACGGTTCTCTGTCCCACTTTAAAACTGGAAGTAAATAAACGCCTTCGGATCGAAGGTCGGGCCGTACTCGCCGAACACGAAGATGCAGACGATCAGGAAAATGATGACGCCCCACTCCGTGGACAGCTTTTTGCCCATCAGGTAATTGTCCGGGGTCTGCCCTGTTCGCCTTTTGATCCAATCGAAGATGGCCAGCACGGCGACGCTCAGCGCCAGGATGCGCAGCTCTTCGATGGGCAGCACCAGGTCGTTGACCCCGCCGCCGGCCGCAAAGCACCTCAGGAAATCCACCGCCGCACCGATGCGGGGCGCGCGGAAGAAGATCCAGGCGAAGTTGACGAACAGCAGCGTAATGCCCCAGCGGATGAGGGTCACGAGGTCGATGCCGCGCCGGTGCGTGCGCTTGCTTTTAACCACCCGGCCGCTGCGGTCTCTGCGGGTAAACAGGTCCTCGACCAGCTGCCCAAGGCCGTGGATGCCGCCCCACAGCACAAAGGACCAGTCCGCCCCGTGCCAGAGCCCCGAGACCAGGAAGGTGATGAGCAAGTTCACGCGCCGCCTCCCCTCGCCCTTGCGATTGCCGCCCAAGGGAATGTAGAGGTAGTCGCGGAACCAGGTCGACAGCGAGATGTGCCAGCGGCTCCAGAAATCGCGGATCGACGTGGCCAGGTACGGCGTGTTGAAGTTCTCCATCAGGTCGAAGCCCAGGATGCGGGCCGCGCCGATGGCGATGGCAGAGTAGCCGCCGAAGTCGCAGTAAATTTGGAGGGTAAAGGCGAAGGTCGCCAGCAGCAGCGTGACCCGCCCATAGCTCCCCGGCGCCTCCCACACCGCATCCACTAGCAGGGCCGCCCGGTCGGAGATCACCATTTTGAGGAAGAAGCCCCAGACCATGAGGATGGCTCCGTGTGTCACGCGGTCGGCGTTCCAAAGCCTGGTTTCGTGGGCTTTTTGAACCTGCGGCAGCAGATTGCGGGAGCGCTCGATGGGCCCTGCCACCAGCTGCGGGAAGAACGAGACGAACAGCGCATAGCGCAGCAGATTGCGCTCCGCCGCGATCTCGCCCCGGTAGACGTCGATGATGTAACCCAGCGCCTGGAACGTGTAGAACGAGATGCCCACGGGCAGCAGCAGGTCCAACGTGCGGCCGCTGTGCAGCGTGCTCAAGACCATGTTGCCATACTTAAACACCCCCAGGATCGCCAGGTTAAAGACGATGCACGCCGCGAGGATGGCCTTGCGGGAACTGTCGGGGACGGCGGTGCGCTGAGCCTGTCGAAGCGTTCTCTTCAGTTCATTTTGCGCGTTATCCAACGCCAGGCCGCTCACGTATGTTGCCAGTGTACTGACCGCCATCAATCCTGCATACTTCACGTTCCACGCCATGTAGAATGCGTAGCTGCAGACCAGAAGCCACAGCACGCGCAGTTTTCTCGGTACAACAAAGTACACCGCACAGGCGATGGGGAAAAAGAACATAAATTGTACCGAGTTGAATTGCATAGTCTATCGTTATTTGGCGATGGGTGGTTCGGGGGAATTTTCCGGAGCTTTAGGCTTCGGCTTCTTCGGGAACAGCTCCGCAGCCAGTTCATGAGCTGATTTCGTCCGGATCTCTTCCGCAAGCGAGATCGGTTTGTGAGGTTCTTCTGCTTTAGGTTCTTCGATCTTTTCTTCTACGGGTGCCGGCTCCTCCACGGGCGCTGGTTCTGGAACTACAGGTACTTCCACGGGCGCTGAGCTTGTCGAAGCGCCGTCTGCGAGTTCTGCTTGTTCTTCTGCTATCTTTGTCCCTTCGACAGGCTCAGGGACCGTCTCGGGTTCTGCAGGTGTTATCGCAGGCTCTTCTATCTTCTTCTCAACTTCTACCGGTTCTTCCACAGACTCCACAACCGCCCCAACCACCGCCGGCACAACCTCTCTCTCCGGCTTGGTCGCGAAGGCTGCGGCAAAGTGACCGGCTGTTCCCAGGATCACCGCGACGAACAACGGCAGCATCGGTGCCGAGTAGCGGGCCACCAAAAGGCCAAATGTGGGCAGCACCGACAGAATTACCACGACCCAGCCTAAATACGCCTTATTTGGCCATTTTAAGCCTTTCAGGGCCATCTGCAGCGCAAAGCATACCAGGAACGCGTACCACACGACGCCCCAGGTCTCGAAGAACAGCTTATAGAACTTGACACTTGCGTTGTGCACCACCGTGCCTGTGTTGGCCGCCACGTATTCGTGCAGCGCCTCGCCCGCCAGTTCGTTCTGCTCGTAGCGGGTCAGCGATGCGTCCGAAACGATCTCGTTGTACCGCGCGCTTGCGAATTCCGGCACTTTGCCCGAGTGGTACCAATCGGCCGGCGCCTTCTCGTTGTTCGCCAGGTACACGTCCAGATTGCCGTAGTCCTCGAGGGCAATCGCGTGACCCGTCTCGATCCAATTCACCGCTGTGTTGACCCCAAGGATCGCCGCAAACACAACGAGCATCACTAGCAGGTTATAAAAATATGCTTTCGTACGATGAGACAGCCTGCGGCGAACAGGCTTCTGCCCCTGCTGATCTTGGCCCCTTTGATCTTTTGCACCGGCCTGGAGCCGAATTCCATGAAGAATCGCCCACACCAATGACCCGACAAACAGCAGGCTGTACGCCGGCCGGAAGAGCATCAGCACGAACGCCGTGACCACGATCTTCCGCGGATCCGCATGCGTCACCGCCAGCCACACCACGAGCGCGATGAGGCACACCACGTAATTCTCCGTCAGGACAAATCCGGGATTCGGGTGCCGGATCTGAATGCTGCAGTAAATATAGAAGGCCGGGGCCGCCAGCCCGATGACCGCCGCCAACACCCACGGCAATGCGGCCTGGGCTTTTGAACTCGCTGCACTATTGCACGTGCCCTGAGCTTGTCGAAGGGCAACGTCCGACTCGGCAGATTTTTTCTGCGCTTCGACAGGCTCAGCGCCCGTCTTCTGCCACGCGAACAGCCCGCGCTGTACGGCTCCCACGCCATTCTCCGCGAGTTTCAGCGCCGTGACCGCCATCAACGCTGCAGCCGCCCCATACACAGCATACTGGAATCCCAGCACGCCCAACATGTCCGCCCGCGTGCCGAGCACGTGCTCCGCGAAGCCCGCCCCGACCAGGAACTCCGACATGTTGCCGAACAGAAAGAGCAATACTGTGGTCACGAAAGGCAGCCCCGGCGGCACGACAAAATTCGCGATGGGCCGCGATGTCTGGATAAAGTGACCATTCTCCAGCAGATTGCGTGCGATGCTGATGTAGAGGTCACCGTCGTCCGACTGCAGATACAGCGCGCCGTGCGTACGTAGATTCCAATATGCGATGCCACACGCCCCGGCTGCGAAGGCCAGGACCGCGCAGAGCCGGTAAGCCCACTTGCCGCTGCGGCCAAACTGCCCGCCGGCCTGTGATCCATATCTATTTGTATTCCGATTTTTCTCCATAAAAATACCCGCGGCAGCCTCGCTGTCGTGTTTTTATTATAGCAGAAACTCCCCCGCCGGTGAACCGCACCATCAGTCAGTCCCATGGAACCCTGCTAAAAATAATTTGCATTATTTACCAATTTGTTATTGACATATTTACCATTATATAGTAATATTAATTCACCGAGGACCCCTTGCAGCAATAGCGACTTCTTCATAGAAATTGCTCATTCATATTCCTTTACTACCCTTTACTGCTTCCGGTCTTTCTCAACCGGAAAACTCTCAGCAGAACTGCCGCCTTGCATGAGCGGCAGTTTTGCTATATGTGGGGCTTTCCAAACAAACTAAAAGGGCCACATTGCCGTGGCCCTACTCCTTAACTATTCAAACTTCAACCGATCTCCAGACAACTCTCACTAATCTCCTCCAGACTCCTGCAGCCCGTCATCAGCATGGTTTCCGCCAGTTCTGCGCCCAGCTTCTCCGTAAGCAGCTGCACACCTTCCGCGCCGCCGCCGAACGCGGCGATCGCGTAAGGCCGGCCGACCAGCACGGCATCCGCACCCAGCGCCAGACACTTGAAAACATCCGCGCCGGACCGCACACCGCCGTCCACGAAGATCTTCAGCGAAGCGCCCACAGCCTTGCGGATCTCCCGCAGCCGGGATGCCGGGGCCGGCGCGTCTTCCATCACGCGGCCGCCGTGGCTGGAGACCACGATGCCGTAACACCCGGCCTCTGCGCAGCGCAGGGCGGCTGCCGGAGTCATGACCCCTTTCACAACAAACGGCACCTTCGCCGCCTCGACCAGTTCCCGCAGTTCCTCAGTGCTCTTCGTAAACACCGGCTTGCCCATCAATTTCAAGTTGATCAGAGCCGCCGAATCCACGTCCATCGCGAACGCCATGGCGCCCGCGTCTTCCAGCTCCCGGATCCGCTCCAGACACTTCTCCTGTGCCCAGGGTTTGATCGTCGGCACTGCCGCGCCGCCCGCCGCCTCAATTAAGGGCAGCGTCGTCTGGAAGATCGATTCATCCGGGCCGTCTCCCGTCCAGGCGAACGTCCCGGCTGCCCGCGTGCCGTCCACCACAGCCTGCACGTAATCCGATTCCGAAAGAAGCCCGCCGTAATTCAGCTTCATGCCGCCGATCGGCGCCGCGAAAAACGGGTAGGCAAACTTCCGCCCGAACAGCTCCACCGACGTATCCGCCTCGAAGTGCGGATGGATGACGTCCATGTTGAGGGTCACGCGGTCGAGAAACTCCCGGCACACGGTAAACGCCCGGCCGGAGCCCTTGCCGCCTACGCCCGGGATCTGTCCCCGGCAGGCCTTGCCATCGCACACCGGGCACACCGCGCAGACGCCCGAGAGCGCCTCGCGGGCAGCTGTCAAAACGTCGCTGTAAGTCATGGCGGCCTCCTATTCGCCCTGCATAAACCGGTCGATGAGCGCCCGGTTGAACGCGGGGCATTCCTCGTACAAGCTTTTCTTCAGCAGGCGCTCGGTCCACTGGTGCGGATCCTTTCCGATCGGGCCCGTAAACGTGCACGGCGTGTTGATCTCCGCCAGCGCCTCAAAATCGATGCTGTACATCTGGCTCCACACCGGCGTGTTCGCGGAATACGCGTCCGTATCGAACGGGTGATCCATGCCGGCGTAGCTCAGGTCGGAAATGCCCTGCATGTAATACTCGACCGCCGTCTTGCGACCCAGACCGTTCAGCACAGAGCTCGCAAATTCATAGAGCGCCTCGCCGGAATTCTCCTTGCCGGGGATCATGTTGCTGTTGAACGCCAGATAATACGGCGGCGCGAAGGCCAGCAGCACCAGCGGCTGCTTCATGTCCGCAAAGTTCAGCAGATCTTCCATGAATTCCACGGTGCCGTCCTGATAATTCACCTCGCCTGCCAGGATCCGGCCTTCGATCTTCTCCTTTTCCGCCGCAAAGAACGCGTCGAACGACTCGCCCTTCTCCGCCTTCAGCTTGGCACACAGCTCGCCGAATGCATAGACCGGCGTCTCGTAAACAAGTTCCTCCCGCGCGGGCAGCGCCGCCTTCTCGTTATATCTGCCGAGCATATCCGCCCAACTTGCAAGCGCCTCTTCGAAGCTCTCCTTCGCGATCGCCTTCAGCCGCTCCATGATCTGGTCCGGCGTGGACTGGAAACTCAGCACCGTCATGTAACCCGCCGCTCTGTGGGGGATCGTAACGTCGTATTTTTTCTTGAGGTCACGCAGATTGGCCCAGGTCGGCGGCACCGTCGCCTCGCCCTGGTACGTGTCGGTGAACGCCAGGCTTTCCTCGGTCTTCTGCTGGATGCGGCCGATCACAGACAGCGGGCTGAACCCGTCAAATTTGTGCCCCACATGCGCCTGCACGCCCTGCACCATCACGACGGGCATCGTCTTACCCACGGAGCCCACGCTGATGATCTGCGTGCCGTCTTCCAGCGCCGCGCAGGGTTCGGGATCGAGCATCACGTTGAGCTTCAGTCCGTACTTCTTCTTGAAATCCGACAGCAGCTTGACGCCCGCGCGCATGCCCGCGGAATAGCTCTCCTCGTCCGGCACGCCCATAAAGAAGATGCAGCCGGGCAGCGTGCCCTCCTCCGCCATCTTCGCGTAATCCTCCATCAGGACCATGTCCACGACCAGCCCCGCCTTCATGTCCTCGGCGCCCCGCGCCCACAGCCACTCGCCGGAATCCATGTCCGCGCGAGCCTCGGGCGGCAGATCCATCGTCTTCAGCTTCGCCTCCAGGTTGTCGAGATCGAAGGCCAGAGGCTTTGCTTCGCCGTAGTCCTCGATCCCGACCACATCGAAATGCCCCATGATGACCACCGTATTCGCACTGTTCCCCTTCAGGAACGCGTAAGGAATGGTGCGGTCGTAGGGATCGTCCGGGATGTCGTAGATGCCGAAATGCTCCGGGTGACCCTGAAAATACGGCAATTTCGCAAAATAATCGCGGATAAATACGCTGGCCTCCCGCTCGGTGCGGGTGCAGCTGATGCTCTCCACCGCCACGAAGTCGCGGAGCAGGTTGTAGATCTTTTGTTGCATGGTTGAGCCTCCTTGGTTGGGTATCATAAACACGCAATTCTCTTTTTTACAATTTTACTCCATTCTTACGAGGGTAACTAGCACCTAACGCTATTCAATAATCTTCTTGAGCAGTTTCTAAAACAACCTAACAAAATTACAAAATTTTTGTGATAGCACTTTGCAAAAATTTTGTTTATTATTTTGTTTATTTGTGTTACTATTTGTTTAACAAAGAGGTGTTGTTATGTTGGAAGTAGAATTAATTGAATTGGCAAACAAAATATGCAAACACAAAGCGGAAAAGCAAACAATTGAAGTAAAATCTGCGCATGAAGGTTGCCCAAAACTGCGAGATACATTATCAAGTTTTTCTAATCAAGACAGTGGCGGCATCATCGTTTTCGGTTTAGACGAAAAGGCTAAATACAAACCTGTTGGCGTTTATAACGTTCAAGAATTGCAAAAGCACATTACAGAGCAATGTGTTGAAATGGAACCTCCAGTAAGAGCATTATTTACATTTGCCGATTATGAAGGCGTTATAATCGGATCTGCTGAGATTCCACCTATTGAATTATCTGAACGGCCGTGTTACCACAAGGCTGCGGGAAAGGCGAATGGCTCCTTTATACGCGTTGGAGAAGCCGATCTTCATATGACAGATTATGAAATCTATAGTTATGAAGCCTTTCGTAAACACGTCCGCGATGATGAGCGGCAAGTTGAGCGGGCGTCTATAGAATCTCTCAACCAAACTTTAGTTGACCGCTATATCCAGCAAAGGATTAAAGATAGACCCGGCTTACAAAACCTTCAGGAAACGCAGCTTTATGAAATGCTGGGCATTACGAAAGATGGGTTACCAACCGTTGCTGCTGTAATGAATCTTGGAATCTATCCCCAAGGGTATTATCCCCAGTTCAGCATTACCGCCATCGTTGTCCCCGGAACACAAATCGGCGATGTTGCAGACAACTCTGCCCGATTTCTTGATAACCGCAGAATTGAAGGAACGATCGACGACATGGTCATGGAAGCCATGCAATTTTGTCAACGAAATATGAAGATTCGGACAATAATCGATCGCACGACCGGCACACGGCAAGACAAAACAGAGTATCCTCCCAACGCAATTCGCGAAGCTGTTCTGAACGCATTGATCCATAGAGATTATAGTTTTCATTCAGAAGGCACTCCGGTGCAGATAATCTTTTTTAATGACAGACTGGAAATTCACAGCCCTGGAAATTTGTATGGCAGAATGACTGTTGAACAACTCGGCCACGCAAAACCAGATCTGCGCAACCCGTTATTAGCAATTATGGCAGAGGCATTGACCGGCGCGGAAAACAGATATTCTGGAATTCCTACGATGAGAAGAGAGATGAACGAATACGGATTGCCGGAGCCCATTTTTGAAAACAGAAGAAATGAATTTATCGTAATTTTGTATAATAAAGCCGCTGCAATTCAGCCACAGCCCGACGATCAGACATCTTCTGATATAATCGACGATTTGCTGGTGTTCTGCCAAACGCCACGAACAAGGGCAGAAATTGCAGAGCATCTGGGCATAAAAACGCAGTTTTATGTAATGAGTCGTTATGTCCAGCCTTTATTAGAATCCGGACGTTTAGCCATGACGATTCCAGAGAAACCCAGAAGCAAAAGGCAAACATATTACACAAATACACTTTAGGTTATGTGACCTAAACAAAGAGGACGAGGGCTTTTCGGTCTTTGAACCTGTCAAGCAAAAGTAGACACAAATAAAAAACGTCAGAAGCCCTGGTCCAGTTTGAACTGGACGGGGCTTTTGTATTGCAAGGCTGCAGCAGGCCGTTGATTGTTGTAGTAATCCACATATTCATTCAACAACTTGGGGATGTCCTTAGCGTCTTGCAAACCGAAATCGACAACCAGTTCTTCTTTGATCCATCCATTAAGCGCCTCAATTACCGGATTATCTGTAGGAGTTCCTATGCGCGACATGGATCGTTGTATGGTATACTTTTCATGAGCTTTGAGGAAAGCTCTTGAGGAGTAGACTGCCCCTTGGTCTGTGTGGAAAACGGTCGGGGTAGTCTTCTCGCTTTTTGAGACCAGTTGTGTTAGTTCTTTCAGTACGTGGTAATACGGCTGAGAATCTCCCGGCTTCAGCGAGACCTGATGTGCCAGGATCTCGTTGTTGAACGCATCGATCAGCAAAGTCCATTCATACTGCTTGCCACGATTGTGAAGCACTGTCATGTCGGATGTCACGATCTGCAAGGGTTCTTTTGGACTCCAGCTGCCTCGCACAAGATTTGGGAAGCTTATGTGTTCTTCGCCGGGTTTGCGATAGTGATACAGTTTCCTTGCCCTAGACCATATACCGGCTTGTTTGCAGCATTTATGGGCAAGGTTGTGTGAGAAGAGCCAGCCCGTTTCTTGACGCACAACAGCGGCCAGGCGATGATATCCATAGGATGGATGCTTCTGATGAGCCTGTTGCAGCAGACTGGTAAGTAATTCCCGGTCTTTCTCGTAACGGCTCTTAGAGCCCTGACGGTTTCGCCATTTGTAGTATCCTGAACGACTGATATCAAGCAGCCGGCAGAGGAGTGTAACTGGGTATTTTGTCTTCATGGTGTCTATGATTTCGTAGTCTTTTCTTTGCCAGTAACGTATTCCTTGTTGGCACCAACTCCTTTCACGAAGTAACCTTTTTTTAACCGGGCGATTTCCACTTCCTGCTTTGCAATGATCAGCCGCAGACGATCCTCTTCGCCCAAATGCTTACTGGCGTGTAATGCCGCATATGAGTTACCGGGCCGCTTTGCCAATGCGGTCTCACCACCTTCCAGATACTTGTGTATCCAGTTGGACAACATTCCGCTGCTGATGTCTTCTTCTTTTGCCACCTGTTCCATCGGAAGATGATTTTCCAAATGTCGATTGATTATGCGCAGTTTCTCTTCGACAGTCCATTTTCGATTTTTCCCACCTTTAGGTCTTCCCATAATCTCACCTCCTATTTAAACAATACCATGAAAAAAGTAGACATGCTTTTTTTACATGTCTACTTTCATCTTACAGGTTCA
>JAGAHX010000066.1 GCA_017626845.1 Bacillota bacterium
AAAGGAATCCTATGGATCACTTATTTATTCAGTTGTTCAATTTGATTTTACAATTATCCATTTGTGTCGAGGCTCCTTTTTGCTTGATTATCAGCATGTGTTCTCATCCGGTCAATTTCTCGAACTAAAATATATCAAAAACGCAAAATAAGTAGGATCAAAAAAACGAAACGGCCGTTGACCTAATACAAAGGAAGGGGGTATAATCTGATTAGAAGTTTTCTCTCGGAGGTATTTTACTATGCCAGAATATTTACCAAGAGTTGTAGACAAAGAACTTGCCTTAAGGCTCGAAGCATTTGGCGCAACATTGATCGTGGGACCGAAATGGTGCGGAAAAACTACAACGGGAGAGCAGCAAGCGAAAAGCATTTTGCGGATGCAGGATCCCGACCGCAGAGAGGGGTATATGGCCACGGCCAATACCAAGCCCTCTTTGCTCCTGCGCGGAGAAAACCCACGTCTAGTTGACGAGTGGCAGGTCGCTCCCGTACTGTGGGATGCCGTGCGTACGGTGGTAGATCAGCGGCAGGAAGAAGGTCTGTTTATTCTCACGGGCTCGACTTCTGTTGACAACAGCAAGATCATGCACTCCGGTACCGGACGAATCTCCCGCATGAAAATGTATCCAATGAGTTTGTTCGAGTCAAAAGAATCCAACGGCGGCATTTCGCTGAAATCTTTGTTCAATAATCCATCATTGGACATTGATGGGATCACATCAAGTCTGACAATTGAAAAACTGATCTTTGCAGCCTGCCGCGGCGGCTGGCCGGGTGCACTGCGCAGGAAGAGCGACGCCGCCAAGCTGTTGATTGCCCGCGACTATATCAACAACATCTGCGAATCAGATATTTCCACGGTGGATGGGGTTCAGCGGAATCCTGTGTGGACGAACATGATCCTGCGATCTTATGCGCGGAACATTTCGACGCTTGCTAAGAAAACGAACATCTTCAAAGATGTTTCTGCCAATGCGGACAGCATGACCTCAGCCACGATGGATAATTACCTGAACGCCTTGGAAAAGCTCTTCGTGATTGAAGATGTCGAGGCCTGGTGTCCGGCGATCCGTTCTGCGACGGTGATCCGCTCCGGCAAAAAGCGCGAGTTTACCGATCCTTCCATCGCTGTGGCTGCTATGGGCCTGACGCCTGAATATCTGCAGACCGATCTCAAGACCTTCGGCTTCATCTTTGAATGCCTCTGCATCCGGGATCTGAAGGTTTATTCACAGGCCCTCGGCGGGGAGCTGTCCTTTTATCATGACAGGTATGATCTTGAGGCGGATGCCGTACTCCATTTGGACGACGGCCGCTATGCGCTGATCGAGTTCAAGCTGGGAAGTAAAGAAATAGAAGAGGGCGCGACTCATCTTCTTCAGCTCAAACACCTTATCAAGAAATACAACGAGAAAGAAACACAAGTCCCACTCCGCGAGCCGGATCTGCTCATGGTTATCACTGGTGGAGAAATGGCCTATACCCGTGAAGATGGAGTGAAAATCGTGCCGATCGGAACAATGCGGGATTAAGGAGCCCTTGCTGAGAATGAAAAACACAGTTGCGCAATTGAGCTTTTATGACAGAAACTTATGAGCATAAATATTTATTTGCCTAAATGGATTCCGTCAACATAGAGAACATCTCTCTTCTCTTCGATTTTGGGCGGCATAGGCCAGATGTCCCAAAACACCGCCGTTTTCCTGCGAAATGATCTTCCAGCGCCGGGCATTTCAGCCTGTGTTTGTTTACTGAACAACCACTCCAAGAAGATTTGAAGTTGTTTTGCTGAACGATCTATCTGGGGTGAAAAAGCCATAGAACAAGACTTGCAAAACCATCGCTGGGAACCGGCACTGGTCTTGCCATATTTAATGCAGATATTACCGCAAACAGGGCAAACAACGTGCTTCATATTATCTTCCTCCGAACAATGTTGTCTTCAGAAAGATATATGGCTCAAATGCATTGAAATTTCAATGCATTTGAGGATTTTCACCAACACGTTTTGTCCACCCTGTATCTTGTTCAAAACAAGATAAAACCGCTGCAACCATTGAAACTTCAACGATTGCAGCGGTTTTCACCAACACGTTTTGTCCTATATCTCTCATTTAAAACTGTCTTATGAGCACCGCCGTCAGCGGCCGGGCTCTTTTCTTCTTCTCTATTTCGCCGGTTTCTTCGGCTTTTCGTAATGCACGTGCAGCAGCTCGTGCGTGCGTCCCTTCAGCGGACCGTCGTACATCATGGTGATGACGGGGTTCTGCTCGGAAGACTTGATCATGGAACCGCGGTCTGTCTCGTACAAGCCTGCGGTTCTTTCGCGCTTCTGGGCCATGGTGACGGTGGGCTGTCCGGCGCCGCCGACGCAGCCGCCCCGGCAGGTCATGACTTCCACGAGGTCGTAGTAGGCTCTGCCTTCCTCGATCTCGGTGATCAGCTTACGGGCGTTGCCTAGACCGTGAACGATGGCCACGTGCAGGTCGCGATCGCCGTAGGGCAGCGTGACGGAACGGATCTCCTCTGTGCCGTGCAGACCGCTGTAGCTCAACATTCTTAAGGTATCCTTGGACTTGTCCGGCAGGATGCGTCTTACGACCGCCTCCGCTACGCCGCCGGTGGTGCCGAAGATGGCGCCAGCGCCGGAAGCGATGCCGTAGGGCATGTCGGGAGACTCGCCTTCCAGCTCTGCGAACTGGATACCCATTTCCTTGATCATCATGGTCACTTCCCGGGTCGTCAAGACCAGATCCACATCGGGTTCGCCGCCGCGGACGAATTCGGGCCGCGCCGCCTCCATCTTCTTGGCAGTGCAGGGCATGATGGCAATGTGATAGGTCTTCTTGCCGTCTTCCTTATCCTTCTTTGCGCACTGATCCATCAGCAGCGCCGCAAACATCTGCATGGGCGACTTGCAGGTGGAGATGTTGCGCAGGTATTCGGGCATCTCGTTTTCCACGTGCTTGACCCAGGCCGGGCAACAGCTGGTGAACATGGGGAACGGGCCGCCCTTCTTCAGGCGTTCGAGGAATTCCTTGGATTCCTCGATGACGGTCATATCCGCGCCTACGTTGGTATCGTAGATCTCGTCGGCGCCCATCATGCGCAGGGCGGCGACCAGCTTGTTGAGGCAGTTTTCCGTGCGGGGCAGGCCGAAGACTTCGCCGATGCCGACGCGGACGGCGGGAGCGATCTGGATGACGACGCGCTTGGTCGGGTCGTGCAGCGCTTTCCAGGCCTGACCGATCTGGTTGTTGATGTGCAGCGCACCCGTGGGGCAGATCGCCGCGCACTGGCCGCAGCCGACGCAGTTGGTGTCCGCCAGCTTGCGGTTGAACGCCGGCATGACCTGGATCTCGGAGCCTCTATGGGCGAAGTTGATGACGCCCACACCCTGCACCTCGCTGCACATGCGTATGCAGTCGCCGCAGAGGATGCATTTGTTCGGGTCACGGCCGATGCAGACGGAGGATTCGTCCTTCTCCAGTCTGGCCTTGGTGTTGGCGAAGCGCACCTTGCGGATGCCGAAACGCAGCGCGAGTTCCTGCAGCTGGCAGCTCTCGGTCTTTTCGCAGATCGTGCAGTCTCTGTCGTGGGAAGCCAAAAGCAGCTCCAGGATCATCCGGCGGTGCTTCAGCAGCTTGGACGTGTTCGTGCGGATCTTTAAGCCGTCCTTGGGCTCCATGGAGCAGGAGGCCTCGACCTTTCCGCGCTCGTCTTCCACGACACACATACGGCAGGCGCCGTAGGTGGAAAGTTCGGAGTTATAGCAGAAGGTGGGCATATCGATGCCGGCCTTGCGGATGACCGCCAGAACGTTCTTTTCGCCGTCGAATTCGACTCTCTGGCCGTCGATGTACATGGTTCCTTTTGCCATTTTCTACGCCTCCTTTCCTGCGGGTTCGATGGCTCCGAAGGGGCAGTTCTGCAGGCAGGCACCGCAGTTGATGCACTTCTCGGGGTCGATCACGTGTTTCTGTTTCGCGGAGCCGCTGATCGCCTCCATCGGGCAGTTGCGTCTGCACTTGCCGCAGCCTTTGCAGGCGTCGGTGATGGTGGGATGGGGCTTCTCCTTATTGCAGATCGGGCAGTGGTGGTCCACTACGTGATGCAGATATTCTTCCCGGAAATATTTCAGGGTGGACAGCACCGGCTTGCAGGCGCTCTGTCCCAGGCCGCACAGGGCGGTGTTCTGGATGGTGTCTGCCAGCTCTTCCAGCAGGTCCAGATCCTCCAGGGTGCCTTCGTTGTTGACGATGCGGGTGAGGATCTCCAGCATGCGCTTCGTGCCTTCCCGGCAGGGAACGCACTTGCCGCAGCTCTCGTTCTGGGTGAAGTTCATGAAGAAGCGGGCCACTTCCACCATGCAGGTATCTTCGTCCATGACGACGAGGCCGCCGGAGCCGATCATGGCGCCGATCTTCTTCAGGGAGTCGAAGTCCAGAGGCAGATCCAGGTGCTCATCGCTGGCCGTGGTAGCGCCGCCGGAGGGGCCGCCGATCTGAACAGCCTTGAATTTCTTACCGTTCGGAATGCCGCCGCCGATGTCGAACACGACTTCGCGGATCGTGGTGCCCATCGGAACTTCGATGAGGCCGGTGTTGACCACGTTGCCGGTGAGGGCCAAGGCCTTGGTACCCGGGCTGGTGGGCGTACCGATGCTGCGGTACCAGTCCACGCCGCGGTGGATGATGAGGGGCACGTTGGCGAAGGTCTCCACGTTGTTCAGCACCGTGGGCCGCTCCCACAGACCTTTTTCGATGGTTCTGGGGGGCTTGACCCGGGGCATGCCCCGGTTTCCTTCGATGGATGCGGTCAGCGCGGAACCCTCGCCGCAGACGAAGGCACCGGCGCCCTTATTCACGTGGATGCGGAAATTGAAGTCGGAGCCCAGGATGTGTTCGCCCAGGAGGCCCACTTCCTCCGCCTTTGCGATGGCTGTCTTTAAACGGTTGACCGCCAGAGGATACTCCGCACGTACGTAGATGTATCCTTCGTCCGCACCGGAGGCGAGTCCTGCGATCATCATGCCTTCCAGCACACTGTGGGGATTGCCCTCCATGACGGAGCGGTCCATGAATGCGCCGGGGTCACCCTCGTCGCCGTTGCATACGATGTATTTCTTGTCGGCCTTCTGCTTTCTGGCGCCGTCCCACTTCTTGCCCGCGGGGAAACCGCCGCCGCCTCTGCCGCGAAGACCGGAATCGATGATGGTCTTGCAGATCTCGGCGTCGGTCATGTCGAACAGGGCCTTTTCAAAGGCAGCGTAGCCGTCTCTTGCGATATATTCCTCGATGCTCTCCGCATCGTTTCTGCCGCAGTTCTCCAGCACCACTCTGTGCTGCTTTTTATAGAACGGGATGTCCGCCTGGCGCGGATAGGCCACGCCGTCCATATGATAGACCAAGCGGTCGATGATCTCGCCCTTCAGGATGGTCTTCTCGATGATCTCGTGGACGTCCTCCGGCTTGACGTGGCAGTAGAGGATGCCGGCCGGCTCGATGTGGAGCAGGGGGCCCATCTCGCAGAAGCCATGGCAGCCGCTCATCTTCAGGTGCAGGGACTTCTCCTCATCCGTATCGTGCTTTAAACCGATGTATACGGGCACCTTTCTCTTCTTGCATTCCTTTTCCAGCTCTTCCTTGATCTTGAGCGCACCGCCTGCGATGCAGCCCGTTCCTGCGCACAGCAGGATGGACGTGCACTGTTCGCTGCTGCGCAGCGCGTTCTTCGCCTTGGACTGGTAGACGTGGAAGGATTCTCTCGTGAATTTCTTGCTTTGCATGGTTCTCGGCATCGCTTAGGCCTCCTTCCTGCGGATATCGTTCAGAAGAGCGACCGCTGCTTCGGGGGTCATCTTGGAATGGACTTCGCCGTCTATGGTCATGACCGGGGCAAGGCCGCAGGCGCCGAGGCATGCGACCGTTTCCAGCGTAAACATGCCGTCGTCACTGGTCTTTCTCTTGCCGGTGAGTTTTAGATCTTCCTTGAGGGCGTTGTAGATCGGTTCCGATTTGCGAACGTGGCAGGCCGTACCGGTGCATACCTTGATGATGTGCTCGCCCTTCGCTTCGAGAGAGAAGTTCTCGTAGAAGGTCGCCACGCTGTAGACCCGGGAAATGGGGATCTCCAGCATCTCGGCAACTTTGGTGAGGGCAGCTTCGCTCAGGTAGTTGAACTCGGTCTGGATCTCCTGCATGATCGCGATCAGGTTGTGAGGTTCGCAGTCGTAGCTCTCTACGATCTTCACAACTTTATCCAGATTCTGTTTCATTCTTTACTCCTTGTTCCATCCGTAAAAGATACAATCAAACAAAACTATTGTAACAAAGGGGAAAATCCTTGACAACCCCATAAAATAAGGAGTCTGCAGGTTTTAAGCCTTAAACTTTAAGACAAACCTCTGCAAACTCCTTAAATTTTCCATATCGTGGAAGTGCACTGTTGGGGACCCAACAGATCTTTTTTTAGATTCGGGCCACGCCTGTCGCTCTCGCAGCGTCGGCAACGGCCTTCGCTACGGCAGGTCCGACCCGCTTATCGAAGGCGGCCGGGATGATGTAATCTTCGGACAGTTCCTCTTCGGAGACCAGATCCGCCAGGGCCTTGGAAGCCGCCAGCTTCATGGCTTCGTTGATCTCGGAAGCTCTTACATCGAACGCGCCGCGGAAGATGCCCGGGAAGGCCAGCACGTTGTTGATCTGGTTGGGATAATCGCTCCGGCCCGTGGAGATGACTCTCGCACCGGCTTCCTTCGCCTCGTCCGGGAAGATCTCCGGCGTGGGGTTCGCACAGGCGAAGATGATCGCGTCTTTGTTCATGGTGCGGACCATGTCCTTGGTGAGGGTCCCGGGGGCGGAAACGCCGATAAAGACGTCCGCGCCGACAATGGCATCCGCCAGGCTGCCCTTGCACAGTTCGGGATTCGTCTTTTCCGCCATCTGCTCCTTGATCGGGTTCATACCCTTCTCCCGGCCCTTGTAGATGGCGCCGGTGCGGTCGCACATCACCACGTTCCTCGCGCCTGCCGTCAGCAGCAATTTGACGATCGCGATGGCAGCAGCGCCTGCGCCGGAGGTGACGATCTTAACGTCTTCCAGCTTCTTTCCAACGACTTTCAGCGCGTTGGAAAGGCCAGCCAGGGTAATGACGGCGGTGCCGTGCTGGTCATCGTGGAAGATGGGGATATCGCACTTGGCCTTCAGCTTCTCCTCGATCTCGAAGCACCGGGGCGCCGCGATGTCCTCCAGATTGATGCCGCCGAAGGAGCCGCTCAGCAGATATACGGTGTTGACGAACTCATCCACATCCTTGGTCTTGACGCACAGAGGGATGGCATCCACGCCGCCGAAAGCCTTGAACAGCACGCACTTGCCCTCCATAACAGGCATGCCGGCTTCGGGGCCGATGTCGCCCAGGCCCAGAACGGCGCTGCCGTCGGTGATGACCGCGCACAGGTTATGACGCAGGGTCAGGTCGTAACTCTTGTTGATGTCCTTCTGGATCTCCAGGCACGGCTGGGCCACGCCGGGCGTATAGGCCAGGGACAGGTCGTCCTTGGTCTCCACGGGCACCTTCGTAATGATCTCTATCTTTCCTTTCCACTGTTCGTGGAGCTTTAAACTTTCTTCCGCGTAATTCATGGTTCGTCTCCTTAACATATCGATTGCATTAGCCTTATCAGTATACCATAAATCCTGAAAAATCAAAGGTTTTTGAATTTTGTTAGCACTCTCTATTGACGAGTGCTAATTTTAGTGCTATAACTATCTTGGGTTGTGAGATACGGTCCCTGCGGTTGCTGAGCCTGTCGAAGCAGTCGAAGGGCTGTGTTTCAGATCCCAAATCAAGAAAGTACAAGGGGGAAAATATAGATGGAAATGAGAATGAACCCGCAGGATCAGGACAACCGTTCTCCGCTGGAGAAATACGGTCAGGACCTGGTGGCGCGGGCCAACGAACAGAAGATGGCCCCGGTCATCGGCCGGGACGAGGAGATCCGGAACGTCATCCGGATCCTGAG
>JAGAHX010000067.1 GCA_017626845.1 Bacillota bacterium
CAAAACAGCCCCCGAGAAGGGGGCTGCCAGTAATAAAACTGTGGTTGTTAGGTTATTCGATGCCCCTTGAGGGGCTACCACAAGAGATAGCCCCTTGCAGGGGCTGTCCAAACCACGCGTTCAACGCGTGGTTATGATTTGTGGTGCGCTTACAGCTTCGCCAGCGCGGCGTCGAATTCTTCGATAATATCCTCGGGTTCCTCGAGACCGATGGAGAAACGCAGCGTGCCCATCGTAATGCCGGCAGCCTTCAGTTCCTCTTCGTTATAGGCTCTGTGAGAGGTCTTAGCCGGGTAGGACAGGGACGTGGTGTAGCTGGCCAGGGACGGAACGAACTTGATGTGCTTCAGGTTCTTGATGAAGTCGCTGGCTCCCTTTTCGCCGCCGGGGATATCCGCGGAGAGCATGCCGCCGCAGCGGCCCTTGTAGAACATCTTCATGGCCAGCGCATGGTAGGGAGAGCTCTCCAGGCCGGGATAGTGGACCTTTTCGATCTTGGGATGGTTCTCCAGGAACTGCGCGACCTTCAGCGCGTTCTCGGAGTGGCGGGCGACACGCATGTCCATGGTGCGCAGCGATCTTGCCATCAGCCAGGCGTCGAAGGGGCTCATGATGGGGCCGTACATCGCCAGGCCTCTCTTGATGGGCGCCCAGTTTTCGGGGCTGGTGACCACAGAGCCGCCGGTGACGTCGGAGTGGCCGCCCATGAACTTCGTGGAAGAATTGGCGACGATATCGGCGCCCAGTTCCAGCGGCTTGCAGATCGCGCCGGAAGCGAAGGTGTTGTCTACGATAAACTTGCAGCCGTGCTTGTGGGCGATCTTTGCGATCGCTTCCAGATCGAAGACTTCCATCAGCGGGTTGGTGATCGTCTCGGTATAGACGACCTTGGTGTTGGGCTTGATGGCTGCTTCGACCGCCGCCAGGTCGGTGAAGTCCACGAAGGTGGTCTCGACGCCGAAGCGGGGCGCCTCGTTCTTCAGATAGTTATAGACGCCGCCGTAGAGCACCGGGCTGGAGACGACGTGGTCGCCCTGGCCGATGAACGCGATGATGGACTGCAGGATGGCCGCCATGCCGGAGCTGAAGACCAGAGCGCATTCGCCGCCTTCGGTCTGCGCGATCATGTCGGCGGTATAGTCGGTGCCGGGGTTGCCGTCACGGGAATAAACGTAACCGGGCGCCTCCTTGGCGTAGACGGCATCCAGACTGGGCACGTCGTCGAAGGAGAACACGGAAGACATATAGATGGGGGGTACTTTGGGCACCGATACGTAATCGGGCATTTCGGCCAGAGAGTGTACACCCGCCTGGACCATTTCAGTCTGCAAACTCTTGGAACTCATGTTGTCTACCTCCTAGATCAGTAAGTAAGTTTCGGGCGGTGTGCCCTCTGCCTTGAGTATAACATAAAACCGTCCCCGCAACACTTCTTTGCGTGACATTTGCCTTCCGCTGCCCTATGCTTAAGGCAAAGGGGGGACGCATATGAACGCCGTATCGAGCAATCTAAAGGAACTGAGAGCTGCTGCCGGGCTCACGCAGGATGCGCTGGCGGAGCGTCTTCACGTGACCCGCCAGACCATCAGCAACTGGGAGACCGGCCGCAGCGAACCGGATCTGCAGGTACTGGAAGAACTGGCGGAGGCGCTGGGTGCCGACGTGACGGAACTGATCTATGGAAAAAAGGAGCCGGAGTACGAACGGATGCAGAAGAAGTACGTCCGGGTCTGCATCGTTTTAGGCATCGTTCTGACGGTCTGCGCGGTTCTGCATGTTACGCTGCGGCCCTATCTTCACGATATGGCGCGCATACAGTTTAATGCAAGACCCATCTGGGCCTATAACTTCGGCGTTCCGGCCATTTGTCTGGCGGCCTTCAGCGCTCTGATCTGCGCTTTACTGTCCCTGGGATTGGATCTGCGGCTGAAGAAGCCCTGGTCTTGGATCGCTCTGCTGTGCGGTATCGCCTGCCTGGCGCCCGCCCTGACGTCTGCCGCAGAGTTTCTGATCTGGCAGTTCTTTTATCCGGATCTGGGCGCATGGAAGCCGGTCTTCAACTTTCCGCCGGAATACTATTCCCTCTTCGTGTATATCCTGCCCTTCCTGGGCGGCATCGGGGTGTTCCTGGGATGCAACCGGAAATAAGCAAAAAACACAAAACGGAGCCTTTGCGGGCTCCGCTTTTTTGTCTGTTTTCTCGTGACCCGGGTCACAGTCCCTATTCGGCCTCGCCGAACACCTGGGTGCGGCGGCCGTTGAGCGCATAGTAGAGCACTAGACCGAAAATGCCGCAGGAGACGACTTCGCCGATGCCGACAGTGAGCATAATGAAGGGGATGGGCAGATCCACGGCATACGCGTATTTTAGCACGAAGGGCACGATGACGGTGTTCGCCAGGATGGGCGGGATGGGGGCCAGGAAGGGGTGAGCCTTTCTGAGCGCCCGGGTGCCGAGGGCGCCGATGAGGGTGGCCAGGCTGCCGAAGATGATGTCCGGTAAGACCGCGCCGCCCAGCATGTTGCCCAGCAGGCAGCCGACGAACAGGCCGGGAACTGCAGCCGGGAGGAACACAGGCAGAATCGTGAGGGCTTCCGCGATGCGGACCTGCACCTCGCCGAACGAGAAGGGGGCGAAGACCACGGTGAGCACCACGTAGATCGCGGCGATCAGGGCAGCCTGCACCAAAAACAGGGTTTTCTTGCTTAGTTTCATATTCAGTTACTCCTTAGTTTTGTTTTACGTGAGGATGGTTTCGAACTCACGGCCCCTTACGATATCACAGATCCGGTGAAAAAGCAAATAGAAACGTCAGGTGCGGCAGGAATGTTCTGTTTTTGCTTTCAGCATACACCCATTTGTGATAGTATTTGACATAAGAGGAGGGTTATACCGATGGGACTGTTTGATAAGATCTTGAAAGAGGTCGGAGACAAGGTACCCGACCTGAACCTGGACGAACTGAAGAAAAACGTAACGGATGCCGCTGCGGCGCTGAAATCCGAGGCCGAAAAGGCCGGGATCGATCTGGATTCCGTAAAGGAATCGTTCGCTGCGGCGAAGGAAGAAGCTGTGACCGCCATCAAGGAAGAGCAGGCGGAAAAGGCCGCAGCGGAGGCCAGCGGCTGGTGGGGCCCGGACATGCCTGCAGAGGAAAACCAGTTCAACAGCGGCCTGGCGCCCGCCGCATATTTCGAGAAGATCTTCGCGGAGGATTTCCCCGCCTGCATCGTAAACAAAGAGGCAGGATGGGGCGGCTTCGACCGGTCCACGATCTACCGTTTCTACGACGGCGCTGCACAAAAGCTGGTGGTGGAGCTCGTTCCGGACAACAGTTCCGCCGTCAAACTGAGGGAGAAGTGCGCAAAGGAAGGCGTGCCTTACCTGCGCTTCTATAAGGATCACGAAGGCTGGTGGAACACCCGTTCCTATGTGGTCTCCCGCATCGAAAAAGCCCTGAAGGGCTAACAAGACCCGATAAAAACAGAGAGAGAACGCCCTTGCGCCTGCGGCGGACCCGGCAGGAACCAATTCAGCGCTTCGCAGGCAGCCGGTTCCTGTACGGCCCTGTACATCCCGGGATTTCCCGGGCTTTAATGCCTTCTCTTTCTGTTTTTTCTTTTTTGCGGAGGTTTGCATGACCCTGCTGCAGCAGCTTTCCCGCCCCGAAATTTGGGAGGCGTTCTACGAATACAAGACGTCGCTGGTCTGCCCGAAGGACTTCGCGGAAGCCCTCCGGACGTTCATCGACGGCAGGCAATATCTCCCCGTCTGCGAGCGGATCGCGTCCGGGGAGCGCTTTCCGCTGCCCAAAAAGGTCGTGCTCAGCAAGATGGGGTCGCAGAAAAGGCGCACGGTCTACATCTATCCCGAGCCGGAAAACACCGTCTGCAAGCTGCTCACTTGGCTGCTGCTGAGAAAGTACGACGGACTGTTTGCCGGTAATCTATATTCCTTCCGTCCCGGGGTCACCGCGAAGGATGCGCTCCGCCGCCTAGCCCGCACACCGGGCATCCGCCAAAAATACGCCTACAAAGTGGACGTGAGCAACTATTTTAACTCGGTTCCCATCCATCGTCTAATACCGATGCTTGAAGAAACCATAGGCGCAGATGACCAGACGCTGTTCGCCTTTCTTCGCCGTCTGCTGGAGGAGCCCTTCGTCCTGGAAAGCGGCAGACCCGTCGAAGAGCAGAAGGGCATCATGGCCGGCACCCCCCAGTCCGCATTTCTAGCCAACCTCTACCTGAGCGATCTGGACCGCCTGTTCGAAGAAAAAGGCGTCCTCTACGCCCGCTATTCCGACGACATCATCGTCTTTGGAGATTCCCGGGAGGAAGCGGAGCGCTATGCGGCAAAGATCCGCGCTTTTCTAACGGAGAAAGGCCTGTCCGTGAACCCGTCCAAGGAGGACTTCTACACGCCCGGGAGCGGCTGGACGTTCCTGGGGTTTTCGTACCGCGATGGGGCGATCGACATCGCTCCTGCCACGGTCAAAAAACTCAAACAAAAAATGCGCCGCAAGGCGAGAGCCCTGCAGCGCTGGCGGCAGAGAAACGGTTTGTCCGGCGAAAAGGCCGCAGCAGCTTTTATCCGGGTGTTCAACCGCAAGTTGTTGGAAAGTCCTGAGGGCAGCGAGCTGTCCTGGAGCTGGTGGTTCTTTTCCGTCATCAACACGACGGACAGTCTAAAGGAGATCGACGCCTACGCCCAGGACTGCCTGCGCTTTCTTGTCTCCGGCAAGCGCACCAAAGGCCGCTACGACGTGCGCTACGAAGATCTGAAGAGACTGGGTTACCGCAGCCTGGTAAACGCCTATTACGAAAACTGAAGCAAACAGAATCCGCATACCCCCTTGACAACTGTGGTGACCATATGATTAAATAAACTATCTTTTGTTAAAAAGCACAAATGCGACGACGGAGAATTGTCGTGACAGGAGCGTTTCAGAGAGCCGGCGGGTGGTGCGAGCCGGTACCGAGGGTCACAGACATCTGACTCCAGAGCAGGTCCCGCGAACGGCTGCAAGTAGTTGGACCCGGTAGGCCCCGTTACCGGCCATGGGCTTGATGGAGCCCGAGAGGTGCCTCTTCTCTATGAGGAATCAGGGTGGTACCGCGGAATGTGCAATTTCGTCCCTGAAGCTGTCAGTTTACGGCTTCGGGGATTTTTTATGCAGACCTCAGAATGTAAGGAGCGTGAAGCAATGAGGCAGATTTTTCTCAGTGACATAACCATGAAACAGCCCGTAGAGACGGGAGGAATTGCCTTCAGTTTCCGGGAAAAGATCGAGCTGGCGAAGCTGCTGGACCGCGTAGGGGTACCGGTGATCGAGACCGCCCCCATCGTCAACCGGCGCACGGACAGCCTCTTGATCAAATCGTTAGCCAGCGCCGTCCGGGACAGCGTTATCGCGACGCCTCTCTCCCTGATGGAAGAGGATTCGGCGGCGGTCACCTGGAGCGCCCTGAAGGAGGCCAGAAAGGCCCGCCTGCAGGTCGTCGCCCCGGTGAGCACGGTTCAGATGGAATACATCTGCCGGATGAAGCCGGCAGCCGTCCTGGAACAGGTGCGGACCCAGGTCGCCGCGGCCAAGGCCGTGTGCGGCGAAGTCGAATTCGTGGCGGAGGACGCCGGCCGCAGTGAACCGGAATTCCTGCGCAAGATCGCAGCCGCTGCGGTGGAGGCAGGCGCTTCCATCGTCACCATCTGCGACACGGCGGGCAACCTGCTGCCGGAGGAGTTCTACGCTTCCGTAAAGGCGGTGCGGGAAGATCTTCCGGAACCCGTCCGTCTCGGCGTTAAGATCTCCAACGAGCTGTTCCTGGCAGACGCCTGCGCCGTTTCCGCCGTTCTGGCGGGCGCAGACGAAGTGAAGACTGCCGCCTGCGGCGACTTTACCGCCTCGCTGGAAAAACTCGTCTACATCCTGAAGACCCGGGGCAACGAGCACGGCCTCACCTGCCCGGTCCGGGATACGGAGCTGCGCCGCACGATCAACCAGATCCGCCGCATGGGCGAAGCCAAGCACGGCAAGACCCCCTACGATACCGCGCCCCACGACGGATCCGACGCCGTCCTCACCGTCCACGACGACATGGACGCCGTGATGAAGGCAGTGGCCGGGATCGGCTACGATCTGGGCGAAGAAGACGCGGTGAACGTCTACAACGCCTTCATGCGCATCGCAGAGAAGAAAGAATCCGTCGGCATCAAGGAGCTGGACGCCATCGTCGCATCCGCCGCGCTCCAGGTGCCGCAGACCTATAAAGTACAGGATTACGTCATCAACTCCGGCAACGTCATTACGGCGACGAGCCACATCCGCATGGAAAAGGACGGCCAGATCCTGGACGGCCTGGCGGTGGGCGACGGTCCCGTCGACGCTTCGTTCCTGGCCATCGAGCAGATCGTGGGTCACCACTACGACCTGGACGACCTGCAGGTGCGGGCTGTTACGGAAGGCCGGGAAGCCATGGGCGAAACGATCGTCCGGCTCCGCAGCACGGACGGCAGACTGTACTCCGGCCGGGGCATTTCCACCGACATCATCGGTTCCTCCATCCGGGCGTACGTGAGCGCCGTCAACAAGATCATCTATGAGGAGGGTACGTTATGAAGCTTTCCTTTTCCACAAGAGGCTGGAGGGATCTCACCTGGCAGGAGATCCTCGATACCGCAGAAGAAATGGGGTTCCAGGGTGTGGAGCTCTACCACGTCTCCGCTGCGCCGGAACTGACCGACCGCGGCGGCCCCTTCCATATCTATTCCGTGCCTTCCACCTACCGGGAGCTGCGGGAGAAGAACCTCAGCATTCCCTGCTTCGACAGCGCGAAGGACATCTCCACCATCGACGAAGCCGGACTGGAAGAACTGAAGGAAGAGATGCGCCTGTGCAACGACCTGCGCGCGCCCTACTGCGCCGTCTGGGCTTCCGGCGAGACGGCGGAGAATGCCGTTAAGACCCTGTCCGGGCTCATCCCCCTGGCGGAAGAGCTGGGCATTACGATCCTCATCAAGACGCGCGGCCTGTTCTCCTCCACGGAGAAGCTCCGGGCCCTGCTGGACGATTTTGCCTGCGATCAGCTGGCGGTGCTCTGGGACGTGCATTTCCCCTACCGCAGCTGCGGTGAGAGCCCGGCGCAGACCATCACCAACCTGGGTGCCTATGTAAAGCACGTGCACCTTCACGACAGCATCAGCGCGGACGATTACGAGCTCATCGGCGAAGGAAACTTCCCGGTGGAAGAGGTGATGGACGCGCTGCAGAGCGTGGACTACAGCGGCTTCGTTTCCCTGGAGTGGAAGCCCCGCTGGCTGGAAGAACTGACGGACCGGGAGATCATCTTCCCCCACTTCGTCAACTACATGCACCGCTTCGAGCGCTCCCAGAGACGGGAGAAGGGCCTGTATTACAACCACGACGGCACCGGCCGCTACGTCTGGAAGAAGGACGATCTTATCAACCTCACCTTCCCCCAGGTGCTGGACCGCATGGCCGAAGAATTCCCCGACCAATACTGCTTTAAATACACCACGCTGGACTACACCCGGACCTACGAGGAATTCCGGGACGACGTGGACCGCTTTGCCCGGGCGCTGGTATCTCTCGGTGTAAAGCCGGGCTACAAGGTGACGGTCTGGTGCACGAACATCCCCGCCTGGTACATCACGTTCTGGGCCTGCTGCCGGATCGGCGCTGTGCTGGTCACCATGAACACGGCCTACAAGATCCACGAGGCCGAATACCTGCTGCGCCAGTCGGACACCCACACCCTCGTCATGATCGACCGGGCCCTGGACAGCGATTACGCCGCCATCATCAACGAGCTTTGCCCGGAGATCGCCGGCAGCAAGTCCGGTGAACCCCTGCACTGCAAGCGTCTGCCGTTCCTGCGCAACGTCATCACCTGCGGCTTTAAGCAGAACGGCTGCCTCACCTTCGACGAGGCGATGGCGCGGGCGGATATGGTGCCCCCCGAGGAGACCGCGCGGCTGGCCTCCCTCGTGCGCCCCGACGACGTGTGCAACATGCAGTACACCTCCGGCACAACGGGCTTCCCCAAGGGCGTCATGCTGACCCATTACAACGTCGTCAACAACGGCAAGTGCATCGGCGACCGCATGGGCTTGAGCACCGCGGACCGCATGATGATCCAGGTGCCCATGTTCCACTGTTTCGGCATGGTGCTGAGCATGACCAGCTCCATGACCCACGGAGCCACCATGTGCCCGCTGCCCTATTTCTCGGCCAAATCGTCCCTCGCCTGCATCAACCAGGAAAAGATCACCTGCTTCAACGGCGTGCCGACGATGTTCATCGCCATGTTCAACCATCCCGACTACCGCAAGACGGACTTTTCCTATATGAGGACGGGCATCATGGCGGGGTCCGGCTGCCCGCCGGAACTGATGAAGCGCGCCGCTCAGCCCGACGAGATGAACATGACGGGCATCGTGAGCGTGTACGGCCAGACCGAGACCGCCCCCGGCAACACCATGTCCGCCTGGACCGATCCCCTGGACGTGCGCACGGAGACCGTAGGCTACAGCTTCCCCCACGTGCTCTGCAAGGTCATCGATCCGGAGACGGGGAACGAGGTTCCTCCCGGGGTCAACGGCGAATTCTGCGCCAAGGGCTACAACCAGATGAAGGGTTATTACAAGATGCCCGAGGCCACGAGAGAGACCATCGATGCAGACGGCTGGCTCCACTCCGGCGACCTGGCCTGCAAGGATGAAAACGGCAATTACCGGATCACCGGCCGCCTGAAGGATATGATCATCCGCGGCGGCGAAAACCTGTACCCCAGGGAGATCGAGGAATTCCTCTACACCCATCCGGCGGTGCAGGACGTGCAGGTGATCGGCGTGCCCGACGAAAAATACGGCGAAGAAGCCATGGCCTGTATTATACTGAAGGAAGGCCAGGAGGCGTCCGAACCCGAGATCCGCGCTTACTGCGTCGAGCGGCTCGCACGGCACAAAGTGCCCAAGTACATCCGCTTTGTGGACTCCTTCCCCATGAACGCCGCGGGGAAAATACTGAAATATAAGATGCGCGAAGAAGCTGCCAAAGAACTGGGGCTGTCGCTGTGAACCGATAGAAAAGGGAGAAACCATGACTGACGAAAAGAAGAAAACGCTGGTGACCATGGACGGCAACGAAGCCGCCGCCCACGTTGCCTATAACTTTACGGAGATCGCTGCGATCTATCCGATCACGCCCTCTTCCCCCATGGCGGAGCATACCGACGTGTGGTCCGCAGGCGGACGGAAGAACATGTTCGGACAACCGGTAACGCTGCAGGAGATGCAGAGCGAAGCCGGCGCCATCGGCGCTGTGCACGGCGCCCTGCAGGCCGGCGCCCTCGCTACGACCTTCACCTCCAGCCAGGGCTTAATGCTGATGATCCCCGTTCTGCACCGCATCGCGGGCGAACGGCTCCCCGCGGTCATGCACGTGGCGGCCCGCACTGTCGGCACCCACGGCATGAGCATCTTCGGCGACCACAGCGACGTCATGGACTGCCGCGCCTGCGGCTTTGCCATGTTCTCCACGGGCAACGTGCAGGAAGTCCTGGACCTCGCCGCCGTGCCCCATCTGGCAGCCCTGGAGAGCCGCGTGCCCTTCATGCATTTCTTCGACGGCTTCCGCACCAGCCACGAGCTGGCCACGGTGGAGACCATCGACGAACAGGCTTTGGTCGACATGGTGGACCGCCCCTCGCTGGAAGCGTTCAAGGCGGCTGCCCTCAACCCCGAACACCCCGTGCTGCGCAACACCGTGCAGAACCCGGACGTCTACTTCCAGATCCGGGAAGCCAACAACGGCGCCTACGACGCGGTGCCCGGCATCGTGGAGAAATATCTGGAGAAGATCAGCGCCCTCACCGGCAGAGAGTATCATCTCTTCAACTATTACGGTGACCCGGAAGCGACGGATATCGTCATCGCCATGGGTTCTGTGAGCGGCGTGGCACGCCTTGCCGTGGACTATCTGAACGCCCACGGAAGCAAGGTCGGTTTCGTGCAGGTCCACCTGTACCGGCCCTTCTCCGCCGAAAAGTTGATGGAAGCCATTCCGCAGACGGTAAAGCGCATCGCTGTGCTGGACCGCTGCAAGGAGATGGGCGCCGCAGGCGAACCCCTGTTCCAGGACGTCTGCACCGCTGCCGTCAAGACCGGCCGGGCCTTTAAGATCATCGGCGGACGCTACGGCCTCTCCTCCAAGGACACCGATCCGGATCAGCTGCTGGCGGTCTTCGCCAACCTGGCCGCGGAACATCCCGTGGACGGCTTCACCATCGGCATCAACGACGACGTGACCCACCTGTCTCTGGACGCCCCCCACGTCTCCGGCGTTTCCGGCGGAAAGACCTTCCGCTGCAAGTTCTGGGGCCTCGGCGGCGACGGAACGGTAGGTGCCAACAAGAACACGGTGCACATCCTGGCCGATGCGGCGGGCATGTACGCCCAGGCGTATTTCGAATACGATGCCAAGAAATCCTTCGGCATCACCAAGTCCCATCTGCGCTTCTCCAAGGAGCCCATCATGGGCAGCTATTACGTAAAGCGGGCGGAATTCGTGGCCTGCCACAACCAGAGCTACATCCGCCAGTACGACATGGTGAGCGAACTCAAGTCGAACGGTATCTTCCTGCTCAACTGCCAGTGGAAAGGCAAGGAGCTGGAGGAGAATCTGCCGAGCGACGTCAAGCGCTACCTGGCCCGCAAGAACATCCGCTTCTACACCATCGACGCTACGGACATCGCCATGCGTCTGGGTCTGGGAAGCCACACCAATACCGTGCTGCAGGCGGCCTTCTTCGCCATCACCGGACTCATCCCGGCGGAAGAAGCGCTCGACCGCATGAAGGAAGCGGCGCGGCAGAGCTACTTCGCCAAGGGCGACGAAGTCGTCGCGAAGAACGTCGCGGCCATCGAAGCCGGCGCGAAGGAAGTCGTCGCCGTACAGGTCCCGGCGGAATGGGCGGATCTGCCCGACACGCCGAACGCCGCGATGCAGGTGCTGCACGAGGCCGTCGGCGCGGCTGACCCCAAGCAGGACGTTCCCGACGTGGTGCGCCGCCTGCTCAACCCGATCAACGCCCAGAAGGGCGACGATCTGCCGGTCAGCTCCTTCGCGGGCTACGAGAACGGCAACATCGATATGGGGCTCACCGCCTTCGAAAAGCGCGGCATCGCCGTAAGAGTGCCCCAGTGGAACGCAGAAAAGTGTGTCCAGTGCAACCGCTGCTCCCTGGTCTGCCCCCACGCCGTTATCCGGCCCTTCCTGCTGAACGACGAAGAGAAGGCTGCAGCGCCGGAAGGCGTAAAGACCATTCCCGCGAACGGCGCGGCCAAGGGCCTGCACTTCGCCCTCGCCGTGTCGGACTTCGACTGCACCAGCTGCGGAAGCTGTGCGGAAAGCTGCCCGGCTCACGCGCTGGAGATGGTGCCCGCGGAGCTTACGGAAGACAAGAAAGAAAAGTGGGACTACGTGCTGTCCCTCTCCGATAAAGGCGAGATCTTTGACCGCTGGACGGTCAAAGGCAGCCAGTTTAAGCAGCCTCTGGTGGAATTCTCCGCCGCCTGCGCGGGCTGCGGCGAGACACCCTACGCCAAGCTGATGACTCAGCTCTTCGGCGAGCGCGTCTACTGGGCCAACGGCACGGGCTGCTCCCAGGCCTGGGGCGCCTCCATGCCGGGCATCCCCTACACCACCAACCGCAGAGGATTCGGCCCTGCCTGGACCAATTCTCTGTTCGAAAACAACGCGGAGCTCTGCCTCGGCATGCTCCTGTCCGTCAAGCAGCAGAGAAACGCCGTCAAGGCGCAGGTGGAAAGCCTCTGCGCGGGCGCTTCCGGCGAGCTAAAGGCGGCCTGCGAAGCCTGGCTTGCGGCCTTCGATGATTTCGACGGGTCACGCGAGACGGCAGATGCGCTCTGTGCCCTCCTGGAAAAGGAAGACACGCCCGAAGCGAAGGCGATCCTCGCCCATAAAGACCAGCTGGCGAGAAAGACTTTCTGGATGTACGGCGGCGACGGCTGGGCCTACGACATCGGCTTTGGCGGTCTCGCCCACGTCATCGCCAGCGGCGAGAACGTCAACGTCTTCATCATTGACACGGAAGTCTATTCCAACACCGGCGGCCAGAGCAGCAAAGCGACCCAGGTCGGCGCGGTGGCGCAGTTCGCGTCCAGCGGCAAGCGCACCCGGAAGATGGACATCGGCGGCATCATGATGAGCTACGGCAACGTCTACGTGGCGCAGGTCGCCATGGGCGCAGACCCGAACCAGCTCATCAAGGCCATCAAGGAAGCGGAGGCGTTCGACGGCCCCAGCGTCATCGTTGCCTACACGCCCTGCACGTCCCACGGCATCCGCCGCGGCATGAGCAAGGTGCAGGAGGAGATGAAGCGTGCGGTCGAGTCCGGCTATTGGCTCCTTTACCGCTACGATCCGCGCCAGAGCCAGCCGCTGCACCTGGATTCCAAGGAGCCGAAGATGGGCTACGAGGAGTTCCTGGACGGCGAGACCCGTTACAGCGCCCTCAAGCTCACCTTCCCCGAGAACGCGAAAGAGCTCTTCGCCATCGGCAGCGATGAAGCCGCCAAGCGGTACGCACAGTACAAGCACATGGAGGCGTCGCAGAAGACCGGGGATTGATGTGCCCGCCCCTGCCGTTTCGTGATAAAATAAGGGTGCTGCGGAAAGAAAGGACTTAATATCATGGCAACGATCTATTACGATAAGGACTGCGATCTCGATCTGGTAAAGGACAAGACCATCGCGATCATCGGCTACGGCAACCAGGGCCGGGCCCAGGCGCTCAACATGAAGGATTCCGGCTGCACCAAGATCATCGTCGGAAGCCGCAAGGACAGCTCCTACGACCAGGCCGTCGAGAATGGTTTCGCGGTCAAGCCCATCGAAGAGGCGTCCAAGGAAGCAGACATCCTCTTTATGCTGCTGCCGGACGAATATGCGCCGGCCATCTTCAACGAACAGATCGCGCCGGGGCTTGAGCCGGGCAATATCGTCAATTTCGCCTCTGCCTACAACATCACCTTTAAAAAGATCGTTCCCCCGCCCTTCGTGGACGTCGTCATGGCGGCGCCCCGCATGATCGGCGACGGCGTACGGCAGATGTTCCTGCGTGGCGAGGGATTCCCCTCCTTCGTAGGCGTTGCCCAGGACGCTTCCGGCAAGGCGTTGGAGTACGGCAAGGCGCTGTGCAAGGCGATCGGTTCCACCAAGAAGGGCGCCATCGAGGTCAACTTCGACGACGAGACCATGTTGGACCTGATGGCGGAGCAGGGCACCTGGCCCATCATCTACCATGTGTTCGACGAGTCCTTTAAGCTGCTGGCGGAGAAGATGGGTCACCCGGAGGAAGCCGTTCTGATGGAAGCCTATCTGTCCAAGGAGCCGATGTACATGATGGAAAAGGCCGCAGAGCTGGGCATGTACCAGCAGATGCCGTTCCATTCCCACACCTCCCAGTTCGGCCAGCTGCGCAGTTTTAACACCTTCGATCCGACGCCGATCCGCGAATTCCTGCGTGACCGCTACGATCAGATCAAGGACGGCACCTTTACCAAGGCCTGGGACGAAGAGCAGGAGATCAACCACCTCGCCACGCTGGAAAAGATGAGAGACGAAGCGCTCCATTCCGACATGTCCATGGCGGAGGCGAGGACCTTCGAAAAACTGAAATAAAAAGAATTTCGCGAAAAGGGGTATTTATCTATGAAAAGAAAAAGCATTGCGATCGTTTTGGTCCTGATCCTGGCCATGCTGGCGTTTACCGCCTGCTCGACGTCGGAATTCAGTCTGGAGGGAACCGAGGAAAAGAAGATGACGGTCACTGCCAAGAACGCCGAGAAAGACAGTGTTGCTGCCGTTGGCGGCCTCGTCGTCGGAGAAGGCGAAATGGTCGTTGTGACCGCTGATCTGACGGAAGGGTCGATCCGGGTGGAGATCCTGGACGGCTCGGAAGTGAGCGAAGAGGAAGCGCCCGACCTGAGCGGCGAAGCGATCTTCATGGCGAACCTGGAGAGTACGGACAGCTCGTCGGCGGAGATGACCGCAGGCGAGTACTGGGTGAGGACCACCTGCCTCGAACAGGCTACCGGCACGGTCACGATCGAAGTGGTTCCGGCGGAATAGCCGCTGCGTGACCCCGCCAGGGGTGCGGAGATCGTGAGACATAAGAGAATACGTTGAAAAAACCGCTGAGGCCATTGGATTTTCAATAGTCTCAGCGGTTTTCGCTTACTTTCTCTTTAGCGTGTATGTCGTGGTCTTGGAATAGGACGATTCGTCGCTGGAATGGGATTCGTGCTCGTACGTTCTTCCGGACTTGCTGCCATCGGTGAAGAGGATCCCGCATTCCTTATCCCGGTATACCGAAAGACCAATTCCGGTGTAAAGCTCGGTGTTTACCAGTGCACCGGAGAAATGTCCGTCCTTTATGACTACAGCCCGTTTATAAAAGTCCGGGACCTCTTTCGTGCTCGACCAACTGTCCTTATCATTATCGTGCCAGTAAAGCGTTTCTTCTTCCTCTGTGTCCGCGGTAAGCACCCACTCCTTTGCTTCTTTCAGGATCCTCTCCCGCTGCTCACGGGTCACATAGACCTCCCTAAGGCCGGTATCCCAGGTTTTCAGCGCAGCGCTTTCATCGGCCGGGGCGACTTCGTAGCATCTCTCGGGCTGCCATCCACGGCTCTCTGCCCAGAACGGGATGGGACCGAACAGATCGTTCCAGTCGTCAAAATCCCTGAGAAACGCCTGATACTCTTCCTCTGTCATAGGACGGGGCTCTTCTTTTGCATAGGCCAGCTCTTTTTCGTGCAGCTGCTGGGCAAAGCTGCGGCGCTGCGCTTTCCGCCCAGTACGTCAGAGAAAGGGCTGCCAGAAGCTCCTTTGCCGCATCAGGGATGACCGGTTCATCGCCGGATGCCTTTAAACTGCCGTCCGGCTCCGCGCCGGGCACCATAGCGCCTTTGACGAACTCCAGAAACTTCTCGGGCAGGCGGTCGTAAAGGGAAGTTTCTGCATTGCTTATGACCGTCCACAGATCGTTATATTCGTTGCCTTTCATTTCTTGCCAGTACATTCTCCCATAGCATTCAGTAGTTTAACTGATTATACAACAAGCGTTGTGATTCCTTCAATATCGACCCTGTCTAATATAAAGCGTTCGATGTCGCGAGCAGGAACACCAACAGATAATGCAGTAATTGAGTCGATCAACGGTTGGATCAAAGCGGAAATGTATGCAGAAGGCTGGCATCGCCGTTTCGATACTCCGGAAAAAATGATTCATGCCTTTGTTGAATATTACAATAATGAGCGGCCTGCCTTTGCTTTGCAATATAAAACCCCAATCCAATACAAGACTGAATTGGGGTTCTTGTGAACGCTCTTTTTTAGAACTGTCTACTTTTTATTGACAAGTTCAGGCTACCCTCTCTCTTCTTCTTTTCTTCGATCAGGCCTTCGGCACAGCGGCGATTTCTTCTTTCTTTTCTTCCTTCTTTTCTTCGTCTTTGGGTGCTTCCTGCACGGGAGCATCGCCGTCAGCCTTTTTCTCCGCTCTCTGCTCCAACGCCTTTTTCAGCGCGCCGGATTTTTTCAGCATAGCAGACGTCTTGTTCGCCAGCCTTTTTCGTGCCTCTTCCTGCCCCTCTATGGTCTGGCCATAGCGGAACGAACCGACTGCCATCTGCAGATCGGGATTCGCCAAATTGAGGCGGATCTGCTCGATGTCGTCCACGGAAGCCGCGAACTTCTCGCTCTTTGCAAATTCCTCTGCTTCGCGGTTGTGCTCTTTGATGTCGCCTAAGGGTGCATCCATGCCGCCGGGCTTGCGGGCATCCTTTTGCAGCAGCGCGTATTCGGAGACCAGGAATTTTTTCTTTTCTATGCTCATCGCCTGCCACTTGCCGTTATCCTGCAGGATATCGCGGACATCCTCCAGCCGCTCCTTGACGGTGGGGCGGTAGCGTACCGGCATATCATCCAGCTTATAGTCGCCCTCCTTGGCCATACTGCGTACTTCTTCCTTGACCTTCTCTTCCAGAAGGCCTCCGTGACCATCGCAGGCCCAGTCGCGCACCCTTTCCGCGCCGTCCCGCGAGATCATGTTCTTCAGGGCTTCGGTAACGGCGCTGTCATTCCGGTCCAGGGTGTCCATGGTTTTGAAGTAGCTTCCCAGGTCGATATCCTTGTCGAGAGATTTGCCTCGGAAGCTTCCCCGGACCGCGTCGACAGACGTGCGGGCAGCCAGGATCTTGTGATACAGACCGATCTGGTCGTCGAGATCCATGTTGGCAAACTTTTCGGATCTCAGTTTTTTCTTAACGCTTTCGGTAAAGTCTTTAGCGTTTACGGAAATGGGCCACCAAGACTTGTCCGGCAGTTTTGTCGTGGCGACCAGCTCCTTCCGGATCTCCTTCTCCAGGGATTCCGTATCGCCAAGAGCGATGCTCTTCAGCTGTTGAACACCCTTTTTCTCGCGATAATCCTCGAGAAACTTGACGAAGAACGGGAATTCTTCGAATTTACTGCCGACTTCATCCACTTTTTCCGGATCGAAGGGGCCGTATTCGCGGTATTTCAGGGCAAGCTTCTTTCCAATGATGCGGGTCAGCTTTTCCGGTGCCTCCTCGTCTGCCAGATCGACTTCGCCGTCTTCGATATTGAAAAATCTGTCATCCTCGTCCTGCGGTTTGTTCGCTTTGGCTTGCTCGTCCGGCAGATGGATCGCGTTGACCTCATCTTTCAGCGCCTGTTCGTACAACTCCGGGGTGGTTCTGGGATCCTTTTTCTTTTGGGGTTTGGGCTGTACCGGCGGAACGTTCGCCATTTCGATGACCTGCGGCGCTTCCTGTTTCGGCTCTTCCTTCTTTTCCGCCTTCCGTTCGGCGCCCAGTTCCAGAATGTCGGTGACAGACTGCAGCGCATCCGCCAGCTTGTCTTTTTCCTGCTGGTCCTTGCAGATGACTTCGTTCAGATAGGAGAGGGGCGTGTTGGGTTCCCAGGCGGCTTTTTCGTTCAGATATTTTTTAAAACCGTTCAGATGGGTAAGCGCGCCTTTGAGCTTCTCCTCCTTCTCTCCCGATGCGGTAAGCGGGTTGATCTCGATCAGCCGCTTAAACATCTCAGCATGCAGTTCCAGCGCGTTGGCGAGAGATTCGTTCTTCTCATCTTTTGCAGCCGCCTTTGCTGCTCTGTCGAATACGCCCTGCAGGAACTGCAGTTTTGCTGCCGCGCCGGGTGCGTTAAACCCCTTTTGCTGCTGTGTCTTCTGTTTTAATTGATCAAAAGTAATGGCCATCGGTATTCCTCCCTGAGATATTTCGAATGCTATACCGTTATTATACAGGAAGCCTGTCCATCAAATGTCCAACAAAGGCGAATTATTTTGAGAAAAAGCGGAACAATATTCGTGTTTCGTTTTTAATAGGTGCGGGGAAAGGGGCCGCCTCGTGACCCTGGGAAAGAACATCGATAGAAGGAAAAAACTATGAAAAGGAATCATAGCGCTTATCGCTCTGCTGGCGCTTACGGCGCTGCTGTTTACGGCCTGCGCCAAGTCCGAATGATTTCATGCCTTGTGGTCCGAGTGGCGGGATCTTGGCACTATTTGATGAACCGGAGAAGAAAATCAGCCGCACCGATTATTGTGAAACCATTTTCGTCCCGTGTTTCTCTGATCGGGCGGTTGATCACCACGATCTTCTGAATCTGATCGCTAAGGGACAGATACGGTTTGATCTCGCGCATCCGCGTGGCTTCCTGCGAAAGGTCCGCGCAGACCTGAATATAATACATTCGCTGGTTCTTCAACGCATAGAAATCGATCTCATTCGTTCTTCGGACACTCTTGCCGTTTTCATCTTTTTCTATGCTTTCGTAGGTGCCGACATTGACTGCATATCCGTTATAGATGAGTTCGTTATAGACGATAGTCTCCAGCAACTGGCCCTCGTCGGGATAAACAAAGTTAAGGCGCGCATTCCGAAGCCCTGTGTCCGCAAAATAATACTTTCTGAGTGCGCCGATTTCATTTCTTCCCTTCACGTCGTAGCGCCTGGCTTCCCGGATCAGGAAAGCGTCAGCAAAGAAATCGATATAGCGTTTCACCGTCGCCTTATCGATTTTCTCGTGCCTTCTGCTCTGATAAGTATTTGCAATCTTTTCCGAATTGATCAGATCTCCGGTACAGGTGCTGAGGATGTTGCACAGTTCGTCCAGCGCTTCGCTTTTCATCAGATGGTTATGTTCGATGATGTCGCGGAAATATGTGGTTTCGAACAGGCCTTTCAAATAGGATTGCTTTTCTTCCGGATCTTTTAACACTGCGAGAGGCATACCGCCGAATTGCATATAATCGTAGAGAGCATCTGTCTGTGACCCGCCCGCATAGCGATAGTATTCCTCGAAAGACAACGGTGCCAAAGCAATATTTGTCGCCTTGTCCCGAAACTCTGTAATAATGTCGGAAGACAACATCCTTGAGTTGCTTCCCGTGATATACAGATCTATGTTTTTTTCACGGGAAAGCCCCAGTACCACGTCCACAAAAGAGATCGTATGCGCGTCTCCCCGTGTTGCGGGGACATATTTTCCATCAGTGTAGATCGGATTGAAGATCGTGTCGATCAATTGAACCTCATCGATAAACACGTAGCAATCGTCTTTTTGCGCACAGTAAGAACGTACATATCTTCCCAACTCGATTGGGTTACGATATTTCAAATTTCTGTCGTCATCGAGCTCGATCAAGAGGATCTGCTCGTCGGAAATGCCTTGTCCTGTTAAGTATTGATAATAGATCTCTTTCAGCAAATAGGATTTTCCGCACCGGCGGATACCCGTGATCACTTTTGGGAATCCATTGTTTTTACTTTGGATGAGCTGTTGGAGGTAACGATCTCTGTTGATCATGATAGAATCTCCTTTTTTGTAGAATTCTACGCTTTTGGCGATTCTATGATACGCCTGAATGTATCTCTTTGCAATACGACTTTCTCCTTTTTTGTAGAATTCTACGCTTTTGGCGATTCTGCCGGAGCGTATAAAAAAAGAGAGAGGGCTGGCCTCTCTCTTCCTGATGGTCGGAATAATCATAAAGTATCGTGAGATGCGGTCATGGCAAAGCTGCTTCATTTCCGTTCTCAAAGTAAAACAGATTCTGCCTTTATCTGCGTCTACTCGATATTTTCAAGTTAAGCGGGTATATTTTGATATAAATTGAAAATTTACCCCCTTAACTGCGGAATAACTAATATGCAAAGAGGGACTAGCATTATTCATAACAGCACCTCCAGATATGATCTGACCTTATCCTCCACCCGCAACGCCTTTGCATATTCGGACAGCAACGGGATATTTCGTTCTTTTCTGGCAGAATATCTTTTAAAGGCATCCGTAACGATTTGTATATCTGTGTGGCTTCTTGCCCTCAGAATGTCGCATAATGTCCTCTCCGCAGAATATCCACGCACTTTATTCCCGCCGGGCGTGGTGAGTTCTGTTACGCCAAGACTATATAGCGGCTCTTTTGCCCCATTACATATGATGCCCACCTTTTTCGGGTTCGACAGGTTATAGGTAGAGGGAAAGGTCATATGAAACCTTCCAGGCGTTCTGTCGGTCAGATCACAAAGAAACAGCGCAGTACCCAGAGAATAGATACCGCGTTTATATCGGTTTTGCATGTTTACGAATTCATCTTCCCAATTCTGCGGCAGTATATATACGCCGCGGGACGTACGTTCCATATATCCGCGGTCAGCCAGATATTTCAGAGAGCCGCGAGATAACCCGGAACCCACGACCATGGCTGTTGTGACCATGCCATTATTCTGGTTGGCTAGTTCCAGGATGCGTTTTGATTCCGTCATGTGATCACCACCTTAAAGTTGACTTTCTTGCTTGATATATTATTATAATCAAGCAAGAAAGTCAACTTCGTGTTGCGATGGCCCAAAGCAAAATGGAGAGGACAGGCCTCTCCATAGTGTTATAGTGACTGTGCGATCGAGTCAAAATAGTCATCAATTTGATCATCTAACCTTTCTGTAATTGATATCATACGAGGATTTGATAGACTAAAGGGAGAATGACGAAAGGAGAATGGGGAAATGAAAAAGCATCGATTGATCACAGTACTTCTGGCGCTTCTGCTGGTCACTTTGTCCGCAGCCTGCATCTACGCGGCGGACGAAAAGGCGACGAAAGCTGCGGATGTGCTTTACGAGCTCGGCCTGTTTGCCGGCACGGGGACGAACGAAGACGGCACGCCAATCTACAGTCTGGATAGGGAGCTGAACCGCCAGGAAGCTATGACCCTGTTCATCAACCTGCTGGGCAAGGGCGAAGAAGCCATGGCCGGTACGTGGACCACGCCTTTCACCGACGTGGACGAGTGGGCTCAGCCTTTCATTGGTTATGCCTATGAGCATGACTTTACGGCGGGCGTCGCGGCCGACCGTTTCGGCGCGCATGACCCGATCGACGGGAATCAGTATCTAACGTACCTGCTTCTGGCGCTTGGCTATGAACAGGGGACGGATTTCGTCTGGAATAAGTCCGTGATCTTTGCGGAGGAGATCGGATTCAACGATGTCTTTGGCTTTAGCACCATCAAACGGTCTGACGCAGTGCTCTGGAACTGCAATGCACTGGCTTTGCCGAAGAAGGGAAGCGAAGAATGCCTGCCGGGCACGTTCGACGGTAAACCTGCAGATGCCACGTTCATCGCCGCAGATCAGGGGTTCCTTTTCGCCTGGGACGAGGGAAAGAAGACCGTAGTCGCTCATTATGGCACGGATCTGGCTCTGACCAACCGCTGCGAGAGTGACAAGATCGAAAGCAGATATGATGCGGCTCTCATACCACAGTCGAAAAAACTGCAGCTCTACGATAACGGCAGCGGCAGAAGCTATGACTATTATTACGGCCTGGATGGACTTTACCGCATTCAAGAGGGCGGACTGCAACAGCTGAGCGCACGCCCGGTCCTGCAGATGATCTTCCTGCGTTACGGCGCAGTTTCTTCCGGCCCCGTCATTCTGACGTTCAATCCGAAGGATCCGGTCTATCCGGAATCCCCTGAGCTTTTCGCCGGCGATACGGTCATTGAGATCAAAGAAGACGGCACGGAGGACGTGTTCCTCCACGGCAATACCAATCATGAGATCAAGATCAATTCGATCTGGCCCGTCGACGGCGTCGTGCATTTCAATCAGGTAATAAGAGTCTGGGGAGAGAATTACAGCACGTATACCTATGCGCTGCTGCGCCAGTATGACGCGGAGACAGGAAAATCCAAACCGGCGATCCTCACAATGCAGTACGAGGAAGGCGATCCGGAAGGACAGACCGGAAAAGCGGAAGAGAAGAAACGCTACGAAGAGCAGAAGCGTCTGTTCGAACTGGGAATCGGATCGGATCCGGGTCCTGAAGGGGAGTAGGAATCCATGAGCCTCGGCATGCAGGATAAATACAAAGAGAAGAACAGCCGCTTTCAACTGGAGCGACAGGTCGCTGAAGACGAACGGACCGCGCAGGATATGGCTGACCATGCCATGGACGTAGAACCGCCGAAGAACGGATTCGACGCCTTTATGCGCCGATATGGTTGGGGAATTCTTGTTGCGCTGGTCGTGCTTGCGATCCTGGGAAAGGTTTTCTGGAGTATCTATCAGAACGCACAGACGCCGAAGATGCTCAACATCGCAGGCGAGATCTTTGTGTGCGACAAGAAGGTGAAAGATCCCGTGGAAGCGCAACTGGAAGGAACGGTCAGATCAGCGTTAGACTGCGACCTGTATCCATCAGAGGACGAACAGACTAACGTGGCGGAATGGGTGGGCCAGCCCTATGCGGTGATAGACGATACCGTGTATGTCTACGACGGCAAGGATTGGTATGCCTGCCATGCTGCACAGCAGAACGTCGGGGGCTTTCTCGGCGAATTTTTTACGCCTAACCGGTTCCACCGGTATGATCGTTTTATGGAAGAGACCGGAGATCTTCTGGAATCTGTAGAGGCGATCGACTATTACCATGCGCGGGTCATGCCGTACCTGACAGAGAATGCGCTGTTCAAGATGGAGATGGAACGTCAGCTCTCGCGGTTCGACGAATACTGCATGGTCACGTTCCAGAGCGTCCACTATCCGGTGCAGATCGAGGTGACGCAGGCCAGCCTGCAGGAAAATGCGTACAACTTCACGGTGACGATGGAGAACAGGACACGGACCATACAGAAGACCTTTACCGGTTCGTACATTGAGGACAAGGACGGGAAGATCGACTCGTTTACAGTGATATTTCCGGATTAACGTATGAAGCAGGTTTTGTTATGGATAATTGCACACAACCGTACGTTCCTGATCATTTACGGGATCACTTTTTGTGTCATCCTTGCGATCATACTCGAAAACATGATTTCCCCCGGTTATACGCAAGATGATGCGTACCGGTGGATGTATAAAGGAAATATCGCTCTGGTCGTTCTTCTCGTTGCGATAGCGCTTATGGTTTTGCTGCGGTATCTGTATTTCGAGGGAATACTGCAGTTGGGGTAAATAATGACAATACTTATGCGATTCGTTCCATCCAATTCCATGAAGATAGACTTGCTCCCTGAACAGGAAGCATATCTTTCGGCTAAAGATACGATCTGTCAGGTTATAAGAGAAAACCCTGATAGTGTTTTTGCTTTTGATATTTTACAGGATGAGATTCTGATGGGCTTTGCGTTGCTTCATCGTTTTGAACCGGACTCCTTCTTTCTTTGGGATTATGCCATTGATTGGAAGTTTCAGAATCAGGGCCTGGGGGCTGAAGCATTGAAGCAATTGATCAAGTTTATGCATGAGCAGTACGGACTATCTGTTATGACGACTACATATATTTGGGGAAATACCCATGCCAAAACAATGTATGAAAAGGTTGGGTTCGTTCAAACAGATGTGGTCGATGAGCCAGAATGCCATGAAGTGAACATGATATTCAGATATCCATCATCTATGGGAATAGTGGAGAGAAGTAACTAATGACCGCTCATATCGTTGTTTTCATCCTATTTGCAGTAGGTCAATACCTGCTGCAGACACGTACAAAAAAAACAGAATGGCAAAAGAGCCTGATGTATGTGGCACTTGTGTTTGCAATCGTCATTGCCTTTTTCTACGACAAAAGCGACTCCATTTTCGGAAAGTTCGTCGTGGTCTATTATTTTGGTACAATACTGATTGCCGCGATACTTGGTATGGCTTTCGGCTGGTTTATTTATAGGGTTTTATGGAACCATTAGATTTCGTGTTGATCGCCGTTCTTGGCGGTGCTGTCACATTCAGTATAGAATACCTGGTCAGCAAAAACATCCGAAACCGCATTCTTGGGAAAATTCCTTTGGCCTTAGTTTCATTGCTTGATCTGGCTTTCCTGATCTATGTAGTCAAAATGATTTCAGCTGTAGATAATGATTGGGATCTGAATTGGGCTATATTGGGAACCACCTTGGCGGGTATCGTCCCGATAGGAGTTTCTGTTGGTTGGCTGATTGGTTGGTCAATGGGTAAGGAAGATCAAAGAGCTGAACGGACGGCAGTTGTGAAACGTATTCTGGTCATTGGCGCCGCGAGTTTGCTCGTAATCGGAGTTCTGCATCAGATGCGGTAGGATAAAGCCAAAAGGATGAAATGAGATCAGCCATATGAAACGCATTTTGGTCATAACGTGTATAGTAGTTCTTCTTTTGTCAGGCTGTTATCAGGGGGAACCGTTTGAAGAGACACCCGAGATGGAGTTCCTGCAGGAATTCTTTACGATCAATAAAGATGGCCGTCTGGATACCTTTCGGGAAACTATGCTGCGCGGAGAAGAAGATTATCAAACAATTGTCGATGCGTATCACGCGGGCTTGGCGCCTTATTGCGAGGAATCAGCCCTTAAAGAGATAGAAGAAGCGAATTATCTGTTCCTGTTCGACAAATCGTTCATGGATTTCGAGGATCAATGGAAAACAATGGAACTGAAGGCTTCTTATAAAGACGATCAGTGGCAGCATCAGGACTACCGGGCCGTTCTTCGTTATCCCGGAGATGAAAGTGATTTTGAGATCACGGGTACATTTGACCTGGATGCAGACCGGAAGATCTCTTCTTTCACCATCGATATGGACACGCTGCCGTACGGCGCGGGCAATTTCCTGACTGAATTCTTTGAAAATGACCGCCTGGGCCGTTATACTTCGTATTGCGCCGGGTTACAGGATCTGAAAGCTTTGAAAAAATACCACCGGACGCTCAGCCTTTACGTTACGGATAACTTGTTGTCTGAGGTCATGGATTCCGAAGAAATGATCCGTTTTGACCGTTTCTGCAGCGAAGCAGGCCTGACCGGGAAGAATACGTTTTATATCTCCGACAGTCAATATAAAAACCGGCACGAGTATAGTGTGATCCTGATAGAGAACAGTATCGGGCTGGTGTTCTCAGGGACCTATACGACAGACGAAGAAGGGATGGTCGATTCCTTTACGATCGAGTATCCGGAAGGTCCCGAAAAGGCGGTCGAGGCACTTTGGCATCTTCAGCAGGAATATAACGAAAGCTGTCATAATGACGGTGAGAGAAGCATCGTGCAGGAAGTAATTGATGAATACATAGGCGATCCGATGTTTTATGCTCACTATGCGGATACGCCGGATGCAGCGATTGAGATGGTGACATCGCTCATCGATCATAAGTTGGGAAGAAAAAAATAGGATAGCATAATACATATTTCAAACTGTCATGTTATTCCTTGGGATACCTCGGGAATCCTTGAAAAACCATAACATTTTCTAGTATATTATGGCATTCTCCAGAGGGCTTTAAAATCCTGAAAACCGTTGAAATTTCAAGCAAAAACCCCGCAATCGTTGGGTTAATGCTGATAAGGATAAAAAAACTTATCAGCCGTCGAACGAGTGTACATTTTCGCAGCTGAGAAAACGAAGTGTATCTAAACGCGGAAGGAGATGAATACCCAAAGTACAACCGATGGCCAAATCATTATATTTGACCATCCAGCAGGATGTATTTTCCCACAGTGACTAACTGTACCGTTAATCACTCAATACAAGACAGAAGGGGACTGTCTCCAACTTACGACACAGCCTCCTTTATTGTTACATCTCCTATCGCATTTCCTTCTTATACTTGTAGTACGCATTCCTGCTGACCCCAGCCAGCTTCCTGCAATCCTCATCACCCAGCGTTCCATCAAAGTCCTTGCTGTGCTTTCTGATGATCTCTTTGGCAGCCACGCTCTTCTTGGTCACCAGCTTTCTTCCAGCCTCTACACCAATGTGCCAGGTACCTCCCTGTTCCACGGTGCGTCCATCTGCAATGGCTCTGCGTTTGGCTTCCCGGCTCCCATCAGCCGTGCGCTTATGCAGATTTTCTGTGAGAAGATCAGCGGTAAGGATACGAACCGTCTAGAGCTTCAGAGAATGCTTGATTTCGTTCGTGAAGGTGATACCGTTGTGATTGAGAGCATCAGCCGGTTAGCCAGATCAACGAAGGATTTCCTTGTGATCCTGGATCAGCTGGAGCATAAGAACGTGGCGCTGATCAGTCTGAAGGAGAATCTTGATACAAGCACACCGACAGGCCGCTTCATGGTTAGTATCTTCGCTGCGCTTGCCCAGCTGGAGCGTGAGCAGATCCTTACCAGGCAGAAGGACGGAATCGAAGCTCAGAAGGCGAACGGTACCTATAGCGGAGGCCGTCCCCGTGTGGCGGTCGATGAGAAGAAATTGACCGCTGTCTGCAAGCGGTGGCGTGATGGTGAAATCACCGCTGTAGCCGCCACGGCTTGTTAACAGCAAGGGGCTATAAAAGGCATTTAGGTAGTTATCAGGTATCTGATAAAAATAAGGAGCTTGCATTGCTGCAGACGCCTAAAAAAATGAGCGAAATCTCTTGACAATTTACAATACCCAGTGCATACTTCACTTGTCATACAGGTTGCAAGTTGGTGAAAAGATGGAATACATTAAAATCGAAAGGGTCAATCTGGTCGATGCCGTATATACCCAGTTGAAGGAACAGATCGTTTCCGGCAAGATTCCTGAGGGATCCAAGCTTGACAGCGAGAATAAGCTTGCGGCGTCTCTGAATGTCAGCCGCGTGGTTATCCGCGAAGCTTTATCCCAACTGCGGACGGAGCGGCTGGTCATCACTCGTCAGGGGGCTGGCACCTTCGTCGCAAACCCCGAGAACTTCAGGGGTATGGATGAGGTGTTTGGGCTGAGTGAGGATGTGTACAGGCAGTTCCTTGCCTTTCGTGAATGCGTGGAATTCAAAGCCGTTCTTCTTTCAAAAGACTATGCGACCAAAGAAGATTTTGAGTACCTGGATCAGTGTCTGATCAGGATGCAGCAGAGTGTCGATGATCTTCCGGAATTCAATGAGGCTGATTACGATTTCCACCTCGGTGTGGTGCTGTGTTCTCACAACGTTTTCCTTGAAAATGCCATGAGGGCCAACCGCAAGCAGATCCTGAGCATTTTCGAGGCAATGAACAGTGTCCCCGGCGCAAATGCTTACGGAATCGCATCCCATGTTGCAATCAAGGATCTGTTGGAGCAGCGCAAAGTCAAAGAAGCCCTGAAGCGTTATGAAGAGATGTCCAGTTACAACATAGCGCGTCTGGAGCAGTTTTTTCAGCATTCGAAATGATTCCTCCCCTTGTTGGAGGGCATCCGCAAGGAGGAGGAAGTTCGAATTTTCTCATGTTGTAGGACATGTTGCTGCCATACCGTCATACCGTCACACCATTATATAATGGTCAAATGGTAAACAATGCCGGAAGGCATTGTGGCCAGCTATCATATCAAGGGCTTTGGCTTCTCCTTCCGGGAGTTTAAGGAGCAGATCGGCAACATGTTCCTCTCCGGTGTTGTCGGCGCCTTCATTGGCATACTGCCCGGCATTGGCGGCATGACCGCTAACCTTGTTGCCTATTCCGTATCCAAGTCTGCCTCGAAGCATCCTGAAAAGTATGGCAAAGGCTACATGGGTGGTCTGGTGGCTTCCGAAACGGCTAACAATGCCTGCGTTGGCGGCGCCATGATTCCTCTGTTTGCTCTGGGCATTCCCGGCGATACCTTCACTGCTGTTATGCTAGGCGCCATGATGGTGCACGGCCTGCAGCCCGGCCCGCTGGTCATGACCAACAATGCCGATTTCATCTACGGCATCTTTGTCGCTCTGATGCTGGCCAACATTTTCTGCGTGATCCTGCAGTACTTCGGCATCAAGCTGTTTGTCCGTTTGCTGTCGGTTCCGAAGCATATCCTGCTTCCCATCATCATGGTGCTGTCCATCATCGGCGCTATCGCCATCAACAACCGCGTGTTCGATGCCTGGATCGTTCTGATCTTCGGTATTCTAGGCATCCTGATGAATAAGTTCGATTTCCCGGTCACTCCCATCATCCTTGGCTTTATTCTGGGACCGCTGGCCGAGACGAATCTCCGCCGCGCCCTGCGTCTGGCCAAAGGACAGTTCCTGCCCCTTGTGAGCAATCTGCCGTCCATCATCCTCATCTGCCTGTCCCTCGCGTCCTTCGCCCTTGCGCCGAGACTCATGAAGCGTGAAGCTGCGATCGCCGCAGAACAGGAGAATGAGGGAAAGAATGCCTGATCACATTCTCAACGAACTTAAAAGGAAGATGAACTTATGAAAATTGCAAAGATTGAACTGTTCAAGGTTCCGCCTCGCTGGCTCTTTCTCAAAATGACCACTGATGACGGCCTCGTAGGCTGGGGCGAACCCGTATGCGAAGGCAAGGCCGATACCGTCGCCGCCGCTGTCAAGGAGCTGGGCGATGCACTGATCGGTCATAGCGCTACTGATATCGAGGATGCCTTCCAACAGATGTACCGTACCGGTTTTTATCGCGGCGGTCCCATTCTGACCAGCGCTATCTCCGGTATTGAGCAGGCCATGTGGGATATCAAGGGCAAGGCCCTGGGCGTCCCTGTTTACGATCTGCTGGGCGGCAAGTGCCGTGACCGCATCGAGGTCTACCGCTGGATCGGCGGCGACCATCCGCGTGATACCGGCGCAGCCGCACTGGAAGCTGCGGCGCAGGGCTATCATGCCGTGAAGATGAATGGTACCGACGAGCTGCGCTGGATCGATACCTATGACAAGCTGGACGCCACCGTTGAGCGTGTGGCCGCGATCCGCGAAGCTGTGCCGGATATGCGCATTGCCGTTGACTTCCATGGCCGCGTTCATAAGACCATGGCCAAGCAGCTCATCAAGTTGCTTGAGCCCTACAACCTGATGTTTGTGGAAGAGCCGGTGCTCTGCGAAAACGAGGACGAGTTCCTGGAGTTCGCCCGCACCTGCCACACGCCCATCGCTACCGGTGAGCGCAACTTCACCCGCTGGGGCTTCAAGCACATGCTCAGCCGCGGCGGCGTGGACATCATCCAGCCTGACGTCAGCCATTGCGGCGGTATTCTGGAAGCCCGTAAGATCTCTGCCATGGCTGAATGCTATGATACTGCTGTTGCACTGCATTGCCCCCTGGGCCCGATCGCCCTGGCAGCCTGCCTGCAGGTGGACTTCTGCACACCGAATGCCTTCATCCAGGAACAGAGCGCCGGCATTCATTACAATGACGGCTATGACCTGCTGAACTACATCAGCAATCCGGAAGTCTTCCGTTACAAGAACGGCATCTGCGAACTGCTGACCAAGCCTGGCCTCGGAGTCGACGTGGACGAGGAATACGTCCGCAAGATGGCCGCAGAAGGCCACAACTGGCACAACCCCATCTGGCGTGACAGCGACGGCATCATCGCCGAGTGGTAAGCTGCACCGCCCGAACACATTTCCCGGAGGACAGGCATATGAACACTATGCACTACGAAAAGCTTTCTTCCATTCAGAGCACCAGAAAGACGACTCTGCTTATCGCCCTTGTGTTGTTCTTTTGCTCTCTCTTCATGCTGGTTTCCGGCTGGAAGATCGCGCATCCGTGCATCGTGTTCGCCTGTCTTTTTCATCTGATCTGCAGCAATGTGATCCGAAGAAAATATCGGAACGCCTTTTGCCAGGCGATCATCGAAGGCAGCCTGAGCTCCAGGTTTTCTGACAAGGAATTCTCCCTGACAGAACCTGCAGACGGCTTTCTGACCTCCTGCGGACTGACGCCGGATTTTTCCTTCGCCCCCGGTGCACGTCATCGCTATGTGCTCCACGCCATGCGTGAAGGCATGCGCTTCACCATTGCGGAAACCTCTGCGATCCGCATGGATGGAAAGAGCATCGTCGGTTCGCTGGCCGGAACGATTGTGCAGATCTGCGGCGCACTGCCTGAGGACGAGCGCTGGATCGTCGAACGCGATGAGGCATTGCAGCCCGTCTGCCGTGGAAAGGATCATCTGAAAAGCGGACTGATCCGGCCTGAGGGCGTCAGTCTGCCGGAGCATGTACGCCTATATGTTCGATCCTGCGATGGAGAAAACATTCCCAGGGCCGCTATTTTGGCGGCGAATCACCTTGAGGGATCGCAGCCGATCACTGTCAGCGCCTGTCAGGGAAACCTGTCGCTGTTCGTTCCGAATGAGTTCTATGCCCCGGTAAAGCCGGATATTTCCGCAAAGCTGGAACCCGGAATGTTTGAGGGAAATCATCTCATGCGTCTGGAGCAAACGGTTCGCTTGCTGCAAAGGATTCATAAAGAGAAATAAGAAAAGAGGGTACAGCAATGAGCAGAACACATCAAGAAGCCCTTGCCGTCATCCAACGGGAGCGCTTGGTCGCCATTCTGCGCGGCATCTCGATGGAACATATTCCCGGCGTCGTTCAGGCTCTGGTAGACGGCGGTGTGAAAGCCCTTGAATTTACCTATGACCATAATTCTCCGGAGGATATCGCAAAGAATCAGGAGAAGATCCGCTATGCCGTAGAGCACTTCGGCGACCGTGTCGTGGTCGGCTGCGGAACTGCACTGTCCGTTGCAGAGGTTGAAGCGACCTATGAGGCAGGCGGCGAGCTGGTGATCACTCCCAGCACCGACGTTGACGTCATCAAAAGGACCCGCGAGCTTGGCATGGTCTCCATGCCCGGTGCTCTCACTCCCACGGAGGTGGTCACTGCCTGGAACGCTGGTGCGGACATCGTGAAGATCTTTCCGTCCAGCGAATTTGGCCTTGGGTACCTGAAGGCGATCCGCGCCCCCCTCGGTTTTATTCCCATGAGCGCCGTTGGCGGTGTGAAGCCCGAAAACGTGGCGGAGTATCTGAATGCCGGTATTGCAGGCTTCGGCGTTGGCAGCCAGCTGGTTCTGTCGGACGCCGTGAAGCGCGGCGACTATGACGCCATCCGCGCCCGTGCTCTGGAATTCACCACGGCTATCGCCGCATGGGAGGCATCCAAATGAAGCTGATTCTTGTTGTTGACGGAGGCACGACAAATCTGCGTGTCACGGCAATCGACGCTTCGACCCATGAAGTGCTTGCCAACGCAAAGGCAGCAGGCGGCGTGAAGCATACCGCCGTGGACGGAAACAACCTTCGTCTCAAGCAGCTGCTGCGCGAGTGCATTGAGTCCGTGCTGACCCAGACCGGCTGTACCGAAGAGGAGGTCCTACGCTGCATCGCCTTCGGCATGATCACCAGCAATATGGGTCTGCTTGAGATTCCGCATCTGATTGCCCCGGTCAGCCTGCAGGATCTGCATGATGGCATGCAGACATCTGTTTTCCCGGAAATCGCCTCCTTCCCCATCGAGTTTATCCCCGGAGTCCGCAATCTTTCCGGCGTCGTGAATGCCGAGAACTGCGGCCAGATGGATATGATGCGCGGCGAAGAGGTGGAGGCCATCGGTCTGTATCAGCTTGCAAAACCCTCCTGCGCTTCTGTCTTCGTCCTGCCGGGTTCTCACAACAAGCTGATCCGCATGAGCACCGACGGAAAGATCATGGCCTGCATGACCTCGATCTCCGGAGAGTTGCTGGATGTGATCTCGCATTACACCATCCTCTCCGATGCAGTTCAGCACTCCTTCTGCTCTGCGGAAAACTATGATGCCAAAATGACCATTGACGGCGCAAAGGCCTGCGCGGTGACCGGACTTGGCCGAGCTGCCTTCTCCGGACGGATCCTGAATACGTTAGGCAAGCTGCCCGCAGCCAGCGTCCAGAGCTGGTTGCTTGGCGCGGTGCTGGCAGAAGATGCCAAGGCTGCCGAGGCGTTCACCGTCGGGGAACAGGATTCTACGATCTATGTCGCCGGCAAACCGCCGCTGCAGCAGGCTTTCTGTGATGTGCTTGAGACGCTGACCGACATGACTACCATCTCCGTAAAACCTGAAGAGTCTGCGCAGATGGGCCTCGTCGGTGCGCTGATGATCGCCGGATGCTGATCATGGTTCTTCATCACGAATCATCTCCTGCAGTCAATCGAAATTCTGAATAAACCAAGCAAAAAGCCCTCTCCGTTTTTTGGGGAGGGCTTTAGCATACCTTCGCTATGATCTCGATACAAAACGGTACAGACATCAAAACCGTACGCGAGGCGTTATATGCCTTTGTCCGTAGCAGGTTCCAATAGGCGCTGGGAACTTTCAGATGATAAAAGTCATCGTTGGTTACGTGAGCAAAAGGGAGGGCCGGTGCGCACAGAGCATGGTCGCTTGACGGGAATGGAAGACTTAATGATGTTTGAATGCCACCCGTCGTTGGATTAATGTATGTCTGATGGTTTTCCGCCCAACGACAGGTTTCATCCGTTTCACCTGCATACAGAAGAATATAGATGTTGATTTGATAGGGGTGCTTGAAAACGAGACTATATGCTTTACTGAAGCCAAGGGAAAAAGTATCGCTCTCTTTGCAGCCGATTCTTTATGCACAAAGACTGGTTGAACTTGCGTTACAATAAAGTGCCTTTATTATACGCTGCAGCTTTCCCCTCACTGGTTCAGGCAAATTAGCGCACGCAAAAGCAAAAGACTTCGCATACAAATCCGATAGGATTTGATTATAAGCATTGGCAGCCATGAGCATTGCCTTTACATTGAGTTTACAGGCTAGATTGCGACATGCCCAATAGGCTGCAAGTATGGGGTCTTGATATGTAGAGAAGCCGCCTGAAGGGCTTAAATCTCCAAGAAGAACTCCTTAAACTATTAATAGGTTCAAGGAGTTCTTTGTCTTTTGACCTGGGTGGAGGCTTGAATGATTGCCTCTACATATAATATGTAGGGGAAATCACGGAGTAGAGTCCCCCATTAAAACCAGTCACAACAGGGAGGCACGGCACGCTTTTCAGCATTCGAGATCAGCTGCATCCCTGCTCCGGAGAACTCCTTGTGCTGCCTCCCTTACATCTGCAATCTGATGTGCAGTCAGCTGTAGCGAGCATTCTCGCCGTCATAGTTATTACGTATTTAAAGGCCATTCTCGCAATATTTGGCGCCGGCCCTTGTGGGCGGGGATGATCGCCGCTCTTGAACGACAAGAACCCTTTGCGATCATCCCCTGAGCCTCCAGATCCTTTAGTCCAAGTAATCTGGAGGCGGTTATCTTTGAGGTAAAAAATGTAGACGTCGCGTTTTATTATGCAGCCATGAAGGGGAATTGTTTACAACTATCTCAAATGATCGGTTTTATTATCGAGCTTTGGATAGTGTTTATCGATGTGATGGGATGGAGGCTGACTTGACAATTTATCCAATAGGCAAGGAACCATTATTAATACCGATGGATTATTTAAGACAATGTTTCGCTTTTAATTTGAAGGACTATTCTTCAATAGAAAATGGAGAGGTCTATGATGTTGGTTCAGAGGAATGCATTGACATTTCACTTAATGCTGAATTAGTGCCATATGTTGTTAGTCTATTAAACGATCCGAGGATATCATGGGTGTAAATTTTTTCTTACCTTTAAGCAACTTAAAAAACGTGTTGAAGACTATGACATCACCGCGACAGATTGACCCTTTCAGTGAGAACGACCCTGGATTACTCCAGGGCTTTTCTAATACGAACGAATTGCGATATCGCGACATTTATTCATTTTTTTCTTGCCTCTACAGATCGACCTGAAACCTTTCTGATAGTTCAAGGGTGTTTTTGTAAAATCCGTTCAATACTTTGTTCAATACTGAGGTGCAAAAGGATGAGAAACAACGCAAATTTATGCATAATGTAGTAATAAAATGCAATGGACCAAATGCCTGAAACCGTTGAAATTTCAAGCAAAAACCCCGCAATCGTTGAGATTGCGAGGTTTCTACCATGGTCCGAGTGGCGGGATTTACGCCGGGGCCCCTGCCCCGGCTGAAGCTTCTCGCGCTCCCTTTTCGGTCGCGCTCGACCGCTCGCTGCTCGAACGTCCACCGGACGTTCTCACGACGCTCGCGCCCTCCCGGGTTCAAATCCCGCTTCGATTCAACACGCCAACAGAAAAGACCGACCACGAGGGCCGGTCTTTTCTGTTGATGGTCCGAGTGGCGGGATTTGAACCCACGGCCTCTTGGTCCCGAACCAAGCACGCTACCATCTGCGCTACACCCGGAGATCGTTGCCGGTTTCCCGGACAACATCTGTTGCACTCAAATATTGTACACAGGAGGGGCGGTCTTGTCAAATGAAATCCTGCATTTTCTGTGCTTTTACCCGTCATATTCCCACGCAGACTTGCGCTGGCTCGTGTTATAATATAACTTGGGTAGGGAGGTGCATTCATGTACGAACTGATCATGCTGACCGAAACGACCGGCTATATCGAGTGCCCCGCAAAGATGGGCGTCTTTTTATGTGACCCCTCCAGCGCTGTCCTGATCGACGCCGGCAGCGACAAGGATGCGGGCAAAAAAGCCTTAAAGGCCCTGGATTCCAAAGGCTGGACGCTCAAGGCCGTCATCAACACCCACCTGCATGCAGACCACATCGGCGGCAACAAGCTCGTCGCAAACCGTACCGGCGCACCCATCTACGGACCCTCCATCGTGACTGCTGTGGCGGGTCATCCCATCCTGGAGCCCACGGTGCTCTACGGCGGTTATCCCCCCAAACAGCTGCGCAACAAATTCCTGATGGCGGAGCCCTCGCTGGTAAGACCCATCGAAGAAGCAGATCTTGCGGCCCTCGGCGGTCTGGAAGTGCTGCAGCTACCGGGTCACTCCATGGACATGGTCGGCATCCGCACCCCGGACAATGTCGTGTTCCCGGCGGATTGCGTGTTCTCGGAGGAGACGACCCAGAAGTACCATGTGAATTTCCAGTACGACGTCGCCCAGGCGCTGGCTACGCTGGATTATCTGGAGACGCTGGAAGCGGACTGGTTTGTGCCGGCTCACGCGGCGCCTTGCAAGGACATTAAGCCGCTGGCGAAGGCCAACCGGGCCAAGATGCTGGAAGTCGCGGACCTGCTGCTGCAGCTCTGCGAAGGCGGCAAGGGCTTCGAGGATATTCTGGCGGGTATCTTTACCCACTACGGCCTGGAAATGAATATCGGCCAGCACGCGTTAGTCGGATCGACTGTTCGGTCGTACCTGGCCTGGCTCGCGGATACCGGCCGGATCTCCCTGGAGATCGCGGGCAACCGCCTGCTTTTCAAAGCGTTATAAAATGAACTAAAGAGAACCGTCCCCAACAGTTCAACCTACGGAAAGGAAAAAATGGAACAAGCATATAACGTATTTCTCCTCCTGGGAGGCATCGGCCTCTTCCTGTTCGGCATCAGCTACATGGGCAAAGGCCTCGAGCAGGCCGCAGGCGACAACCTGCGCGTCTGGCTCGAAAAGCTGACGACCAGCCCGCTGAAAGCCGTTCTGGTGGGCGCGCTGGCGACAGCGGCCATCCAGAGTTCCGGCGCCACGATGGTCATGGCTGTGGGCTTCGTCAACGCCCAGATGATGACCCTTTCGCAGGCCCTGTACATCATGCTCGGCGCATCCATCGGTACCACCATCACGGCGCAGATCATCGCGCTGGACATCGATCCCTGGGCGCCCCTCATCCTGTTTATCGGCATACTGCTCACCCAGTTCATCAAGAACCGCACCGCGAAGAAGGCCGGCGCCATCGTGCTGGGTTTCGGCATCCTGTTCGTGGGCATCAATCTGATGGGTGACGCCGTCAAGGCCATGGAGCTGGGCGGCATGGTGGCGAGCTTTCTGCACAACGTGCACAATCCCGTGCTGTCGCTGCTGTTCGGTGCGGTCTTTACGCTGGTCATCCAGAGCTCGTCCGCGGCCGTCGGTATTCTGCAGGTCATCGTGGCCAGCAGTTTAGGCGCCTCCATGGGCCTGGAAGAAGTCGTCTACATGATCATGGGCATGAACGTCGGTGCCGTAGCACCCCTCGTGCTGTCGGCTTTGTCTGGCAACCGCCTCAGCAAGCGGGCCGCAGCGTCCCAGACGGCCATCAAGCTGCTGAGCGCCATCTCCTTCAGCATCCTCATGCTCATCTTCCCGGCGATCATCGCCTTCGTCAAGAATCTGTCCCCCAGCGACGTGAGCCGCCAGGTGGCAAACTTCCACACGATCTACAACTCCGTGAGCGCCGTCCTGATGTTCCCGCTCATCAAGCCCGTGGCGAAGCTGGCGGAAAAACTGATGCCCGACTCCGCGGAGGACGAATTCTATTCCCGCAAGCTGCTCTACTGCAACAACGACGTCTCCAAGAGCCCTGCCATCATGATCACCCAGGCGCACAAGGAGATCATGCGCTTCGCGGACATCTGCCGCGCCAACCTGCACACCGCGCTGGAGAGCTTCTTCGAGCGCGACGAGGATAAGGCGGAAGCCGTCATCGAGCGCGAAAAGACCATCAACTTCCTGAACCACGAGATCAATTCCTATCTCGTAAGCCTGTACGGCAAGGGCCTGCACGAAAGCGACGTAAGCCGCGTCTCCACCATGCTGAGCGTGGCTTCCGACCTGGAGCGCATCGGCGACCTGGCGGAGAACATCGCAGAGTACACGCAGATCGCAGCCAGCAACAAGGCGAAATTCTCCCCGGGAGCCCTGGACGACCTGGGCGAGATGGCGGAGAAAGTCGAATACATGGTGGATCTGTCCATGAAGGCCTACGACAAGGAAGACCGCGAGCTGCTGGCGGAAGCCAGAGCGGTCGAGGAACAGGTCGACGCCATGCAGGAAGAGAAGACCGAAAACCACATTGAACGCCTGAAGGCTGAGATCTGCGATCCCAGAGGCGGCGTCGTCTACACCGACATGGTGAGCGACCTGGAGCGTATCTCCGACCACGCCACAAATATTGCGGAAGGCATCCTGGGAATCAACGCCTCCATCGAAGAATTAGCGGTGGAAGTATAAGATTTTAGGATAAAACAGGCGGTTCTTGGGAATTGCAAACACCGTCAAAAGGGGATAAACTATACTATAGTTAAAACTGCGGCATCAGCCGCTGACGATATTGAGTAAGGAGGAAATTATGCACGATATCGATTACTCTAAAGTCGGTTTCTCCACCCTGGCGATCCATGCCGGCGCTTATGATGACAAAGCGTACGGTGCCGAGGCGACTCCGATCTACCAGACATCCACGTACACCTTCGAGAATCTGGACGAAGCAGAAGCGGTTTTCCGCGGCGAAGTTCCCAAGTATGGCTACGGCAGACACGGCAACCCCACCACCGCTACGCTGGAAAGAAAGATCGCTGCTCTGGAATGCGCAGAAGCTGCTGCTGTTACCTCTTCCGGTATGGGCGCTGTCAGCTCTGTCCTGCTGGGCGAACTGGGCTGCGGTGATCATATGATCTGCGCAGATACCGTTTACGGCTGCACCGATAAGGTCGTCCGTGAATATCTGCCCACCTTCGGCATCGAGACCACCATGCTCGACACTTCCGACCTGGAAGCGCTGGAAGCTGCTTTCAAGCCCAACACCAAGATGGTTTACTTCGAAGCAGTCGCCAACCCCACTCTGCGGGTCACCGATATCGCAGCGGTCGCCGAGATCGCGCATAAGCACGGCGCCATCGTTGTCGTAGACAACACCTTTACGCCGCCTCCAGTATGCCGTCCGCTCACCCTGGGCGCCGATATCGTTCTGCACTCCATGACCAAGTACCTGAACGGCCACGGCGACGTGATCGCGGGTGTGATCGCAGGCAAGAAGGAGACCATCTCCGCGATCGTCTCCAAGTGCGTAGGTAAGCTCACCGGTTCCGAGCTGGCTCCCATCGCGTCCTACATGGTCATCCGCGGCCTCAAGACCCTGGATGTCCGTATGAAGGTCCACTCCGCCAGCGCCAAGGCTATGGCCGAATATCTGGAGAAGCAGCCCTACATCAAGGCGGTTTATCATCCCACTCTGCCCTCCAACGGCAAGAACTACGAGACCGCCAAGAAGCAGTTCCGCGAAGGCTACTGCACCGGCATGATCACCTTCGAGACCGCTGAATACAAGGGTATGAGCGAATACGAAGTTGCCAGAAAGCTGCTGGACAACCTGCAGATCCCCGGCCTGGGCGTATCCCTGGGCGGCGCAGACTCCCTCATCCAGCTGCCCACCGCGATGACCCACGCAAAGGTCCCCGCAGAAGGCAAGAAGGCTGCCGGCATCACCGACGGCATGGTTCGTTTCTCTGTCGGCCTGGAAAACATCGAAGACCTCATCGCAGACTTCGAACAGGCTGCTGCTAAGCTGTAAAGCAAAAGGATCGAATATGAAACGCACTCTTCGGATTGCGTTGACCCTCGCATTGGCACTGGCGGTCTCGACTGCCAGCGCCTTTGCATCTGTGGTGAACGCGAGCTTCAACAAGATCAATATCGAGGTAAACGGCGTTCAGACGGCGGTGGAAGGGGAAAGCTTCGTGCGCACGACCGGCGACGTGCCCTACAGCATTCTGTATAAGGGCACGACCTACCTGCCTCTGGCCAAAGTCTGCGAATTCGTGGGCAAAGCGGTGCGCTGGGACGGCAATACCCGCACGATCTACATCTCCAACCCCGAGACCCCCATGGAAGCGCCGGCTGCCAGCACGGCAGAACCTGCTGCGTTCCAGGATGTCTCCATCGACTGCGTGTTCGACAGCCTGACGATCGTTGTGAGCGGTCAGACCTTTGCCCGCCCCGGCGACTCCTACGACCGCGGCGGCGGTCTTTCCGTGCCCTACAGCCTGCTGTACCGCGGCACGACCTACCTGCCTCTGGCGGCGGTCTGCCAGCTCGTCGGCAAGAACGTCTCCTGGGACGGCGGCACCTACACGGCTTTCGTGCGCAACCGGCCGGAGATCGCCGTCTACGAAGGCACGGACGTCCCGGATCTCGGCGAACTCTGCGGTCTGGGCAAGGCGGAGGAGAGCGGCGAAGACGACCTGATGGTCTACAACTATTACAATTATACCGGAACGCCCAAAGAGGGATCCGAAGCAAGCGATCTGCAGCTGTATACGGCTTATCTGTTCGATGCGGGGTTCACTTTCAGCAAGGAAGACAGCAAGCAGCTGATCGGCCGGGAAGACAC
>JAGAHX010000004.1 GCA_017626845.1 Bacillota bacterium
CAGCTTATCGTCATGATCGCCACGATCCTTCTGGGTATTGCGATCGCAGTCGTCGTGCTGGGGTTTTCCGGAACTGCCGAAACGCTGGCCAGCGGGGTCAGCACGAAGATCACCAGCACGTTTAACGGGTATTACACCCCGGATTAGAGGTAAGACATGAAAGAACTCATCATACTGATAGCATCCATTATGCTGGGTCTGTGCCTGTTCAGCCTGATCGCAGGGGACGGGGACAACAGCATATATTCCGCGGTTAAAGGGGTGTGGAACACGGAGATCCAGGCCCGCACCCTTGAGGATGGTCTGTAAGCTATGAAACAGTTCTTAGTGCTGGCTGCCATATTGCCGCTGATGCTGGTGTTTTTCGTGCAGTTTTCGATGGATCAGATCAATTCCAGCCGGATAGGCATTCTGACCGACATCGTCTATGCTGCCAAGGAGGAAGCGAAACAGGAGGGCTGCTTTACTTCGCAGATCAAGAGCGACCTGACTGCAAATATCGCTTCCGCGCTGGACATAGACCCGTCGGAAGTGAGGATCGAGGCTACGGATACCGTGCGTTACCGCATCATGAACGCGGGTGGATACGGCAGGGAGGATTGGGAGCGGGGACTCATCTATTACAAGGTCTCCGTGCCCATCGGTGAACTGATGGCCGGACGCAGGCTGTTCGGCATCCGGGAACAGGATAATCTCTATTACTACACGATAGAGAGCTACACGGCCAGCGAGAAACTGCCATGAAGACGTTTCTGACGTTTCTCGGACTGCTGGTCGTATGCCTCAGCCTGCTCTGCTTTACTTCGGACATGGACCGCTATGCGAAGCTGCAGCTTCACATGAAGGCCCTGGCGGAGGAATGCGCAGCCGGCAGCGTCCTGTTTACCGACGATCTGGCGTATTCCCAGGGACTCGTCGTCTTCCGGGAAAACGACGCCGAAGAGTATGTGGAGTTTATGCTGAATAAGGCGCAGAGCGATCCGCTCTACCTGAGGGGGAGCCTTTCCGCAGAACTCCGCCTGTTCGACGACGAAAAGGGCTACGACGGGCTGACCGCCTATCACGTAAGGCAAGTAAGGCCCTGCAGCGTAGTCCGGCTCTCCTGGAACGGACCGGACCTGTTCCGGCTGCCGTTCTTCAGCCTGACGGGAGCGAAACGGACTGCGGTCTACGAGTGGGTGGACCACTAACAGCAACTGAAAACGAACTTCAACATCCGCTTTTCCGCGGCCGGAAAACCGCATTTTACCCACAGGACCGCATAAAACTGAATATCGTTTATGGAAACACCGGAGCCTCCCGCCATTGCGGGGGGCTGTTTCTCTGTGGTAAAATAACTTGTTATCTTGTCCATTGAGAGGCGTTTTTATGAAAAGAACTTTATCGCTCATCCTGTGCTGTCTGATCGTTATCCTGAACGTTGTCCCGGCATCCGCCGCTTCCGCCGAAGCGCAGACCGCTGCCGATACACTGTACGGGCTTGGTCTTTTCAGCGGCACGGGCGTGGATCAAGACGGCGCGCCGATCTACCGTCTCGATCAGACGCTCAGCCGGCAGGAGGCCATCACGATGATCCTGAGCCTCACCGGCAAAACGGAAGAGGCGAGGAAGACCGTCTCCAAAACGCACTTTCTCGATGTGGACCCCTGGGCGGCTCCCTACGTAGGCTACGCATACCAGCAGGGCATTACGGCCGGCGTTTCTGCCGACCGCTTCGGTGCGCACCAGAACGTAACGGCGGCGGAATACCTGACGTTTCTGCTGAGCTGTCTGGGGTACCGGGCGGAGCAGGATTTCGTTTGGAACAAGACGACCGTCCTGACGAACCGGATCGGGATCACCCACGACGATTATGCCGATGCGCGCGTCCTTACGCGGGGCGATGCCGTGCTCCTCTCCGAACGGGCCCTGCACGCGAAATGCAAAAACAGCGCGGCGACGCTGGCCGAGTCCTTCCTGGCCCTGTCCCTCGACGAAGCGCTTGCGCTGCCCTCCGACGTCGCAGACAGCTGGTACTTTTTCAACATCAGCAGCGTGTCGGCCTACAGCGGAACGCCTTACGTGGTGCTGAACCAGAACGTGCCGTCCTTCACGGCGGCCGATCTGTCCTACCTTTCGTTTGAATCGTACAGCCCCCTGGATCCCCTAGGGCGCTGCGGGGAGGCTTTCGCCTGTCTGGGAACGGATCTGATGCCCACGGCCAGCCGGGAATCTATCGGACAGATCCGGCCCAGCGGATGGCATACCGTCCGCTACGACGATCTGATCGCGGACAAATATCTCTACAACCGCTGCCACCTGATCGGATATCAGCTGACGGCGGAGAACGCAAACGAAAAAAATCTCATCACGGGCACCCGCTACATGAACACGGAAGGCATGGAGCCCGTGGAGACGGTGATCGCCAACTACATCCGCCGGACCGGCAACCATGTGCTGTACCGGGTCACGCCGATCTTTGAGGGAAAGAATCTTGTCGCATCAGGTGTGCATCTGGAGGCGCTCTCGGAGGAAGACGCGGGGAAGGGCGTCAAATACAATTTGTTCTTCTATAACGTCCAGCCCGGGATCGAGATCGACTATGCGACGGGAGACAGCCAAAGGGCAGCCGGTGCGTCTGCACTGCCCGCGGAGGAGCCGCAGCAGGAGCGTGACCCCGGCAGCGGTGTTCAGCCCGGTGCCCAGGCGGAGACTTATACTTATATCGTAAATATCAATCCCAGCAGCAAGAAGATCCATCTTCCCTGGTGCCCCTCCGTGGCCAAGATGAACGAAAGCAACAAATGGTACACGGACTGGACCCTCGAACAGCTGCTGGATGCCGGATATACCCGGTGCAAAAATTGCAACCCCTGATAAGGAGAATCTATGAAACCCGAATTCCAAACGATCTATAACGAAAAACTCACCAGCGCCGCCGAAGCGGTAAAGTGCATCAAGTCCGGCGACAGAGTCTACGCCGGAACGGCATCGTCCTGGGCCTACGGCCTGCTGGACGCCCTCTGGGAGAGACGGCACGAGCTGGAAGAGGTCACGGTGATGGGCAGCAACGGCTACCAGCCCACCCCCGTCTACGATGAGACCGAGGATAACCCGTTCCTGTTCAACACCTATTTCATGGGGTTCAACGAACGCAAACAGCAGGCGGCGGGCAATCCCGTAACCTACGGATCCGTACATCTTTCCCTGGTGGACATCTGGTCCGAATACATCGCGAAACCCGACGTGGTGTTCTTCGAAGTGAGCCAGCCGGATGAGAACGGCTACATGAGCTACGGTCCCTCCGGTACGGCCTGCGGTCCGAAACTGAAGGAAGTGGGCAAGAAGATCCTGGTGCAGGTCAACCGCCACACCCCCTACGTGCTGGGGGAGGAGAACCTCATCCACGTGTCCGAGGTGGACGCGATCTGCGAGATCGACCGGCCCTACGCGAAATACGAAGTGATGGAGCCCGACGACCTGTCCAAACAGATCGCGGCGCACATTCTGAAGGAGATCCCGGACGGCGCCACGTTCCAGCTGGGCCTTGGCAACATCTCCACCGCCATCGGCTACGGTCTGAAGGAGCGCAGCGAGCTGGGCATCCATACGGAACTGCTCAACCAGCCCATGCTGGAGCTCATGAAGAGCGGCAACGTTACGAATACCCGCAAGGGCTACATGGACGGAAAGACGGTGTTCAGCTTTACCTTCGGCAACCCCGATCTGTACGAGGCGCTGGACCACAACGAACAGTTTTACGTCGTGCCGTTCCACACGGCAAATGACCCCCGGATCATCTGCAAAAACCGCAACATGATGTCCATCAACGCTACCATGTCGCTCAACCTGTTCGGCGAAGCGGCTTCCGAATGCGTTGCCTGGAAACAGTATTCCGCCGTGGGCGGACAGCTGGACTTCGTCCGGGGCGCCCAGTGGTCCGAAGGCGGCAAGTCCTTTATCGCCACCACGTCCAGTTTTATGAAGAACGGTAAGCGCGTATCCAAGATCGTTCCGTTCTTTGCGCCGGGTACCCCAGTGACCACCCCCAGATCCGACATCCAGTACGTGGCGACGGAGTTCGGATGCGTCAATCTGAAGGTGCTCAACATGGACGACCGAGCCCGGGCCATCATCTCCATCGCACACCCGGATTTCCGGGAAGAACTCACCGAACAGGCGAAGAAGGTAGGATTGATCCGGTAGGCGGGTTTCTCCGCGCTGCGGGCCGGTTTCGGGCCTTAAAACGCATAACAAAACGGAGCAGGAATCATCCTGCTCCGTTCTTTTACGGAAAATTCTATTTCTCCAGCATTTCGAGGAATTCCGCGGAAGGCTCTTCGCCGTACTCGCAGATCTCGAACACTTCCACGTGACCGATCTCCTCGGCCGATTCGCCGAATCGCTCGACGACTTCCGCCGCGTATTCCCTGCGGTATCTCGCAAACAGTCTGTCGTAGCGCCCCGCCAGGTCGGCGGCTTTCTTCTCCTTCGGCCAGGATGCCTTCTCCATCTGGTCGGGCCAGTACATCCAGTCGAAATACTGGCTCTCGTGGCAGCAGGCCGCGCGGACCAGCGTATCCAGCTGCGCGTCGATGGGAACGACGACGTCCGCGCAGAAGGGGTAGGGTTTTTGGAACGAATCGTGCCAGAACAGCATCACGGGCGCATACCGCATGGCCTGCGTATCCGGGCAGCACGCCGGGACCGTCAGCAGATAGGACGCGTCCTGCACCAGCAGGGCAGCGTTCCGGTGATCCGTATGATAGTCGTTCGGCCGGTTCGTGATGACGAGATCCGGCGCAAATTCCCGGATGTAGCGGATGAGCCGTTCCCGGTTCTCCACGCTCGCCGTCAGCCGGGTATCCTCGATGTCCCAGACGTCGTAACGGCCGCCGAAGAGCGCGCCGCTGGCGGCGGCTTCTTTTTTACGGATCTCCGCCAGCTTTTCGCCGGCCAATTGCGGATCGTAGGTGCCGCGGCTGCCGTCCGTCAGGGAGAGAAGTCTTACTTCCCAGCCCTTGTCTGCCAGCTTTTTCAGCAGGCCGCCGGCGCTGGTATCCGCGTCGTCGGGGTGAGCGCCGATGCTGAGTACTTTATATCTCTTATCTTCCATGGGAGCCTCCTATCTTGCCAGGATCGCCCGGTACTTCGCTTCTTCTTCGCCGTTAGCCATGATGAAATGGCCTTCTTCGATCTCGATCCACCGGGGCGGGTCGTTCTCGTAGTGATGCACCGAAGGATCGTACACCTTGACGACTTTCTTCTTCTCGTTGTCCGGATCGGGCATCGGGATGGCCGAAAGCAGCGCCTGGGTGTAGGGGTGCAGCGGGTGGGCGTACAGCTTCTCGGTCTCCGCCAGTTCCACGATCACGCCCTTGTGGATGACCGCGATCCGGTCCGTGATGAACCGCATGACGGACAGGTCGTGTGCGATGAAGAGATAGGTGAGACCTCTCTCTTTCTGCAGCTTGCTCATCAGGTTGAGCA
>JAGAHX010000068.1 GCA_017626845.1 Bacillota bacterium
AAGGTTAATTGTAAAATCAAATTGAACAACTGAATAAAAAAGTGATCCATAGGATTCCTTTGGTAGAATTGAGTTACCACACTAACAAAACTTCCGAAGGAGAACGCTATGGATCAACTCAATGCTACCACATTTACACCCGATCGCGAAAGAGGTCAGCACTTAAAACTTGAAGATCGTTTCAGCATTAAGATCTTCAGGAAACAGGGGCATTCCCTTCGCAGTATTGCTGCAGAACTTGATTGTTCTCCGTCGACCGTTATGTATGAGTTGCGACGTGGAACCGGCGAGCGCAATGGAAAGCGCGGCCGCTTCCCGGAATACTCTGCAAAGCGCGGTCAGGCGAATTACGAAATCAATCGCTCAAGATGCCACAAACCGCACAAGGTCAATGTGCACAGTCCGTTCATCGAATGGGTCATCCATCAGGTTCGGGTTGAGCATTGGACCTTTGATACCTGCGTCGGCAGAGCCAGACGCAAGGGCTTGTTCCCCAGAGAACAAATCGTTTGCGCGAAGACCCTCTACAACGAGTTATGGGCCGGAAATCTCCCGCTTACGCCGTTTGATCTTCCTGAAGCGCTGTCTCGCAAGCGCAAGAACAATCGGCCCCGTCAGAACAAGAGGATCCTTGGGAAGAGCATTGATGAACGTCCTGAAGAGGCCTCACTGCGCACAGTTTGCGGACACTGGGAGATCGACACTGTTGTGGGGCACCGCAGTGGCAGAGAATCGGTGGTCTTGACTCTCGTAGAGAAGAAGACCGATCACTACCTAGCGATCAAGATCCCCGGTAAAGATTCGGATTCGGTTATGGCCGCAATGGAAGTCCTGAAAGAAGAGTACGGAGATGCATTCTCCGAGATCTTCAAAACGATCACAGCGGACAACGGCAGTGAGTTTGAACGCCTCTCAGAACTTGAGGCCTATGGCGTAGGCGTGTTCTTCGCTCATCCGTATTCTTCGTGGGAAAGACCACAGAACGAGCGGCATAACAGGCTGTTCAGAAGGTACCTTCCCAAGGGCAGATCGATTGACAACTATACTGCAGAACAGATCTTGCAGTTCGCGGACGAAATGAATGCCTTGCCGCGGCGTACCCTAGGGTACGCTACTCCGGAGGAACTCTTTGATGAGTTTCTGGATCAGGTGTATTCAGTTAACAAGGTACAGATTGCTTAACTGTTTGTGTTCAACTTGAAATTGCTTTTTACGGCTGAATTTCAAAAGGCAATTTGAGAGATCTTGTTTGTTCATAGATGTTTTGGGTCTCTGCATCTGCAAAGGATCGTATTCTGTCCATAATTATACCCATATTGCGTGTGCATGTCAAACAGTCACATATCATTCAACAAAATAGCAGCGCATCTCTGCCCTGCTATTATATATGCCATATATTACCATGTCAATATTTTACTTTTTCATTTCTTCTCCCACCCCATGCCGGTGCAGTTTCTTCCACTTCGCCTTGCTGTGCTTGCGACGCAGCAAGGTGGTTTCGGAAGGCGTACGCAGACCTGCTGCCTCCAGCGCATAGATCCATTTGCCGAATTCCCGGTGGATGGCGCCGATGATCTCCGTCGGCATCTCCTTCTTCGTGGGCACCCGGCCCAGTTCATCTGCCTTTTCCTGTAGAAGTACGACCAGGTCCTCCTGTGTCAGCTTATGTTTTCCTTGCGTTTCCATGGGGTCTCCAACCAATAAAAAATGGAGCGTATGCAGTCGCTCGCCTATCTTTGGATTCAGGCTTGCAACCGACAAACATTCCACCTTGCTGTTTGGCTGACCCATGGCTGGCAGTCCCGGCTCGCCGGGGAAATCCCCTGCTCACGGTTAAGGTAAGACAGCGCCGGACTCGCACCGGCTTGTCAATTCACGCGATCGATACCGGCGGCAGTTCGGAAATTCCGCTTTTCGCCGGCCCTCGCGACCATGGACCACGTTTCTATATGTTTCTACGTGCATTTTAGCACTTTTTTATATCGAATGCAAAAAATACGAAAGCGGCCCTGCGCAAAGGCCGCTCTCTTTTTCTGTCCTTTAGCTAAAAGTCTTTTACGATCTATCCTTATTCCTCGGATACTACCTCTTTGCCGTCATAATAACCGCAATTGGGGCAAACTCTGTGAGGAAGCTTGGGCTCGTGGCACTTGGGGCATACGGATAATGCCGGTGCGGACTTCACCATGTTCGCAGATTTTCTGCTGGATGTCTTAGCTGAGGAAGTTCTTCTCTTAGGTACTGCCATGTGAACACCTCCTTTTCCAGTAAACTAACTATTAGAGTATAGTGAAAGCAATTAAAAAAGTCAAGGATGGATTTTTTATCTGCTGCTGGGAGCGGTCCTTGCCTGGCGCGGGTACTCGGGGAACCCGGTACTTAGCGATTGTCAAGCCGCAGGCGCAGACAGAGCTTAGTACCGCTGGGAGGGGCCCCCGGTAGCGAGAGCGTGCCCGCAAAGGCAAGGGCCGTCCCAGCAGCGCCCTATCCTATTTTCCCGTAACGATCTCGTAGGTGTCCTTTGCGATCATCAGCTCTTCGTTGGTCGGGATGAGAAGGATCTTGACCTTGCTGGAATCCTTGGAGATGACGGTATCCTTGCCGCGGACGTTGTTGCGTTCGTCGCACAGTTCGATGCCCAGGTTCTCCAGGTTTTCGCAGATCGCCTTTCTCATGGTGATGCCGTTCTCGCCCAGACCTGCGGTAAAGACGATGGCGTCGCAGCCGTTCATCTCGGCCATGTAGGCTCCGATGTAGCTCTTAACGCGGTGTGCATAGACCTTGAGCGCGGTAGCAGCCTGTTCGTTGCCTTCGTTGGCGGCGTTTTCAACGTCGCGGAAGTCGGAGGAAACGCCAGACAGACCGTAGACGCCGGATTCCTTGTTGATGACCTTATCCATCGCAGCCAGGTCCTTGCCTTCCTTGGCAGCAACGTAGCCCAGGATGGCCGGGTCGATGTCGCCGCAGCGGGTGCCCATCACGAGGCCTGCAACCGGAGTGAAGCCCATGGAAGTATCGAATACCTTGCCGCCGCAGACTGCTGCCAGAGAAGCGCCATTGCCCAGGTGGCAGGTGATGATCTTCAGATCTTCGGGCTTCTTGCCCAGCATTTCCGCAGCCTTCAGGGAGACGTATCTGTGAGAGGTTCCGTGGAAGCCGTAGCGGCGTACGCCGTACTTGGTGTAGTACTCATAGGGCAGCGCGTACAGGTAGGATTCTGCCGGCATGGTCTGATGGAATGCGGTATCGAAAACGCCAACCATCGGGGTGTTAGGCATAAGAGCCTTGCAGGCTGCGATACCCTGCAGGTTGGCGGGGTTGTGCAGCGGAGCCAGGTCGATGCATTCTTCCAGAGCCTTGATAACGTCGTCGGTGATGAGGACGGAGCCCGCATACTTCTCGCCTGCGTGTACTACGCGGTGGCCAACTGCGCCGATCTCATCCATGGACTTGGCTACGCCGTGCTCGGGGTCGGTGAGCGCGTTCAGCACGTGGCCGATGGCATCCTTGTGATCCTTCATCGGAGTTTCCAGGACCCACTTGTCCATACCGATCTTCTCGTGCTTGATGACGGAGCCGTCGATGCCGATTCTTTCGACGAGACCCTTGCACAGGAGTTCTTCGGTCTCCATTTCCAGGACCTGATACTTCAGGGAAGAGCTGCCGCAGTTGATGACTAATACTTTCATAATGCTTTGTTCTCCTTTAGCTTAGAATGTTATGATATTCCGTTTAAACAACATAAATCACAGAGGCAGGAGCACTGCCTCTGCGGTCCATTATAATTCAACTATTCGCGGTTTGCAAGACGCGGACTTCTGGGCATTTCCCAGGCGTCGTGGTCCGTATGCAGCAGCCGGTGGCTCTTGTGGCCGAGCGGCTTCTGGAAGTACTCCTCGTACATGCGGATGACGTCCGGATTCTCGTGGGAGAAGCGCAGTTCGCTCTTCTCGTCCAGTTCGCGCAGGTAGCCTCCCCTGCTCTCCGCCATTTCCCTGCCGCCGTGGATGGGCTGACCGCCGCCTCCGGCGCAGCCGCCGGGACAGGCCATGATCTCCACGAATTCGTATTCCACTTCGCCCTTGCGGATGGCTTCCACGATCTTACGTGTGTTGCCGAGACCGGAAACGACAGCGCAGCGCAGCGGTTTGCCAGCCACTTCGTAGGTCGCTTCCTTCCAGCCGTCCATGCCGCGCATCTCGGGGAACGCGTCGGGGCTGGGATTCTCGCCGGTCGCAAGATAGACGGCGCTTCTCAATGCCGCTTCCATCACGCCGCCGGTGGTGCCGAAGATGACGGCAGCGCCGGTGCCGGAACCCAGAGGCGAGTCGAATTGGTCTTCCTTGAGTTCATCGGGCGTAATGTGGTCTGCGCGGATGAGCCGGACCAGTTCTCTCGTGGTGAGGGAGATATCCACGTCCGGATCGCCGCAGGCATCGTTCATGCCGGGGATGGCGCACTCGTGCTTCTTCGCCGTGCAGGGCATGACGGAGACGCAGAAGATGTTCCGCGGGTCAACGCCGATCTTTTCGGCGAAGTAGCTCTTGGCCACGGCCCCGAACATCTGCTGCGGGCTCTTGGCTGTGGACAGCTGGCCGGTCATGTCCGGATACTGGGACTTGAGGAATCTTACCCAGCCCGGGCAGCAGCTCGTGAACATGGGGAATTTATAGACGCCGCGCTTGGCGAGACGGGCCAGCAGCTCGCTTCCCTCTTCCATAATGGTGAGGTCTGCGGAGAAGTTGGTATCGAACACGTAGTCGAAACCGAGCTTGCGGATGGCTGCCACCATGCGTCCCGGGGTCGCCTTCTTCTTATCCAGATGCCAGTATTCCGCCCATGCGGTGCGGACGGCCGGCGCCACCTGGATGACGGTGATCTTATCGGGATCCGCCAGGGCTTCCAGCACCTTGTCGGTATCGTCTCTTTCTCGTAACGCACCTGTCGGGCAGTGCGTGATGCACTGGCCGCAGATGGTGCAGTCGGATTCCTTGATGCTCCGGTTGTGGGAAACGTCGATGTTCGTGCGCGAACCCGTGCCTTCCACGTCCCAGATGTGCATGTCCTGCACCTTGTCGCAGATCTGCACGCAGCGCATGCACTTGATGCACTTGGCCATGTCGCGGACCAGGGGGAAGCTCTTGGGCCAGTCGGCCTCCTTAACTTCTCTCTTATACGTCTGCTTTAAGATGCCCAGATCGTTGGCCACGGTCTGCAGCTCGCAGTTGCCGGAGCGCACGCAGGTGGCGCACAGGCAGTCGTGCTGGGACAGGATGAGCTCCACGACGGTGCGGCGGGATTTGCGCACCCGGGGACTGTTGGTGTAGACCACCATGCCCTCTTCCACCGCCGTATTGCAGGACGCTTCCAGCTGCTGCTTGCCTTCGATCTCCACGATGCAGACCCGGCAGGCGCCGATCTCGTTGATGCCTTCGAGATAGCACAGCGTGGGGATGTGGATGCCGACGGTCTCCGCAGCTTTCAGGATGGTGGTGCCCTCTTTTACCTTTACGGGCAGATCGTCTATCGTAAGCTTTACCATTCTCTTAACCTCCCGCCCTTAAAGACGCCGTATCCGTAGTGGTCGCAGCGCAGACATCTGGACGTCTCCTGCAGCATCTCTTCTTCCGTCATGCCGTCTTCGATGCAGGAAAAGTCGCACTTTCTTTCGAAGGGGTCTCTCTCGTGCATCTCCACGCGGCCGCAGGGCTCCTGGTTGCGCATCTTGGGTTTGGGGATCTCCACATCGTGGGCGATGGTGTGCTTGAACCCGAGATATTCGTCGATATTGGCCGCCGCCACTTTGCCCGCCGCGATGGCGCGGATGACGGTGGCGGGTCCGGTGACGCAGTCGCCGCCGGCGAACAGGCCTTCGGAAACGCCGACGCCGCCCAGATCCATGGCTTCGAAGTTGCCTCTCTTGACGGGGATGCCGGCCTTCTCAAATTCGTGGGATTCGATGCCCTGGCCGATGGATACGATGATCAGATCAGCCGGGATGCGCTCCTCGTCCATCTTGGAGTTCGCGGGGCTGGGTCTGCCGCCCTTCACCTTGGATATGATCTGGGGCTTCACCCACAGCGCCACGGCGTTGCCGTTCTCATCCGCTTCGATGCGGACGGGAGCCTTCAGGGTCGCCATGACGACGCCTTCCGCGATGGCGCCTTCCACTTCTTCCTCCAGGGCCGTCATGTCCTCCTGGCGTCTTCTGTAGACGCAGGTGACCTTTTCCGCGCCCAGACGGACGGAGCTTCTCACCACGTCCATGGCGACGTTGCCGCCGCCGATGACGACGATGTTCTTGCCCTTGAAGTCGGGATAGTTACCGTCGCCGATGGCACGCAGCATCTCCACGGCGGAGATGACGTTGTTGCTGTCTTCGCCTTCGATGCCGATCTTCTTGTCGATGTGGGCGCCGATGGCGATATAGATCGCATCGTACTGCTTCTGGATCTTGGAGATGGGCAGATCCTTGCCGATGCTGATGTTGGTCTTGACTTCGATGCCGGTGGACAGGATGTGCTTGATTTCGTCATCCAGTCTCTCTCTGGGCAGACGGTAGCTGGGGATGCCGTAGCGCAGCATGCCGCCCAGCTTGTCTCTCTGTTCGAAGACGGTCACCTTGTGACCCATGATCGACAGATAGTAGGCTGCAGACAGGCCGCCGGGGCCGCCGCCGATGACGGCGACTTTCTTACCGGTGGGCTCTGCCAGAGCCGGTACGTAATCGTTGGAGATATGATCCGCCGCGAAGCGCTTGATGCCGCGGATGTTGACGGAGTCGTCCAGCATGTTGCGGCGGCAGCGGTTTTCGCAGGGGTGTTCGCAAATGAAAGCACAGGTCGTAACGAAGGGATTGTCCTGGCGGATGAGCCGCACAGCGTCGTCGTAACGGCCTTCGTTGACCAGCGCGATATAGCCCGGGATATCCACGTGTGCCGGGCACTGGGATACACAGGGCACGGGCTGATTGAGGGTGGCGGTGCAGCGGTTATGCTGGATGTGCTCGATATAGTCGTCCCGGAATCCCTGAACACCCTTCAGCACCATGTTTGCCGCCTCGTAGCCGATGGCGCAGTCCGCCGTATCGTAGATGGTCTGGGCCGTATCTTCGATCAGCTGCAGCGTATCCATGTCGGCGTTGCCGGATAACACGTCATCCAGCAGATTGCCCAATTGTGCGAGACCGATGCGGCACGGCGTACATTTGCCGCAGGTCTGAGCGTGGCATAACTTTAAAAACGATGCCGCCATATCGACGGGACAGAGTCCCGGCGGGCTTGCGATGATGCGCCGTTCCAGGTCTTTATACAGCGATTCCACCGTCGTTTGAGCCTGGCTGGGCGTAATGATGCTTAGTCTGCTCAATGCTGTTACCTCCCAGGGTCTTAACATGAAAAAACATGCGTATAGAAGTACGCATGTTAATTATATAACAGGTAGAATATCGCTGAAAAACAGTTTTATTTTGTTAGCACACGCTAACCTTTAATTCCGTAATATTTTCGGTATATTGACGTAATCCGACGATTTATACGGAGAAAGTCCCTGTAAAATTCCGTAAACCTCAGAAGCGCGCATATCCAGGAGAAGATTGGCAGGGGTCCCTCTGGTTCCCCAATCGATCTTGCTTGGATTGATGACGATCTCCGCCCTTCTGCGTTCCCTCGCCTCCGTAATGAGGCCTGCGCCGGTCTCGTTGAAGGCGAGCACCTTTACATAAGGAGGCTCCAGCAGCAGGTTCGCCAGATAGTGATCGTCGATCCCCAGGAGGATCTGCGTCAAAATGCGGGTGATGCGGCTTTCAGGATAGCGCTTGCTTCGGATGCTGTTCACCAGTCCGCCGTAGCTTTCCGCTTTGCGGATCTCGCGCTTTACGACGTTCTCCAGGCCTTCGGACACGCCCGGCGCGCTCATGATGGCGGATAGCGGCAGCTGCGGAACGCGGTAGCGCAGCAGATCCAGCATACGCGCTTCCATATCGGGCAGGAAATTGTAGTTTTCCAGCGCTTCGCAGGTAAAGCCCGGCATTTCATCCTGGATCTCCTCCGGATCCGACTCGTAGGTAAGCATCATGCGGATCGCCTCTCCGCTGGAATAGACCTTACCGATCTCCGTGTCCTTATGCCCTGCTCCGGCCCGCTTTACCGCATAGGGCTGCATGTCCGAAATGCCCTGTTTCAGCTGTTTTATGTATTCGAGGGCCAGGATATCGTTCGATGACGGAAAGTCCGGGAAATCGGCGATCTCGGGTCCCAGAACGGCTTTCAGAGCGCGGGCATAAGCAGTGCCGTAAGGCCGTCCTGCCTCCATCTGTCCCTTCAGCGCTTTGCGGAACGCATCGTTTTCCTTTATGGCCAGTTCAGCGGCACGGTCTAAAAGCTTAACATCCCCTGTTTCCGAGCCGAAGGCGAGGTGGGTCACAAAGCCCAGCAGATGCAGCGTACGCACGCCGCCGAAGGCGAATTCCCTGGCGGCGTTCACCGCGCAGCACACCGGCAGCTCCACGACGAGGTCGGCGCCGCCCTTGACGGCCAGCTGCGCCCTCGTAAACTTGTCCAGGATGGCCGGTTCGCCCCGCTGGGTAAAGTTTCCGCTCATCACGCAAACAACGGCCCGGGGAGAAAGCTCTCTTCGGACCGTATCGATCAGGTATTGGTGCCCGTTGTGGAACGGGTCGAATTCGGCGATGATCCCGGCGACGGACATATCAGTCCTTTTCCACCTGGGACTTGTAGATCTGCTCCTTGACCTCGTTTCTGGAGGTGGCGATGTTGGTGTTGATCTTGTCGAACGTCGCCTGCAGATCGTCGTACATGTCGGTGAAGTACGTGGCGTACATCTGGTCCACCTTCTCCTGCAGGTTGTACAGCATGGAATCGGTGTAGTCCAGGATGGACATCTTCATGACCTGGGAGTTCTCCTGTGCGATGCGCAGGATCTCGTCGGCTCTGGCCTTTGCCTTTACGGTGATCTCGTCGTTCTCCACCAATGCGTCTGCCTTCTGGCGCGCTTCGTTCAGGATGGATTCGTACTCGGCCTTGGCTTCGTCCAGGATGCGCTGTCTCTCGTTCTTGATCCACTGCGCCTGCTGGATCTCATCGGGGAGTTCCAGGCGGATCTCCTTGACGATCTCCGTAACTTCGTTGGGATCGACCATAACCTTGCGTACGACGGGAACCGAAGATGCGACTTCGATGATCTCGTCCAGTTCGTCCAGTAATTCCAAAACTTTCATGTGTTACCCCCTACTTCCGGTATTTTTCTAAAATGCTATGCAAAACGTTGGCCGGCACCCAGGCGCTGATGTCGCCGCCCAGGCTGGCCACTTCTTTTATCATGGTGCTGCTCAGGAACGACCACTTCGGGTCGGTGAACAGGAACACGGTCTCCGTATTATTATACAAATAAGCGCTTCCCTGCGCTATAGGCATTTCGTAATTAAAATCCGCCGTGTTGCGAAGGCTGCGCACGTCCGCCGTAAAGGCATGGGCGTTCACGTAGTCCGCCCGCAGACCGTCGATGCGGACGACCTTTACGTTGGGCAGATCCGCCGTCAGTTCCTCGATGAGAGCCATCCGCTCCTGCGGCGTAAACAGGGATCTTTTGGACAGATTGACCGTAACAGCCACCGTAAATTCGTCGTACATTTTGGCTGCCCGCTTTATGATGTCCAAGTGACCATTGTGGATCGGATCGAAGGATCCGGCAAATATGGCTGTTCTCATTCCTCTTTGTCTCTTTCGTAAATGGTGACCCCGGTAGCGCCGTAGCGTCTGTCTTTGATGCAGGTGAATCCGTGCATCTGCTCCGGGAGACTGTCTTTGTGACGGTGCTCGCAGACGACCACCGTGCCGGGCCGGCAGTTTCCGGCTTCGTCGATGGCCTTCAGCGCGTCGGGGATGGACTTATCCGCATAGGGCGGATCCAGGAAGAAGATATCCACCGTCTCCTTTACCCTGCGGATATTGCTGCGGAAGTCGCCGGAGAGAAAGACGCACCGGTCGTCCACGCCGCAGATCTTCGCGTTCTCCCGACACAGCGCCAGGCTTTCCCGGCTGCTGTCGGAGAAGAACACCTTCGAGGCGCCCCGGCTGATGGCTTCCAGGCCCAGATTGCCGGACCCCGCAAATACGTCCATGCACACGAAATCCCCTTCCATCCAGGGAAGGAGCATGCTGAACACCGCTTCTTTTACTTTATCGCTGGTCGGACGCACATCGTCCGTTTTGGGGGACTTTAAACGCCGCCCTTTTAATTCTCCTGCTATGATCCTCATGCAGACATTATAGTATAAGTTCGCCTGCCGTGGCAAATGTTTGGTCTATTTTTGACTTCAATCCCGCATTTTCCGGCGCCGTGAGCCCCGGATCTGCCGCAAGAAGCGCTTCCGCATCCTGTGCAGCACGCTCCACGACCTTCACGTGGCGGACGGGATCCGCCAGTTTCAGCTGGGGCAGACCGTGCTGCCGGAAGCCGAACAGCTCGCCCGGGCCCCGCATCTCCAGGTCCTTCTCTGCGATATAGAAGCCGTCGCTGCTCTCGCACATGGTCTCAGCCCGCATGCGGGCGATGTCGCTGTCTTCGCCGGTCACGATGAGGCACCAACTCTGTTCGCTGCCTCTTCCCACGCGGCCCCGCAGCTGGTGCAGCTGGGCCAGACCGAAGCGCTCCGCGTTTTCGATCAGCATCACGCAGGCATTCGGCACGTTGATTCCCACTTCGATGACCACCGTGGACACCAGCACATCCGTTTCTCCGCGGTAGAAGGCTTCCATGACGGCATCTTTTTCCGCCTGTTTCATGGCACCGTGCAGCAGTGCAAACCGGATCTTCGGATACGTTTCCTGCAGCTCCTCGAACAGGCTTTCCGCGGAACGGCTCTCGATACTCTCGGAGTCCGCGATCAGAGGCGCCACGATGTAGGCCTGCCGTCCCTTTGCCACCTGCTGCGCCATCAGATCGTAGGCCTGAGCCCGGGTCTCCTCGTCGTAGCGCTTCGTAACGATGGGTTTTCTGCCCGGCGGCAGTTCGTCGATGATAGAGACGTCCAGGTCTCCGTAGAGCACGACGGCCAGCGTTCTGGGAATCGGCGTCGCCGTCATGACGAGAACGTCCGGATTTTCGCCCTTTGCCGTCAGCATCTGCCGCTGGTTTACACCAAATCGGTGCTGCTCGTCGGTGATGACCAGGCCCAGCGCCTTGAACTTCACCTTTTCGGAGATGACGGCGTGGGTACCGACCACGATATCCGCTTCGCCGCTCTCGATGGCCGCCAGTGTCTTTTTCCGTTCCGAAGCCTTCTGGCTTCCCGTCAGCAGCACGACGTTCACGTCCAGCCCCTCGAAATCCCTCGTGAGGGTCTCCAGATGCTGGGCCGCCAGCAGTTCCGTCGGCGCCATGAAAGCGGCCTGGTATCCGCTGGAGACGGCCTTCAGCATGGCGCACTGGGCGACAGCAGTCTTGCCAGAGCCCACGTCGCCCTGGATGAGCCGGTTCATGGCCTGGGGAGACGCCATGTCGGCGCGGATCTGCAGCAGGCAGCGCTTCTGCGCATTCGTCAGCTCGTAGGGAAGCTTTTCCACGAAGACCTCGTCCAGTTTGCCGGTAAAGGCGATGCCTTTTCTGCCGGATCCGAAACGGTCCTTACTCAGCATCAGGGCGGTCTTCAGGTCGAACAGTTCCTCATAGACCAGCCGGTACCGGGCCTGGGAATATTCCTCCCGGCCTTCCGGGTAATGGACGTTCCGCAGCGCGTATTCCAGGCTGCAGAGGTTTGCGCTTTCGATGACGGAAGCCGGCAGGGTCTCCTTATCGCCGGAGAACTGTCCTTCCGCCAGCTCCAGCGCCAGGCGGGAAAAGCGGCGCATCTCCTTTTGGGTCACGCCCCGCGTTAACGTATACACCGGCAGGATGCCGCCCTGGGCATCGTCGTCCGCCTTGGAAAACGTGGGCTGGAACATCACGGCCCGGCCCTTCTCCAGCTTCGGTTTGCCGTAGAAGCGGTATTCCTCGCCGATGGTGAAGGTCCTGCCCATAAAGCCGGCCATAAAGAAGATGATGTCCAGCCGGCCGGTGGCGTCCTCCGCCAGCACGTGGAAGGTGCGCTTTCTGCCGAAGCCGCGGCCGAACCGCGCCTGGATGACCCGGGCAACGACCAACGTCTTCTCGCCTTCCTTCAGGTCGGCGATGGCGGTGCGGCTGCGCAGGTCCTCGTAATCCCTGGGGAAATCCCAGAGCATGTCAGAAAGCTGCAGAATGCCCGCTTTCGCGAAGCACTGCGCCTTTTTCGGACCGACGCCCTTCAGGTCCTCCATGGGGGAATTTAATTCTATTTTCGTAACGTTTTTACTCATAGATGATCTTCCGGTCGTTGAGCATCTGCCGGAAATTCATGGACAGGTCTCTGCGCGCGATGTTGTTGTTCTTGGAGACCGTGCCGGTAACGATGACTTCGATGTTGTCGAGAGGGATCTCCAGCAGTTCCGTCACATCCTTTGCGATGCACTGCATCACCCGGCCGCAGCATTCCGTAATGCTCTCGCCCAGCCGGATGACGACATAGAGGCGGATAAAGAGCTTGTCTTCGTGCATCTCCACCTTCTTTTCTGCAATGGAATCGAAACCGCCGATCTTCACCAACACGTCCGAGACGGTGCCGCGGTAGTTGGCCAGCCAGAGCTTTCCCTCCAGCGGCTCGAAAGCGTGTTCGATGATCTGATCGATGATCTGTCTTCTTACCGTAAGCGTTCCTATGGGGTTATTGACCTGGGTCAGCATACTCTTCCTCCCGTAAACAAAAATATTGTACCATAGCCCTGCAAAAAATTGTTGCCTCAAATGAATTGCTGTGGTACAATATCACCTGTCTGAAATCATAGACACCGCCTCGAAAGGCGTTAAAAAGCAATAATTTCAACCCTTTTCGGGGTATTAAAGGAGGTTCAGAACATGTCCAGAAAGTGCGAGATCTGCGGTAAGGGCCAGGTATCCGGCAATAACGTTTCCCACTCCAACAGACACACCAGAAGAAAGTGGAACGCTAACATCCAGAGCGTAAGAGTTGAGGAAAACGGCACCGTCGTTAGAAAGAACGTCTGCACCAGCTGCATCCGTTCCGGCAAAGTTACCAGAGCGTAAGAAAAACGAATTTAAAAACCGCCTGATCGTTCAGGCGGTTTTTTCGTGCGCTTTATGCCCTACTCTTCGGGCAGCAGACGGTACAGGATCTCCATTGAGGGCTTCTTCCCCAGCATGTCCCGGATCTCCACGCGGAGATCGTCCAGTCTGCGTCCGGCCTCCTTCGGCCACTCGCTGCGCAGATAAAAATCCGCGTTTTCGATGGCGGAGCCCAAGAACAGACCGAATTTCGGCGTAACCGTCACGCTTGCATATTCCCCTGCCGGGATCTCAAATTCGCTGATCTCCTCGCCGCCGGTGAGTCCGCCGCAGAACAGATCGCATTCCTGCTTCTCGTCGGTGTTCTCCCGGATGACGAAGCGGATGCCCCGGTCGCCGGAGCGCCGGGAATACAGGGTCATCAGGTTCTCCCACTCCGTTCCTGCCGCAGTCAGCGAGGAACGGATCCACAGACCGTATACCTTCTGTTCCTTCAGATTCTTGATCGTTACGTCGATAGGTTTCGCCATGGTATCTTATTCTCTCCCGTAATATTCTCCGCTGAGGATCGCCATCTTGTGCAGATCCACGTATACGCCGTCTTTCTTGCCGCAGTGCACGGCATTGCCTTCGTCCTTAAATCCAACGCTGCGGTACAGATTGGAGGCATCGTTCCCCGTCAGATAGTCCAGGGTGACCCGCTCCATATGCTTCTCGTCGAAGCTGTAGGCCAGCATCGCTTCCAGCGCCTCCCGGCCGAGCCCTTTGCCCCGCAGATCGTCTTCGCCGATGTAGATCCTGGTGATGTCCAGAGAATCGTAGTGTTCGTTGATGTCGCACAGGATGACCCTTCCCACGATCTTTCCGGTCTCCTTCAGGACGATGGTCCATTGTTCGCAGGTGTCATCCAGGCTCTTCTTAACGAAATCCGGCGCTATCTTATTGTAATCCCAGTCCTTGTTCATCGTAAAACCCTTGCGGACGCCGGCGGTGCCTTCCATTTCCGCAAACCGCACGCAGTCCTCAAAGACCGAAGGACGGATGATCAGTCGTTTGGTTTCCATATTGCTCTCCTTTAACAGATTTATTATACCTTCTGCCTCATAAAAATAAAAGTCTGTGGTTGAGTTGTCCATTGCAAACCGATATAATGAATCGTCTATTACTGAAAGAAAAGGAAACATCATGCAGGACTACAAATTTACCAGAGATACGTACATGGATGCGTATAACACTGATATTGCAAGAAGAGCGACGGCCGGAGGCGTGCTGCGGCAGTTCAACGAGACAGCCACCCGCAACATGGCCCATTTCGGACCCAGCTACGATGAGCTGCTGGATTCCGGCAGAGCGCTGATGGTCTCCCGGATGGACATCGAGATCCTGGAGCCTCCCCTGATGGAAGAACCCGTCCAGGCCAGCACCTGGCCTGTTCTGCCCAAAGGCGCCGTCATCCACCGCTGCTACGAGATCACCAAAGACGGAAAAGTCATGGCCCGGGGCTGCTCGGACTGGGCGCTCGTAGAATCGGAGACCCGCAAGATCCTGCGCATGACCGCAGACACCTTCCCGAATTACAGATACGGGGATTATGTCCCCCTCTTCGAAAAGAAGCTCCACATCGACAAGGAAACGGCGGATTCCATGGAAACTGCGGGCGTTCATCGGGTCACCCTGCGGGACTGCGACTGCAACGGCCACGTGAATAACACCTATTACCTGGATATCCTGTGCGACCTCATCCCGGAGCTCTATGATTGCGGACAGCACTGGGTAAAGTCCGCCCGCATCCACTTCGCAAAAGAAGCGCCGCTGGGATCGGAGATCACCATACGGCGCTGCAAAGACAACAATATCTATCTGTTCCAGACGTTCCTGGAAGACGGCTCTCTCAACGTGGAGTGCCGGATCGAACTCGCTTAGAAGTTTCCGCTTCCGGCGATACCTTTCAAAATGGTGGGGATAAACCCGCCTTTTTGTTTTGCGTAAGGTTTTCCGCCGAGGATGGTGCGTTCCACCTTCAGATCCCGGATCCGGTCCGTAGAGACTTCGTAGGGATTCTCCGACAGGACGACCATGTCCGCGATCTTGCCGGCCTCCAGCGAACCTCTCTCCTTCTCGTCGAAGGTGGCCCAATAGCCGTTGTAGGTGGACATGCGCAGGGCATTCTGGATGCTTACCCGTTCGTGCGGATTGCTGTAATTCACGGCTTTATCCAGCCAGACGATGGGGTCGGGCGCCGTGCAGGGTCCGTCGGAGCTGAAGGACACCGTGCAGCCAAGATCCTTAAAGGTGCGGATGGGATTAAGGCTTGCCGCCCGCTCTTTTCCCAGGATCGCTTCCGTGTATTCCGCCGGCTCCTGCCGCCAGTTGTCGAAGGCGACCTGCATCGGAAGCTGGATCTTATAGTCCATACAGACGTGCCGGCCCCACTCCGTCGTCAGGCAGGCGTGGATGATGCCGTGGCGGTGATCTTCTCTGGGATAGTCGTCCAGCGCCGCCTTGATGGCCCGGCAGGCCTGGTCGAAGGCCCGGTCGCCGATGGCGTGCATCTCGATCTGAAGGCCGGCCCGGTTGGCCGCCTTGCAGAATTCGATCACCTTTTCGTCGCTGTAATAGAGCACGCCCTTGTTGGACGGGTCATTCGCATAGGGCTCGTATAAAGCCGCATCCTGTGACCCGAAACAGCCGTCCAAAGCGCACTGGAAGCACCCGCCGATGCGGGGCAGCTTGCGCTTGAGCGCTACGCCGACGTCCAGGGACTGGGGGAACACCCGGATCTGGAATCCGGACTTAACGGACTTGGCGAACCACTTCTCCAGACTGATGTCCAGATCGCCGGGGAAGCCCACGCCGGATACGGTATGCACCATGCCGATACCGCGGGATGCCTCGAAATCCACGGCTTTCTGCATGCTCTTCACCAGTTCCGGGATGGCGACCGAGTTCGTAATGTAGTCCGAAACGGCGAAGAACGCTTCCTGGTTCATCTCGCCGGTATCGGGATGGTAGCCCCTCAGTTTGCTGCATTTTTCGTCCACGGCCTCCAGCAGTTTCGAGTTGACGACGCAGGCGTGGCCGTCGTACTTCACCATGAAGAACGGTTTATCCGGGCAGACGCTGTCCAGCTCCTGCCGGGAGACCAGTCTGCCCTCTTTTACGGAATACGGCGAAGCGCCGAACGCCACGAGCGTCTTGGAGCGGGAGCGCAGATAAAAGTCCTTCGCCATCTTCAGGATCTCCTCGTTGGACTCCGCCTCCATGACGTTGAGTCCGGCGTTGAAGATCGAGAACGATGCAAAATGCTGATGCGTGTCGCAGAATGCGGGGATGAGGGCCTTTTCGCCCAGATCCTCCATGGATGCTTTCAAAAATTCGCCGGGAAGTTCGTCCCCGACAAAAACGATGCGGCCGCCGTCCTCCACGAGGAAGCGGGTCACATCGTTCTTTGCGTTCACCGTTATGATATTTCCTTTATAAACCTTCATGAGGCCTCCTTATAGCCGGGCATAAAGATCTTCCTTATCCTCCCGCATGGCCTTGCGGGCTCGTTCCACCACTTCCATGGCGGTCTGATCTTCGTCTGAGCAGCACGCAATGCCTACGGCGATGGAGAGTTTCTTCCACTCATCGAAAGCCAGCTGCATGTTTGCCATCTCCCGGTTCATGTAATCCAGACGTTTTTCTCTGTTTTCCAGGTCGCTGCCTTTCAGCACGGCAAGGAACTCGTCTCCGCCGTAGCGGAAGACGGGGCTGTGTTTAAAAGTATAGCATATCAGCGCGCTAGAAGACCGCAGATATTCGTCGCCTTTTTCTCTTCCATATAACTGATTGATGTAGTGCGTTCGGTTGACGTCCATCATGGCGATGGCAAAATCTCTCTCCCCTTCGCGCATGTCTTCCGTCAGCTGATCCAGCATCGCCCGGCAGGATTCTCCCGTGCGAAGACCAGTGAGCGTATCCTTATGCGTCACCTCCATAACCGTTGTGTGTTCCATCGTGGGCACTGTTTTTTCATTCATTTGCTGCATCACAAAATCCTCCGGGTCATTCGAAAAAACAAAAAACTTAGTGTTTTTTGCTGCACTAAGTTTCCGCATATCCGGTAACAAGAATGCAGCTGGCTGACATTTTACAGTCCCTTTAGCTTTGCGTCGCAGGCTTTCGCCTGGTTTGCCTTTGATTCCCGACGTAATCGTATTCGGTTAAATATTACTTTGTTATTACTATGTTATCATCCAAGATATGGTATGTCAACGGAGATTTCTTAAAAGCCGAGCAGTTCCGCAAGCTGCGCGATCGACTCGTCCCGCGCTTCCGAATCCTCCTTCACCATGTCGTAAATGCGTTTGTCGCGGATCATATGCCGCCAGACGGTTTCCGTAGCCTGCACGAAATCGTCATTCAGAGGAAGCTCTTCTTCGATGAGCGGGCAGCGGTACGGCAGGTCCATGTCGTTGTAGATCAAAGACAGTTCCCCCTTCTTATTCAGATAGGGAGCCAGCGGGAACGTGCGGCATTGGATGGGCCGCTTTTCCCGTGGGCAATGGGGCGGCGTTTTGCAGTGAACAAAACAGACCGTCTCCGGCCAGGATTCCGGAAAGCCCATATCCTCAGAGGACTCCTCGCTCCAGTCCAGCCAATCGTCTTCCGGGCTGTGGAGCTGCTCTTCTCCGGGCAGCAGAAAGATGCCCATCTCCTCCCCATCTTCGTAGGCGGAGGTGCAGCAGGCGGCACCGCAGAGTTTGCCGCAGTCGCTGTCCAGGGGGCTGACCCGGTCCAGCAGCCGGTAGATTGCCCAATAGGTGCGTTTCGAGATCATCGTTGCCTTTCCTTCTATCGCGTTCTGGCTCCCAGGGATTTCAGGCGCTGCTTTTCTTCGTACATCCGGCCGTCCGCCCGCTCAAACACGCTGCGGAGCGTCGTATCCGATGCCGGGTCGAAGTCTGCACAGCCTCCTGCCACGACCACTTCCTGCAGAGCGATGTTCTCTTCGGATCTGCGGGCCAGCGTTTTCATCAGTTCGTCCCTCACCGCAAAATCCCTTCCCGTAAGGACCGCGACGAATTCGTCTCCGCCCACCCGGAAGACCGGGCTGTGTTCGAAGATATCGCAGATGAGTTTGCTTGCGGCGCGGATATAGGCGTCTCCTGCCTTATGTCCGAAGGTATCGTTTACGTATTTCAGTCCGTTTACGTCGCACATCGCTACGGCAAATTCGCCGGCTTCCCCGGATGCGATCGCAAGATCCATTTCCTTTTCCTTCTCGCTGTAGGCGTGTTTGCTCTTGACGCCGGTCAGCGCATCCGTGTTTGCCATCCGGCGCACGCTGCCCAGTTCCGCCTCGCTCTCCTCCGTCCGTCTTCGCATCAGGGAGTAGATGCTCATCAACGTAGCCAGGGACATCAGGAACAGCACGATGACCACCGCCATACTGCCTGCGGTCGCCCGCTGCAGCGATGCAAGCTGCTGCGCCACGAAGGCATCCTCGCCTTCCACCGCGCCTGCCGCGTCGTAAAACGTCTGCAGATTGCGGATCGCGCTCTGCGTGGACTGTACGATGGATTGGCTCATCCAGACGAGGGATGTGAACAGCACCAGCGAAAGCAGCCCGATCCACACGATGATGGACTGGCCGAATCGCTTAGACCTGTCCCTTTTCAGCAGGCTGCGGAAGAACAGGAAGCCCAGGATCGCCCAGACCGTAAGCAGGAAGAACGTCTCCCGCTCCATGGATTGAGAACCGAACAAATTCGGGACCACCGTATAGGCGCCGAAGGCGATCATCAGGATAAGCCCGGCCAGACCAAAACGCTTGTCGGAAATATCCTCCCGCCCGGACGCCGTCTTCCAGGCGCTGGCAGAGACAAAGCCGTAGGTAATGGTCGCACCGATGGTGGTGACGTCCACGATCCAGCCGATGGCTGTACGACCTAGGAAAGGCATCAGCAGGGAAAGCCCTGCGGCAAGCGAGAGCGCCTTCCCCGGGGTATTGTTCCGGGTCAGCGCGGCGAAACGGGCCGGCAGCACGTTATCCTTTGCCAGGGCGTAAAACAGCCGGCTGAGCGCCGTTAGATTGCCGATAAGGCTGGTGAGGATGAGCGCCAGCAGCGACAGGATGAGCGTCGTTACGCCGAAACGTCCCAGATAGGCATTTGCCGCATAGAAGGCAGGCAGCCCTTCGATGCCGCTCAGATTCTTCAGATCGCGGATATACTCCAGCCAGGAAGCATATTGCTGCGGATAAGCCGTAACGGAGAGCAGCGTAATGAACACGTACAGCACCGTCGTAGCGACGACAGCCGTCACCAGGATGCGGTGCAGCCGTTTTCTTTCGTAGGAGAGTTCCTCCGTCAGATGGGAGATATTTTCAAACCCGATAAAGGCCCAGGGCGAGATGCAGGCGATGCGGACGGCCTGGGAGAGCGCTCCGCTGTCCGGAAGAAAGACCGGTTCGAAGGATATTCCGCCCCCGCTGCGGCGCAGCATGGCTCCGGCAAAGCAGACAGCGATGCCGCAGGAAAAGAACAGCACCAGGCCTGTCATGACCCGTACAGAGGCCCTCGAAAAGCGGATGCAGAAAAACGCTGCCAGGAGGATCGCTGCAATGGAAAGCAGCGCCTCGCCGATGTATACGTCATAGCCAAAAAGCGTGTAGAGATACCCTTTATGGAACATCTGGCCCAGGAAATAGCGGGCGAAAAGCGGCAGCGATGTGGCGTTGGCCCAGAAGACCGCAAGATACGTGAGCGACAGGAACCAGGCAGCCAGAAAGCCGTGATCGTGACCGAACGCCTCCTTGACGAAGGTGTAGGCGCCGCCGGCTTCCGGGTAGCAGTTCATCATGTAGAAATAACTCCTGGCGATGATGAGCATGACCGCACCGCCCAGGAGAAGTCCCAGCGTACTGCCAAGGGGCCCCGCCGTCGCCAGATAGTTGTTGCTGGTGATGACAAGAGATCCCCAGCCGATACTGGTGCCCAAAGAAAAGGCCCAGGTATTCAGCGGCGAAAGATGATGTCGGAGTCCGTTGTGTTCTATCTGATTCTGCATTGATGTCTCCACTTTCTGCCGTTTGCTCCGAATGAGATTTGGATCTGACCCAATTATAGCATCAATCCGGCCCATTATTCCATCAGAAAAGGGTATGCGGTGAAAGCATACCCTCGGTTCCATGCTGTCAATCCTATTTTTGAAATTCTCTCTTACTTCTTAGACAGTCCCTCAGCCTGTCTGCGGATCCAGTCTAAAAAGACGTCGATGCCTTCTCCTGTCTTTGCGCTTACCCGGAAGATCTCGGCATCCGGATTGAGGGCCAGGATGCGTTTTTCCGCCGCTTCGAAATCGAAATCGAAGAACGCGGCCGTGTCGATCTTATTGATCAGGACCACGTCGCTCACCTGATACATCAGCGGGTACTTCAGGGGTTTGTCGTCCCCTTCCGGCACGCTGAGGATGGTGATGTTCTTATGGGCGCCGGTATCGAATTCCGCCGGGCACACGAGGTTGCCGATGTTCTCCATGATCATCAGATCCAGTCCCGAGGCATCGTACTCTGCAAGAGCTCTGGCGGTCATGTCCGCATCGATGTGACAAAGCCCGCCGTTGTGGATCTGCAGCGTCCTTACACCCGTGTTGTCCTGTGCCCGCTGCGCGTCCAGCGTCGACTGGATATCCACGTCCATCAAGCCGATCTTCATCTCACCTTTCAGTTTGTTGATGACCGCGGTCAGCAGCGTCGTCTTGCCGCTTCCCGGCGAGGACATGAAATTGAGGAACAGGGTCCCCTGCTCCGTCATGAGCTGCCGGATCTGCTGCGCGGTCTGTTCGTTATCCGCAAAAACGGATTCGTTGATCTCGATCGTTCTTACTTTTTCCATCGTTTCCGTCCTGTTCTATGCGTTCCACGCGGCGATCCCGGCAAGCAGTTCCTCCGCCAAAGCCTCGATCCCCTCTCCTGTCTTCGCGGAGACCGGGAAGATCCGGATATTACCGTTGCAGGCTTTCGCGTCCCGTTCCACCTTTTCGAAGTCGAAATCGAACACGGCGCAGGCGTCGATCTTGTTGATCACCAGCAGATCGCAGGTCTCGTACATCAGCGGATACTTTGCCGGCTTATCGTCGCCCTCCGGCACGCTGAGGATCGTCATATTGATGGCAGCACCGGTATCGAATTCCGCCGGACATACCAGATTGCCCACGTTCTCCAGCACGATCATGTCCAAAGGACCGGCTTCTGCCGTAAGCGCGCGGATGCCCTGGCGGGTCATATCCGCATCCAGGTGGCACATGCCTCCTGTATGCAGCTGCACGGAAGGGATCCCGGCTTCCTTCATCGTCTTGGCATCCACGTCGCTGTCGATATCCGCCTCCATGACGCCCCATTTCAGTTTTCCGCTGAAATACTTACGGAGAGCCAGGAGCGTCGCGGTCTTGCCGCTTCCCGGAGAAGACATCAGGTTGATCAGGCAGGTCTTCTGCGCCTTCAGCGTGTTTCTCAGAAGATCCGCATCCGCATCGTTGTCTTCCAGAATGGATTTCTTTAATTCAATGACCTGTACGTCATTCATACATTTACCCCGTTTTCTGCTTCAGAATTTATGCTTAAGCGTAGTATATCATAACTTGGCACCGTATATGCCCGAGGATGCCGGCCGAAATGATTCTATTTAAAATTTACAGATTCATTCCAACTGCGCTTCATTTCTGCTATCACTGCCCCAACATCGCCGTCAATGCAGACCGCCCTCTCCTTGATCGCATCCGGGCAGACCGCCTCCCCATAGTTTATGCAGGCGTATACTGCCTGCGGGTTCCTTGCGGTCATCTGCCAGAACGGATATTTGATGATCCCCGGCTCCGTTTCCTGCAGATCGGAAAGTGCAACGATCCCCCGACCGGCATTCACCTCCTGCAGGTAGGCATCCTGCACCTCTTCGAACTCTTTCGTGATCGGTGCCGCCATGCGGACGTTCATCAAAGCCCGGAGCTGCAGTTTTGCATCGGCCTCATCCTGCGCGATCTCCATTCCGCGAAATCGATCCTGTTCTCGAATTAAGTTTTTTATCAGATAATTTCTGCGCTCCTTCTGGTCCACACCATCACCCTCTTACTAATTGTTTCGTCAGTCTTCTATTGTCCGGAACAGGTTCTGTTTGCATTTTACACTGTATTGCAGCGTATAGGAAGCTTCCCCCGCGTCCAAAGCCTTCTGTATTTCAGCTATTTCTCTGGTGACATCTTCCAGATTCCGATACCATGCAAGAAATGTATTCTGGGCACCCCAATAAGACATGTCCTTCCCATCAGAAGCGAACAATGCATATTTAGGGCTGTTTTTCAGTCCCTTAAACTGCTGTGAACGGGTCACCTTTGCCGCGTTGATGATGACCCCTTCATTCGGGGAGATGATCCGGATCGTATCCGAAGGTCTCCCTTCTTCGGAAATCACCGTGTTTTCTTCTCTGAGCAAACTGTCTAATGAGATGTTCAGCTTCTTCGACAGGATGAGGAGTTTGTCGACTTCCGGATACCCTTCTCCAAGCTCCCATTTTGACACAGCCTGTCTGCTTACACCCAGCATTTCTGCCAATCCTTCCTGCGAGAGTTGATTTTGCTTTCTAATTGCCTGTAGGTTTTCTCCAAAACTCATACGATTCGCCTCCTTGCAAAAGGATCATAAAGCAGACGCCGCCTTTTTCCCACCAACCTCAGTTTGCGTTTTCGCAACCTGAAGTTGCTTTCCAGACAACTCCCGATCTATTTCAATCCGTCGATCCAGGACTAGCCGTTATGTTCCCATACGCAATGAATTATCTTTTGGTCACCATAAATTTCTTTCCTTAATTTCCGCTCCCCGCCGCCGGTGATGGCAATGTGGGAGCCATTGTATGTCTGTTCTACAAACTGGAATCGGCAGAGAGCCAGTGATTCTTTTCCCGACTCTCTGCCTTAGTTTCGTTTAGAAAATCTGCCCCGGCAGTTTCAGTTTCTGCTTGGGCGGAAAACCTTTGTCGAACGCTTCGACGTCAGAATCCTCCACGTAATACCCCTGCGGCGTCTGGTATACACCAGTAACGCCATCGAGGTATCCCGGAATCAGTTCCTTGCAGAGAAAGAAGGAGTCATCCGCGCCTTCCGGCAGGTCATGGTAGCGGAGACCAAACTCACGGGCATAGGTAAAGCCGCACTTGCCGTAGAATCCGATATCGCCCTCAAACAGAACAGCACCGTAGCCTAGTCCTTCTGCTTTTTCCAGGGAATAGTCGAGCAGCGCCTTTCCATATCCCTTGCGCTTGAGCTCCGGCGTGATGCCGATCGGTCCCATCGTCAGGACAGGGATCGTTCTGCCGTCATCCGCTTCGATGATCGTCTTCATGAACATATTCTGTCCAATCAGTCTGCCATCCTGCTCCATGACGAGATCCAGTTCTTTGATGAACGCCGGATCGTCCCGAAGTACATGGATCACATAATGCTCGCTGCATCCCGGACGATAGACGTTCCAGAACGACTCTCTGACGAGATTTTCGACTTCTCTGTAGTCTTCGGCTCTTTCTAAACGAATGGTGTAGTCATTTGTATTCATTATTTTTCCTCCTGAAAATTGTTGACTGCAATTGCCTTTGGGCGGGAGGTTTGTTCTGATCGTCTGCAAACCTCCCGGTCAGCCGACAATCTCCGGTGTGTTGTACTTTTTCAAACAGCACTCTCCTTAAAATGATATTTATAATCAAGCCAGTAGGCTTAACTAGCACAAACTATGCTACTATCGTTCTGACCTTAGCAAGGCGTACCAGCTTGCATCACAGATACCCTGGTTGTTTCTATCTGAACTGCGCAAAGTGCCTTCATATTTCATGCCGCACTTTTTCATGACCATACCGGAATGGGGATTCCTGGGATCATGACGGCTTTCAATACGGTTCACTCCAACC